>NZ_JBDPMI010000064.1:0-4197 GCF_039871555.1 Streptomyces sp. B5E4
ATCGGTGTCTCAGCAACTCCGAACTGCACCAGAGGCCCTGTCTTCATGCACGGCCACGGCAGAATCACCCGCCCCACCGGCCACTTTCGATCACACCGCACTCAAGATCGATAGGACAACGGCTTCTAAGGTCAAGCCCAGCGCGCCGCAGCCTGGTTGCGGCAGTCGGCAAGCACACCTTGCGCCCGGCCAGGGCAAGTTGCGGGGTGGGCAAAGTACGGGAGGAGAGCGTGGACGGACAGCGCCGGTTCACCCGGCCGCGGGCGTTAGGGGCGCTGGACGGCGGTCTGGCAGCGGACGTGAAGGTCTTCGCTGAACACCTGCGGGTGCTGCGCGAGCGGGTCGGTATGACCTCCGATGCCCTGGCCGAGGCCCTGGGCGTCGATCCCAGCCGGTTGTCGCGGTTCCTGTCCGGCCAGAGCCTGCCGCAGCCTCAGATGCTCACCCGCCTGCACCGGCTGCTCGCCGACGAACTCGCAGACGAAGAGGACGGCCCCGACGCGCCGGATGTGATCGAGGCGGTCAAGGGCAGCCGCACCTTGCTCTACGCCGCGGCCCGCGCCCGCGGGCCGCTGTCCGCCCGCGCCTACGAGGTCGAGGAGCTGAAAGAGAAGTTCGCCGAGCAGCAGACCGCCACGGCCCGGGAGCTGGACGGTCTTCAAAAGGAGCTGCGGCAGGAGCGGGCACACCGCCGACGTGCCGAGGAGCAGCTGGCCGAGATGCGAGCCGCCGACGGCCGGCACAGCTACGCCGAGCAAGCAGCTCGGCTGGAGCGGGAGCGCGACGCCGCGTTGCGGCGCGTGGCCGAGCTGGAGGACCTGATCGCCCAGACAGGTGCCCTGCTGCGGCTGCAGGAGCGCGACGCCCAGCGCACCGAGGAGATGGCGCACGACACCCACCGGGAGCTGGCCCTGTGGGAGGAAGGATTCGCGCCCGCACCGTCCTCACCGCTTACGCCTGACATGCATCTGGACGACATCGTCGATCTGCTGGCCGAGCTGCGCGATGAGGACCGGGACGCGGAAGCGGATGGTGCACTCGCGGACATCGCCCGCCGTTGGGAGCCACAGATGGTGGCCCAGCTGTACGTGGGCCTGCAGGACGCCGGCCGACACCTCGACGGGCGCAGTCTGCTGGATGCGGCCGCGCGGCTTTGCGACGGCCCCCGCCTGCGGCAGCTGATCCTGGCCTCCGCCAAGAACAAGCGTGACCTGGAGACTGTCCTGGGCCAGACCCTGCTGCCACACGTGGGGGTGTTGACACCCGTATCCGAGGTCCTCCGGCTGGCCAAGGCCTTCCGGCACCGCTCCGAACGCGACCAGCTGCAAGACCTGGCCTACCACGCCGGCGCCCGCCCGCCCAACGAGCTGGCAGAGCTGCGACGGGCCGGTCTGCCAGCTGCCATGTGGACGGAAGAGCTGGTGACGGAAGAACACACCGGCAGGTGGGGGAAGACGTCGCGCAAGCGCGAACGGACGATCGTGCACGTCCGCGGATGCGAGAAGATGACCGACTCAGCGACCACGTACCGCAGATCGATGAAGTCGGCGTCAGCCAAGGAGAAAGCCGACAGCGATACAGCCCGTTGGTGCCCCTCCTGCGAAGCCCGGGACATGGCCATGCAGCAGCTATACCTTCGGTAACACGAGCACCACAGCGGCACCGGTCTGCGTCCAGCTCACCGGCCCCGCCCCGGTCGCCTCACCGCCCTGCGGTACGTGGCCCGCAACGGCGCCGGCATCGGCATCGGCACCCGGGCCACCGCCGCATACCTCAACGACCGCATCTCCCAGACCGTCTAGATCCTCAGCTTGACTCTGTCGGGGATCTTGGAGTTGCCGAGGTCAGGTGCCCAGGGTGCGCCAGGACTTCGGCCGGGGGATTTCGTGCTGATCGAGGTAGTTCTGGAAGGCGGTCGGTCGGCGGGGAGGGGGTGCTTCGTCAGCCGGTGGGAGACCGCTGAGGCGCTCGATGTTGATGGCGATCGCGGTCAGGACGTGCTGGACGTGGGTTTTGCTCTGTCCTCGGTAGCGGCAGCGGCGCATGCCGTGACCGTGAGCGAACTCGTTGACCGTTCCCTCCACTCCGGAGCGGACTGCGTAGCGGGTCTTCCAGTCGGGCGTCTGTTGCTCGGCACGGACGCGGAGTTGCAGGTCGCGGAGTTCTCGCGGGGGAAAGCCGATGGTGCGGGTGCTCTCGCGGGAGGTGGTGCATTGTGCGCGGGCCGGGCAGGGGTGGCACTGGCTCTTGGTGAATCGTGCCACGATCAGTGGGGCCGCGGTGGGTGAGGAGGTCGGGTAGGGGCCGTGCCAGCCCTGGCTGACCTGGCCCTGGGGGCAGGTGACCTGCCGGCGGTCGTAGTCGATGTGGAAGTCGTCGCGGGCGAAGCCCTCGCCTCGGCGGTGTTGCCGGGTGGGGTTGCTCCGCAGCGGCCCGGAGACGGTGACCTGGTGGTCGCGTGCGGCTTGTTCCAGGTGTGGCAGGGAGGTGTAGCCGCTGTCGACCAGGTGCTCGGCGGGCAGCAGGCCGCGGCGGTGCAGGCGGGTGTGGATGCCGGGCAGGACCTTGCTGTCGTGGGTGGTGGACGCGGTGGTGGCCACGTCCGTGATCACGTTGGGGCCGTCAGGAGCACAGGTCTCCGTCAGGTGGGCGGAGAACCCCTTCCAGCTGATGATGTGCCCGTGACGGGCATAGCGGGCCGAGGTGTCGTAGGGAGAGACGATCACCCGGGACGAGGGCGGCAGCCCGGGTCCGTCCTCGGTCTCGGCGGTGCGCCAGCGCAGGCGGCCTGCGGCGTCGCGGTGATAGTTCTGCACCACGATCTGGCGCAGAGCCTGGACACGGGGGCCGGACGCTCGGTCCACTCCGTGCCGGTAGAGGTGTTCCAGGAGCCGGACGGCGTCGTTCCCGGTGGCCATGATCCTGGTCTTGGGCTTGGTGGGGTTCTTGCCCAGGCGGACCGGACGGCCGTAGCGACGTCCCCAGTCCTCGTCGACCAGCTCGTCCAGCAGATGACCGGCGGTGTCGGCGACTTCTTCCAGCGCGGCGCGGACCGCCTCGGTGATCAGCTCCAGACGGGTTAGATTGCGGACCGCGGCCAGGACGTGGGTGGAGTCGGTGCGCTGTGTGGTGCGCTCGCGTACCAGGCCGGCCTCCTTGAGGCGGGCCAGTGTGAGGTCGAGGAGGCGGTCGGCGCGATCACCCTCGGCGAGGCGTTCACGGAAGTCGGCCAGCACGCTGTGATGGAAGCCGGGGTCGTCCAGCTCCATGGCCATCGCGTACTTGAAGTCGATCCGGCAGCGGACCGCCTCGGCAGCCTGCCGGTCCGACAAACCGAGCAGAAACTGCAGCACGCAGACGGTGGCCAGTTGGGCGGGCGAGAGGCCGGGGCGCCCGTCGCGCGGGTACCAGTCGGCAAAGTCCTCATCGCGCCACAGCCCGTCCAGCCGGTCGCGCACCCATATCGCCGTCGTGCCGTTCGGGTTGCTCGCCCGCGCGATCTGCACGGTCAGAGGCGGGACTTGCTCACCGGAACGGGGACGCAGTGACAACGGGCACCTCGACGGCTGCATCGGTCATCGGAACCAACCGAGCATGCCCGTTGATCATGCTGCCGCGTCGCGAAACTCCAAGATCCCCGACAGAGTCAAGCTCAGAACCCGTTTGATATCCCCGGTTGACGAGTAGCGTGGGCACCTACGTTGGTGCGGTGTCCGAGGGCGCCCGGCTGGAGGATTTCGTTCACACGGACAGCCGAGGCCGGGACGGAACCGCTGGGCCCGGGCAGCCTCAGCGTGATCGGCCGAACAATCGGACACTCCATGGCGGGAGAGACAATGAGTATCCGCACCTGACGGGCGCCGCACTCCCGGCCACCGCCGGCTCGGCCGCCGCCGACAACGGAGACGGCGTCCTCACCAATCCCCACTTCAGGGCTCCGACAAACCACGCCCTGAACTGCCGCAGCAGCGGCTCTTGTACCTTCCGCGGCACTCAGGACTGACCGAGGGCGGCCGGGGAGGACGAGTCACTCCTGGGCAGTCCCGCCGGCAAGGACCTGGTGCCGGGTCAGAAGCCGTTGTCTTTCCGTACTTGATCACCGTGTTATCGCTGGTCAGGCATAGTGTCGGGGTTTCTGTGGCAGGCAGAGCACGTCGTGTCGGCGTGGCTGTGGAGGTGCGGAATGCCGTCGGTGAT
>NZ_JBDPMI010000065.1:0-3521 GCF_039871555.1 Streptomyces sp. B5E4
GGGCAGGGGTACGGGTCGGGGCGGGGGTGCGGGGCCGGGCGGCGGGGCCGAGGGCCGCCGGGGCCACCCCGGGGGGTGGCGACGGCCGGCGGCGCCGGGGCCACCCCGGGGGGTGGCGACGGCCGGCGGCGCCGGCGAGGACCGGGGTGGTGCGCCGAGGAGGACTCAGCGGAGTGGCACCCGCGTACCGCTTTCAGCTCCCGGAGGACCGGCGGGTCCGGTGGCGTAGGCGAGGGGCGGGGCGATGGCTTGGGCGTCTGCGCCTTCGCCGACCCAGAGGGCGATGAACAGCGCGGCGGTCGCTTCCAGGAGCCCGGCGCGTTCGAGCCCTCCGCCGGGGACGGGTGCGCAGCCGACGTCGCGTATCAGATCACGTACGTGCGCGAGGGCCGCGGCGTCGTCGCCGCAGAGGGGCACGGCCAGGGGGCGCCCGTCGAAGACGGGCGGGCGCATGCGCCAGACGTCTTCGTGGCAGAGGTTGAACGCCTTGACCACGCGGGCTCCCGGTGCCGCGGAGGCGAGTTGCTGCGCGGCCGAGGGACCGCCGTCCGTGAGCAGCCGGAAGCCGGGCCCGACGGGGTTGGAGCAGTCGAGGAGCACCTTGCCGTGCAGGGCGGTGCGCAGATCCCGTACGACGCGCGCGCCCGCCCCGAAGGGCAGGGCGGCGAGCACGACGTCCTGGCCGTCCTCGGCCGCGGTGCGCAGGCTGCCGGCGGCGGTGTCGCCGCCGAGGCGGGAGGCGAGGTGCCGGGCCTTGTGGATGTCGCGTCCGCCGACGGTGAGGTGGTGCCCGGCGCGTACCCAGTGGGTGGCGAGGGCGTGGGCCATGTTGCCGGTTCCCAGTACGCCGATTCTCATGGTTGGTTCCTTTCTGCGTGCGTGCTGCCTGGTGGGCTCACAACGACGCTAGAAGGGGGTTCGGGCACCATTTGGTACGTGACGACCGACTCCTTTCTCGCCGACTGCCGCGCCCGCCTCGCCTTCGACCTGCTCTCCCATACGTGGAACGCCGTGGTGCTGTGGGCGCTGCGCGACGGCCCGAGACGGCCGGTGGACCTGCGGGAACGGATCGGGGGCATCAGCTCCAAGGTCCTGACGGAGACGCTGCGACGGCTGCAGTTCAACGGGCTGGTCGTACGGGAGGAGCGGCCGGGAGCGGCGGGGCGGGTGGAGTACCGGCTGACTGAGCTGGGAGAGAGCCTGCTGACGCCGATCGGCGCGGTCGGGGAGTGGGCGTTCGCGCACGGGGACGAGGTGATGGCAGCGCAGGAGGCATCGTGCGCGTCGCCGCGGGAGGGATAGGGACCCGGGAATCTCGCGCCCGTACACCCCCTCACGCCCGCCCAAGGGTATGCGGCTCGTCTGACAGCGGCGGGTGCAAAGGGTGTTGAGCTGGTACGTCGTGAAGGTGAGCCGGGTACGGGGGTGCGGTGTCGGGCTGGGGGTCGCTCGTGGGGTGGGCCGGGTTCGGGGGGGCCGTTTCGGGGTGGGGCGGTGTCGTCGGGGCTCCCCCGGGCCACCCCGCATGTGAGTGTGCGGGCCTCCGTCCGCCGTCAAAGGCGCTCCCTCCGCTTCGCTCCGGGAACGTCGCTGCACGATGGGGCTTCGCCCCACCCTTGACTGCGGACTCCGGCCCGTGACAGACCGGCGGCTATGGGTGGCCCGAGGGGAGCGGGCGCCCTCGACCGACACTACGGAGGCCGAGCCCTGCGGACGGGGCAGCGGACCCCGGGCACGAGGGCTGTCCCGAGCGCCGATGTTCCCGACCGACATGGAGAGCGAGGCCGGAGGCGGGGCGGGCCCGGTCGCCGGTGGCCTGCCGGACGGGGCGGGCTGCCGGGCGCCGAGGTCTCCCTGATCGCCGATTCCCCCGGCGGACGAGGGCCGGACCCCGGGTACCGGGTCTGTCCCGATCGCCGGTCTCGCCGGTGGACGTGGGGCGGAGGCCGGAGGCGGGCCGCGAGTGACGGCTCCATTCCTCCGCTCGGGAGCCCCGGACGGCTGCTGCCCGGCCTCGGAGCAGCCGCGCGCGCGTCGATGGGCGAAAGTCGCCCACCGAGGGCGATTTGCCCCAGTTCCCAGCGCGGGTGCTGCGAGTTTTGCTCGATTTTCCTCACCCGAGCGGCCTTGGAGTGAGCCAGTCCGCCCGGGGTGTCCGTGGGATGCCTCGCAAGGCGCGAAGATCACGGGATTCCTCGTCACCCGACGGCGCGGCCGATGAGTTCGCAGCTCCCGGCCGGTCGAAGCTCGTGACACCCAGGGAAAGGACACCGCCATGCCGGAGCTTCTCGTCGACTTCATCACCTCCCTCGACGGCCACGCATCGGGAGAGGGATGGCCCGGGTTCTGGGGTCTGGAGGGCCCGGAGTACCTCGCATGGCTCGGCGAGCAGCCCGAGGTCACCTATCTGATGGGAGCGAACACCTACCGCCAGATGTCGGGCTTCGCCGCCGGCGAGCTCCCGGACGGCCTGGACGAGTTCAGGCCCGAGGAAGAGGCGTCCGTCGACGAGCTCACGCAAGCGCCCAAGGTGGTGTTCTCCTCCTCGCTGGAGGAGCCACTGACGTGGGCCAACTCCACGCTCGTCCGCGACGACGCAGTCGAGGCGGTCCGCGCCATGAAGTCGAGTGGCTCGGGGCTCCTCAGCACGATCGGCAGCCTGAGCCTGTGCCGCTCCCTGCTGCGAGCCGGACTCGTCGACCGCTTCCGGGTCGTGATGTTCCCGGTGATCACCGGGGCCACGGGTGAAGAACGCATCTACGACGGCTATCCGGACGTCGCCCTTGAGATGATCGAACACCGCACCTTCGACGGCCGCATCCAGTTGGTCGAGTACAAGCCCCGCGTGCTCGATCACCCGCCGCTCCGCGCCCCTGCGTGACGTCTCGCCGTCCGCCGGTCCGGACCGCCGTCAGGCCGGCGGGCGACTCGTCTTGCCGGATGCGTCCGGGTGGGCGGAGATCGGCGGTTGGGGGCCGATCCGGGTCGCATCCCGGGGTGTTACTGCGAGTTACGGCACGATTTCTCCGCTTCCGGCGGTAAGGACAGGGGCCCGGCGCGCCGTTGCCGGGCGGACGCGCGTCGCGCGGCTGGGAGTTGGGCGCTGCTTCCCCGGGTGGGCCGGGTCCGGGTGCCGGCGGGCGCGGGGTGTTGCGTGTGATCGCCGCTACGGCCGGAGCGGGTTCCTCCGGGGACGTGGCCGGGCTCCGAGGTGGGGGCCCCATGCTCCAAAAGCCCACGTTGGGCCGTCCCTCTACGAGATCGCCCACCCCGACGCCCGCCCTCCCCACGACGCCGGGCCGTCCGGCGACCAGGGCCCCCGCCCACCGAGCCCCGCCCCCGGCGCGGGAGCGTCCCGCCCCCGGGGCCGCCACGCACCCGGCCCCGCCCCCGGCGCCGGGAACGTCCCGCCCGCGGGCCCACCACGCACCCGCCCCCGCCCCCGGCGCGGCAGCCCTCCGCACCCGCCCCCCGGCGCGGCAGCCTCCCGCCCCCCGGGGCCACCACGCATCGGACCCCCG
>NZ_JBDPMI010000066.1:0-3279 GCF_039871555.1 Streptomyces sp. B5E4
ACCACCATCAAGTTGGTGGCGGCTGATTACGGGGACAAGGCGTCGAATGCGTCCAAGGTGTACTGGGACGATGTGGTGAAGCGGTTCGAGGCGAAGAACAAGGACATCAAGGTGGATGTCCAGGTCATCAACTGGAATGACATCGACTCCAAGGTCAAGACGATGATCCAGGGCGGGAACGTCCCGGACATCCTGCAGACCGGCGGTTACGCGGACAAGGTCGCCGATGACCTGCTGTACGAGGCCGATGAGGTGCTGTCGCCGAAGACGAAGTCGAACCTGATCGAGTCGTTCGCGAAGGCGGGCGAGGTCGACGGGACGCAGTACGGCATCCCGTTCGTGTCGTCGGCGCGGTTGATGTTCTACAACAAGGAGGTCCTCGACAAGGCGGGTGTCGAGGTGCCGCAGAGCTGGGACGATGTGGCGGCTGCGGCGGAGAAGATCAAGGACGAGAAGGCTGCGGAGATCCCTTATGCGCTGCCGCTGGGTCCGGAGGAGACCCAGGGTGAGTCGATGATCTGGGAGATCGGCAACGGTGGTGGTTACACCGATGCCGAGGGTAACTACACCATCGACAGTGCGCAGAACGTCGAGACGTTCGAGTGGCTGAAGGAGAACCTGGTCGATCCGGGTCTGACGTATCAGAACCCGGCGACCACGGACCGGAAGACGGCGTTCGCGGACTTCGCCGCGGGCAAGGTGGGGATGCTCAACGGGCATCCGACGCTGATCCAGATGGCCAAGGACGGCGGTGTCGACTACGAGGTCGCGCCGATCCCGGGCAAGGACGGGCCGCTGGATTCCACCCTGGGGGTGGCGGACTGGATGATGGCGTTCAAGGACGGCGGGAAGCAGGAGCAGATCAAGAAGTTCCTGGACTTCGCGTACTCCAAGGAGAACACGCTGAAGTTCGACGAGATGTACAACCTCATGCCGGTGACCACGGACACCCTGGAGGAGATGCAGTCCAGCGGTAAGCACAAGGACCTGGAGCCGTTCTTCGAGGTGCTGCCGGCCGCCCAGTTCTACCCGCTGGGCAGCACGAGCTGGGATGTGGTCTCCGCGGAGATCAAGAAGTCGGGCGGCAAGGCCGTCTCCGACGACCCGGGCAAGGTCCTGGGCGAGCTCCAGCAGAAGGCCGAGGACACCGCCGCCGACATGGGCGAATAACCCCCGGCACGGGTCCTGAACGCGCCCCCCCCTTTTGGGTGAGCGTTGCCGGGCCGGGTCGCCGCGCCGTCAGCGTGCGGCGGCCCGCCACCCCCGGGGACGCCGCCGCCGTGGGCGCATCCCGTGTTCTTGTCCCGCGCGGTCCGCGTATGACACGCGGTCGTGTTCCTGTTGCCCTTCCTTTGTGCGGTCCCCTCAACCGCCGTACCCGCAAGGAGTCTCCCGTGCCTGTCACGGTCAAGGAGCCCGCGGCCGGTACCGGCCCCGGGCCCGGCGGGCGGAAGACCGGGCCGCAGCGCCGCCGCCGTCGCGGCGGTCTGGCCCGCCTCGGCCCGCTGCCCTGGATTGCCCCCGCTATCGTGCTGATCGTCGTGGTGGTGCTGTGGCCCGTCTACGAACTGATCCGCACCTCGTTCCTCAACGTCAGTATCAGCGGTTTCGTCCGCGGTTCGGCCGGCACCGAGAAGTACCGCCAGCTCTTCGAGGAGTCCGGCTTTTCCAGCGTGCTGACGATGACAGTGGTATGGACCGTCGCCGTCGTCGGCGTCACCATGCTCCTGTCCCTGGGCCTGGCCCAGTTGTTCAACAAGCCCTTCCCGGGCCGGACCGTCACCCGCTGGGCACTCATCGCACCCTGGGCCGCCTCGGTGCTGATGACCGCCATCGGCTTTCGCTGGATGCTCGACCAGACCGCCGGTGTCCTCAACACCCTGATGGCCGACCTCGGCCTGATAGACGGGCCCAAGGACTGGCTCGGCGATCCCGCGACCGCCTGGCCGTGGATGATGTTCGTCGCCGTGTTCGTCTCCCTGCCCTTCACCACCTACACCCTCCTGGCCGGACTGCAGACCATCCCCCACGAGGTGTACGAGGCAGCACGTATCGACGGCGCCGGCTCCCGCCAGACCTACTGGCGCGTGACCGTGCCCCTGCTGCGGCCCGCGTTCCTCGTCGGCTTCGTCATCAACCTCATCAACGTCTTCAACTCCTTCCCCGTCATCTGGGCCATGACCAAAGGCGGACCCGGCAGCGACACCGCCACCACCACGGTGTTCATGTACCAGCTCAAAGACACCGACATCGGCGAATCCGCCGCGATGTCCGTCGTCAACTTCGCCATGGTCGTCGTACTCGTCCTGATCTTCCTCAAGGTCAGCCGCTGGAACAAGGAGGACGCATGACCCTCTCCGCGCCCTCACACACACCCCAGGACGGGCCCGCCGCCAAGGAAACCGGCGGCAACAACAACAACCGCAACAACCGCGGCAGCGGCGGCAGGAGCGCCAAGCGCAGGAAGTACGGCCCGCGCACCCTGGTCACCGCCGCGAGCGCCTGGATGCTGGCGGTCATCTTCCTCGCACCGTACCTGGAGATGATCATCACCGCGCTGCGGCCCGCGGACGAACTCCGCGACCGCACCTACCTGCCCACCTCCTTCGAGTGGAACAACCTCGTCGACGTCTGGAAGGAATCCACCCTCGGCGACAACCTCCAAGTCACCCTCCTCATCGCAGGCGGCGCCACCCTCCTCGTCCTCCTCGTGTCCCTGCCCGCCGCCTACTACACCGCCCGGGTCCGCTACCGGGGACGCAAAGCATTCCTCCTGCTGGTACTCGTCACCCAGATGTTCCAGCCCACCGCGCTGCTCATCGGCCTCTACCGCGAGTTCCACCAGCTCGACATGCTCAACTCGACCTGGACCCTCATCCTGGCCAACGGCGCGTTCAACCTCGCCTTCGCCATCTGGATCCTCACCGCCTACATCTCCTCCATCCCCGCCGAACTGGAGGAAGCCGCAATGGTCGACGGCACCGGACGCTTCGGCGCACTCTTCAAGGTCACACTCCCCCTGGCCATGCCCGGCGTCGTCACCGCCATCATCTTCACCTTCATCTCCACCTGGAACGAATTCGTCATGGGCCTCACCCTCATGACAGAACCCGAGAAACAGCCACTCACCGTCGGCATCAACAACTTCATCGGCAACTACACCGTCGAATGGAACTACCTCTTCGCCGCCTCCGTCGTCGCCATCATCCCCGTCGTCATCCTCTTCGCCTTCATCGAACGACACGTCGTCTCCGGACTCACCGCCGGATCCGTGAAGTA
>NZ_JBDPMI010000067.1:0-3225 GCF_039871555.1 Streptomyces sp. B5E4
CCACCCACACCACCCACCTCCCCACCTACGCCTTCCAACACCACACCTACTGGCTCCACGACACCCCCACCACCGCCGACCTCACCACCACCGGCCTCTCCCCCACCGAACACCCCCTCCTCGGCGCGGCCGTCGACCTGGCCGATGGCGACACCGCCGTGTTCACCGGCAGCCTCAGCCTCCGTACCCACCCCTGGCTCGCCGACCACGCCATCGCCGACCGTGTCCTCCTGCCCGCGACCGCGTTCGTGGATCTCGCGCTGCACGCGGGCCTGCAGGTGGGGTGCGCGACGCTGGCAGACCTGACGCTGGCGGCTCCGCTGGTGCTGCCCGCGCGCGGTGCGGTGCAGGTACAGGTCACCGTGGCGCAGTCCGGCACCGCGGGGGCGCGGACCGTGACGGTCCACTCGCGCGCGGAGGGCTCCGATGAGCCCTGGACCGAGCACGCCACCGGATTGCTGGAATCCGACGCGGACGGTGCCCGTCCGGCGGTCGCCGCCGTGGAGACCTGGCCGCCGGCCGACGCCGAGGCGCTCGACGTGTCCGGTCTCTACAACGACTTCGCCGCCCAGGGATACGCCTACGGTCCCGGGTTCCAGGGGCTCACCGCCGCCTGGCGCGGCGGTGGCAGCGTATGGGCCGAGATCCACCTCGACGCCGACACCCACGTCGACGGATTCGGTGTCCACCCCGCCCTCCTCGACGCGGCACTGCACACGCTCGCTCTCGACCCGGCGACCAGCGGGCACACCGCGGACGAGGTCAAGCTGCCGTACACCGTCTCCGGTGCCCGGCTCCACGCCACCGGTGCGTCCACCGCCCGGGTGCGCCTGACGCCGACGAGCCCGACGACGGCGACGGTGGCCCTGTTCGACGGCGCCGGCCGGCCGCTGCTGAACATCGACGTCCTGACACTGCGCACCGTCGACCCCCACCGGCTGCGGGCCGGGGCCGCCACGGACCGCGGCGGCCGGCTGTTCACCGTCGATTGGACGGAGCTGGAGCAGACCGACACCGACGCGCCCCCGCCCGCGGTGCGCGTCCTCGCCGCCGGGCCGGACGCGGCGTCCCTCCCCGAGCCGGCCGAGGCCCTGCTGCCGTCGGTCGACGCCGAACTGCCGCTCAACGAGCGCGTCTCCGCGGTCGCCGGGCACGCTCTCGGGGTCGTACGGCAACGGCTGGCGGAATCCGCGCCGGAGACGTACGTCGTCGTCACCCGGAACGCCGTGGCCACCGGCTCGGCCACGGACCTCGACCTCGTCCACGCGCCCCTCTGGGGCCTCCTCCGCAGCGTCCAGAGCGAGCACCCGCACCGCATCCTGCTCGTCGACCTGGACCACGACCCGGCGTCGGCCGCGGCCCTCCCGTCCGCGGTCGGCGCCGCCCTCGCCCGGCAAGAGCCCCAGGTGGCTGTCCGGGCAGGTGCGCCGCTGATCCCCCGCCTCAGCCGGTACGAGACGTCGGGTGAGCGCCCGGTGGCGTTCCGCGCGGACGGCACCGTCCTGGTCACCGGCGGCACCGGCGCGTTCGGCTCCCGGCTCGCCCGGCACCTGGTGGGGGAGCACGGCGTCCGTCACGTCGTGCTCGCCTCCCGCTCGGGCCCGGATACCGAGCAGGCAGCAGCCGTACGCCGTGACGTGGCCGCCCTGGGCGCCGAGGTCACCGTCGTCGCCTGCGACGCCGGCGACCGCGACAGCCTCGCCGCCCTGCTCGCCGCGATCCCCGCGGACCGCCCGCTGTCCGCCGTCGTGCACGCGGCGGGGGTGCTGGACGACGGCCTCGTGGAGTCCCTGACACCCGAGCAACTGGCGCGCGTGCTGCGGCCGAAGGCGGACGCGGCATGGCACCTGCACGAGCTGACGCGGGAACTGGACCTGGACGCGTTCGTGCTGGTCTCGGCCGGCGCCGCCACCCTGGGGACGCCCGGCCAGGCCAACTACGCCGCCGCCAACACCTTCCTCGACGCGCTCGCCGCGCACCGGCGGCACCTCGGGCTGCCAGCGGTCTCCCTCGCGTGGGGCTTCCTCGCCGAGGACGCGGGGATGACCGGCGGGCTCGACGAGCGGCAGCGGGCCCGGCTGGTCCGTAACGGCGTCGTACCGCTGGCTCCGGAAAGGGCGCTGGAGCTTTTCGACGCCGCGCTCGCCGCGGCGGACGCGCCCGTGCACCTGCTGCCGGTCGCGGTGGACGCCACCGCCCTGCCGCCGGACGCCGTACCGCCGATGCTGCGCGGGCTCGTACGCCGCCGCCGCTCGGTCGGCACGGCGGCCGCGGCCCGTACGCTCGCGGCTGCGGACGGGGCCGCCGGGCTGGACGCGCTGCCGGCCGAGGCCCGCCTGGCGCGCCTGACCGAGCTGGTCGCCGCCCGCGTGAGCGCCATCCTCGGGCACACGGACGGCCGCTCGCTGGACCCGGGGCAAGCCTTCGGCGACCTCGGCTTCGACTCGATGACCGCCGTGGAGCTGCGCAACCAGCTCACCGCCGCCACCGGGCTCCGGCTGCCGTCCACGCTGATCTTCGACTACCCGACACAGCAGGCGCTGGCAGCGTATCTGAACAGCAGGTTCACGGGCCCGGACACCGCGCGGACCACCGCACGGGAACAGCTCCAGGACGACGACCCGGTCGTCATCGTCGGCATGGCCTGCCGCTACCCCGGCGGCGTCACCTCCCCCGACGACCTGTGGCAGCTCCTCGCGGACGGGCGGGACGCGGTCAGCGGCTTCCCCGCGAACCGCGGCTGGGATCTCGCCTCGCTGTACGACCCGGACCCGGACCGGCCCGGTACGTCGTATGTGCGCGAGGGCGGATTCCTGCACGAGGCGGGGCAGTTCGACCCGGCGGTCTTCGGCATGAGCCCGCGGGAGGCGACCGCCATGGACCCGCAGCAGCGGCTGCTGCTGGAGACGGCCTGGGAGGCGTTCGAGCGGGCGGGGATCGACCCGCAGTCGGTACGCGGCAGCCGGACCGGTGTCTTCGCGGGCGTCATGTACAGCGACTACGCGGCGCGGTTCCTCCCGAACGCCCCCGAGGGATACGAGGGGCAGATCGGCAACGGCAGTGCGCCGAGTGTGGCGTCGGGTCGGGTGGCGTACGCGTTCGGGCTTGAGGGTCCGGCGGTGACGGTGGACACGGCGTGTTCGTCGTCGCTGGTGGCGCTGCATCTGGCGTGCCAGTCGGTGCGGAGCGGGGAGTCGACGCTCGCGCTGGCCGGCGGCGTGACGG
>NZ_JBDPMI010000068.1:0-1983 GCF_039871555.1 Streptomyces sp. B5E4
GCCGGAGCGGGCGCGGCCGGGGGCGCCGGGGCGTCGGAGGCGGTGACGGCCACGGTGCTGTCGGTCGGGGCGCCGGTGCCGGGGGCGGGGGAGCGGGGGGGCGGGGCGTGCGCGCGGCGGGCTGGTCGGCGACGGGGTTGACGCCCGGGGGGCTGGTCGGCGTCGGGGTTGACGCCCGGGGGGTGTTCGGAGGGCTGGTCGGCGTCGGGGCTGAGGTCGGGGGCGCGAGGTGGGCGGGATACGGGGCCGAGGTGTTTGGAGCACGGCACGGGGGCGGCCCAGGGCCATGCGCAGGTGGAGGGCGGTACGGGGTTGCCGTAGGGGCCGTCCGTGGGGTGGCCCGGCTTGGCGGGGAGGCGGCGTCGGGGTGTTCGCGCGTCGGCACGTCGACCGGCGTCGAGGGAGGCCGTGCCTCGGCACGGGCGTCCCGCGGGGCAAAGCCCGGATGCCGGGCCCGATTCGGTCCGTATCGGCGCGCATCACCGCGAGTCCGCCGCCCGGCGCGGCAGTCGGCAGTGGCGGGCCCGGGGGCCGGCGGCGTGCACGTCGATGGGAACAAGTCGGCCCGCAGGACCGCTTTGTCCCGGTTCTTGGGAGGCAGACCGCGAGTTCGTCCCAGGTGCACTCGCCCAGGGGCGGCCGGTTGCGTCCTGGGCAGCGAGGGCACGCGCGGATGCGTGCAGGTGGGCAAATGTCAGGCCGCATGGGCGATTTGGACTGGTTTCCAGCAGGGATAGCCGCGAGGTTGCCCCATGGCGGGCATGCGACCCGACCAGAGCGCGGACCCCGGACGCTTCAGGTGGGCGCACGTTCCCCTCGGGGCGAAAGTCGGCCCGAGGGGGCGATTTACCCGACTTCGGAAGGGTCGTTGCGGCGAGTTTGTCTCACCGAGACCCACCAGTGGCAGTGCAGGCGGCAATTGAGGCGCCCCGGACGTGAGAGTGCATGCAGCGGAGCGAATGTCGGCCCACGTGGGCGATTGGGGAGGATCCAAAAGAGGGAGATCGCGAGTTCGTATCGGCCACACGCACCGAGGGCCGTTCGGGCCACAGATCCCGTGCCAGGCGTGGGCGCACGCGCATGGATGGGCAAAATTCGGCCCCGGCGCCTGATTTGAACAGGTTTGACATGCGGACGAACGCGAGTTTGTGCATGCGGCGCGGGTTGGTGGCCGGCGTCCGGGCCTGAGTGACGGCAGAGGACTCCGCGCGGGTGGCCGTTTGTCGGGCGGGTGCGCGTGGGGCGGGTGGAAGTCCGCGCTCGGGTTCGGTTCGGGTGGGGGCCGAGGGCCGTAGCGCGGGGTGGTCCTGGGGATCGCCGGTGAAGTCGGAGGCCGGTTGTCGTGGGAGGCGGCTGGGGCTTCGAGGGGGGCCCGATGCTCCAAACCCACGTCGGGCCAGCGCGCACGCGACGACCGCCCACCCCGACTCCGCACCCCCGAAGCCGGCAACGCCGCCCGCAGCCGACCAGCCCCCACCGGGGCAGCCCGCAGCCCGGCGACCACGGCGAACCGAACAAGCCCAACGGGGTAGAGCCGGACCCCGGAGCCGGACTGGGCCGATCGCGGATACCCCGGGCGTACGGGGGGCGGGGCCCCGGTACCGGGGCGGGCCCGATCGCGGACACCCCGGACGGGCGAAGGGACCCCGGCACGGGGCGGGTCCGGTCGCCGATGCCCAGGCGGGCCGGGGGCCGGGCCCCCGGTGCCGGGGCGGGACCGATCGCGGACACCCCCGCCTGGGCGAGGGCCGAGACCCGGCGCGGAGGCGGGCCCCATCCCGGATACACCGGGTGCGCGAGGGCCGGGACCCCGGCACGGGGCGGGTCCGGTCGCCGATGCCCGGGCAGGCGGAGGTCGGGCCCCCTGCACGGAGGCTTGCCCGATCGCGGATAACCCGGGCGTACGAGGGCCGGAACCCCGGCGCTGGGGCGGGCCCGATGCCGGACACCCGGGTGTGCGGGGGCCGGGCCCCGGTGCTGGGG
>NZ_JBDPMI010000069.1:0-1671 GCF_039871555.1 Streptomyces sp. B5E4
AGAAGCCGTTGTCTTTCCGTACTTGATCACCGTGTTATCGCTGGTCAGGCATAGTGTCGGGGTTTCTGTGGCAGGCAGAGCACGTCGTGTCGGCGTGGCTGTGGAGGTGCGGAATGCCGTCGGTGATCGGGCTGCTGGAGGAGCGGGAACGAGCTGCCGTTCAGCGGGTGGAAGCGCTGCGGGCTGAGGCGGACCGGGTGCTGGCCGCGTTGCGGGAAGCGGAACTCGACTGGGAGCGGTTCTTCGTCTCCCGGGAGACCGTGGTGGAGGTTCTCGCCGGCCGGGATGGTGTGGAGGAGGCTGACACGCCGGCGTTGGGGGATTCTGAACCGTCGCCGTCGCCGTCGCCGTCGCCGTCGCCGTCGCCGTCGCCGTCGGGTGCGGTGCCGGGGTCGGTGGTGCCCGCGTGGTGTGAAGGGCTCGTGGTGGCGGTGCTGTCGCCGGAGTATCAGCGGATCATGACGGTCCTGACCGCTGCGGAAGGGGCGCTGTCCTGCAGGGAACTCGCTGCCGGGCTCGGGGTGGAGCCGGTGGCGGCGAAGGTGGAGGGGGTGCGGTCGAAGGCGAACCGTCTGGTGAGGCAAGGCTGGCTGGTCAAGGAGCCCTCGGGCCGATTCGCGCTCAGCGCCGGTGTGCGAGGCGGCGGGTCATGAGCATCGTCATCGACCACAGGATCATCGCCTCACTGGAGTCGCACCGGCGCTCGAAGTCGCGGGACAGACGCCGCGAGCGCAACAGCCAAGCGAAACTTCTCTCCACCACCCACCGCCTCGGCAGCACCACAAACCCCTTCACGTCATCACTGCGCTTGACGACGGTGACGATCAGCTGCAGTAGGGCCAGGGCCCAGGTGACCAGCACGCCGGTGTAGCCGGAGTCGGCCCACAGCTTCGTGACCGTGGGAAACCGGGTCCGCAGCGCGGGCAGCATGCCGGTGGCGGCCTGCCGGTCGGTGACATCCGCGGGCAGCACCCGGATGGCCAGGAGCAGGCCGATCGTGTCGCAGATCAGGTGCCGGCGCCTCCCGTTGATCTTCTTGGCCCCGTCGTAGCCGCGGCTGTCGGCCCCCACCACCGCGTCGGCCTTCACCGACTGTGAGTCGATCACCGCGGCTGTCGGCTCCGGATCCCGCCCGGCCGCCTCGCGCGCCTTCCCCCGCAGCCGGTCGTGGAGCTCTCCGATCAGCCCGCATCGGCGCCAGCGCCGCCAGAACGCGTAGACCCGGTCCCAAGCGGGGAAGTCGACCGGCAGGCTGCGCCACTTGATGCCGTTGTCGACAACGTAGAAGACCGCGTCCAACATCACGCGATGGCAGTAGCTCTCCGGCCTGCCACCCCGGCCCTCCATCCAAGCCGGGACCGGCAGCAGCGGCCGGATCTCCTGCCACTCGGCGTCCGTCAGGTCCGTGCCATAGGCCCGGACCCGGTCGGGCTGGTCGGCCGCGTTCCCGAACCGGTGAACGAGGCAATCGCACGCCCCGCCGGACGAGTTGAACCGGACAGCCTCGACCGCGTACAACGGTGACATCAGGGCCTCCTGGCGTGATCGGTGTCTCAGCAACTCCGAACTGCACCAGAGGCCCTGTCTTCATGCACGGCCACGGCAGAATCACCCGCCCCACCGGCCACTTTCGATCACACCGCACTCAAGATCGATAGGACAACGGCTTCT
>NZ_JBDPMI010000007.1:0-307308 GCF_039871555.1 Streptomyces sp. B5E4
CCACGGCCCGATCCGACTCCTCACCACGTGCGACGGCGTCCAGACCCGCGAGCAGCTCCGCGCGGTCCGCACCGAAGACCACCGCCCGGTGATCGAGGACGGCACGCGAACGCACCAGCGACGCGGATACCGCGTGCACGTCCGTTTCCGGGCGCTCGTTCAGCCACGCCCGCAACCGCCCCGCCTGCGCGGCCAGCGCCTCCGCCGAGTGCCCCGACACCGGCCACACCACCCGACCGACCGGCACCGGCGACGTACCACCCGAGGCGTCGGACGCGGCCTCGGGCTCGGTGTCGCGCTCCAGGATCATGTGGACGTTCGTGCCGCTGATCCCGAACGACGAGACTCCGGCCCGCCGCGGCCCCGCCGTCTCCGGCCACGTGACGTGCTCGGTGAGCAGTCGCATCGAGCCGGCCGACCAGTCGATGTGCGGCGACGGCTCGTCCACGTGCAGCGTCTTGGGGAGGACGCCTTCCTGGAGCGCCATGACCATCTTGATGACGCTGGCCACACCGGCGGCGGCCTGGCTGTGCCCGATGTTGGACTTCACGGAGCCCAGCCAGAGCGGTGCGTCCGCCGCCCGGTCCTGCCCGTACGTCGCCAGCAGCGCCTGCGCCTCGATCGGGTCCCCCAGCGTCGTCCCCGTACCGTGCGCCTCGATCGCCTCGACATCCGATGTCGACAAACCAGCATTGGCCAGCGCCTGCCGGATGACCCGCTGCTGCGAAGGACCGTTGGGTGCCGTGAGCCCGTTGGACGCGCCGTCCTGGTTGATCGCAGAGCCGCGTACGACGGCCAGCACCTCGTGCCCGTTCCGCCGGGCATCCGAGAGCCGCTCGACCAGCAGCAGCCCCACGCCCTCCGACCAGCCCGTCCCGTCGGCCGCGCCCGCGAAGGCCTTGCAGCGCCCGTCAGGCGCGAGCCCGCGCTGCCGGCTGAACTCCACGAACAGGTCCGGGCTCGCCATCAGCGAGACCCCTCCCGTCAGCGCGAGGTCGCACTCGCCCTGACGGAGAGACTGGCACGCCAGATGCAGCGCCACCAGCGACGACGAACACGCCGTGTCCACCGTCACCGCCGGACCCTCAAGCCCGAAGGTGTACGCCACCCGCCCCGACGCGACACTCGGTGCCGTGCCGATCCGCCGGTAGCCCTCGAACTCGTCCGGGACGGAGGAAAGGCGGCTCAGGTAGTCGTGGTTGACCACGCCGGTGAACACGCCCGTGCCCGTACCGCCCAGCGACTGCGGGTCGATGCCCGCGCGCTCGAACGCCTCCCACGCCGTCTCCAGCAGCAGCCGCTGCTGCGGGTCGGTGGCCAGCGCCTCGCGCGGGCTCATGTGGAACAGCTCGGCGTCGAAGTCGGCCGCCTCGTGCAGGAAGGCGCCCTTGCGGACGTACGAGGTCCCCGGGTGGTCCGGGTCCGGGTGGTAGAGCGACTCCACGTCCCAGCCGCGGTTGACGGGGAGGTCGCCGACCGCGTCGCCGCCGTCGAGGAGCAGCTTCCACAGGTCCTCCGGCGAGCGGACCTCGCCGGGGAAGCGGCACGCCATGCCCACGATGGCGACCGGCTCGTCCTCGACCGTCCGCACCGTCGCCGTCGGCCGCTGCGGCGCGGCGCCGGTGAGGTGCAGCGTCTCGCGCAGGTGATCGGCGAGGGCGTGCGGCGTCGGGTAGTCGAAGACCACGGTCGTCTCCAGCGCCACACCCAGCGCCTTGGCGAGGCGGTTGCGCAGTTCGACCGCCGTGAGGGAGGCGAAGCCCAGCTCCCGGAAGGGCCGGTGCGGATCGAGGGAGGCGCTGCTCGCGTGGCCCAGGGCGACGGCAGCGTGGGAGACGACGAGGCCGAGCAGCCGCTCCCGCTGCTCCGGCTCCGACAGCCCGCGCAACTGCTCCGCGAAGCCGCCCCCCGCGCCCGTACCCCCGGCCGCGGTACGCCGCCGGCGGGCGAGCCCGTGCAGGACCGCCGGTGCGATGTCCGGGTCGATGGCCGCGGTGTTGAGGGCGATGGGCAGGAGGTGGGGGTGGGCGGCGGCGACGGCCGCGTCGAGAAGGGCGAGGCCCTGCTCGGTGGTGAGCGGTGTGAGGCCGCTGCGGGCCAGGCGGGCGACGTCGGTGTCGTCGAGCCGGCCGGTCAGGCCGCTGGTCTCGGCCCACAGGCCCCAGCCGAGTGAGGCGGCGGGCAGGCCGCGGTGGCGGCGGCGGGCGGCGAGGGCGTCGAGGAAGGTGTTCGCGGCGGCGTAGTTGGCCTGGCCGGGGCTGCCGAAGGTCGCGGCGGCCGAGGAGAACAGGACGAAGGCGTCCAGCTCCAGGTGCCCGGTCAGCTCGTGGAGGTGCCAGGCGGCGTCCACCTTCGGGCGCAGGACGGCGGTGAGCTGGTCGGGGGTGAGGTTGGCGAGAGTGGCGTCGGCGAGGGTGCCGGCGGTGTGGAAGACGGCGGTCAGGGGCCGGTCGTCCGCAACGGTGTCGAGGAGCGCCGCGAGCCGGTCGCGGTCGGCGGCATCGCAAGCCGCGATCCGTACGTCGGCGCCCAGGGCGGCCAGCTCGTCACGGAGTTCGGTGGCTCCGGGGGCGTCCGGCCCGGACCGGCTGGTGAGCAGCAGATGCCGGATCCCGTGTGCGGTGACCAGGTGGCGTGCGGTGTGGGCGCCGAGGGTGCCCGTACCGCCCGTGATCAGGACCGTGCCCTCGGCGTTGAGGGCGAACCCGTCCGCGGCCGGCGTGTGGCGGGTGAGCCGGGGGGCGTACGCGGTGCCTGCGCGCAGGGCGAGTTGGGGCTCGTCCAGCGTGAGGACGGCGGGCAGCGCGGCCCGGCTGTCGGGGTGCCCGTCGGTGTCGACCAGGGCGATGCGGCCGGGGTTCTCGCTCTGGGCGCTGCGGATCAGACCCCAGAGGGGTGCGTGGACGAGGTCGGTGACGTCCTCGTCGGGGGTGGTGGCCACGGCCCCGTGGGTGACGACGACGAGGCGGCTGTCCGCGTTCGTCTCGTCCGCGAGCCATTCCCGTACGTGCCGGAGCGCCTCGCCGGTGACGTGGTGGATCTGTTCCGGCAGCGGGCTTTCCGGGTCCGCGGGCTCCGGGGTCGGAACGGCCGCCGCAGACGGCACGACGTCCGCCGCCGCACCGAGGGAAAGAACCGACCGGTTCTCCGGGACGGCGTCGATGGTGCGCGGTAGGGACGTGGGTGACCACTCCACCGCGAAGAGCCGGTTGCGGGCGCCCGTGTCGGCGGAGGACAGCTCCGCCGTGTCCACCTCGCCGAGGACGACGCCTTCGACCTCCGCGACCGCACGCCCCGCGGCGTCGGCCAGCAGCAGGGAGGCCGTACCCGGCCCGGTCGGACGGAGCCGAACGCGCAGGGACGTAGCGTCGACGGCGTGCAGGCTGACGCCCTGCCAGCGCAGCGGCAGCCATGCGCCGCCGCGCCCGGCCGGCTGCGGGGCGGCGCCGAAGACCTGGACGGCGGCTTCCAGGAGGGCGGGGTGCAGCCCGTACCCCTGCGGTGCGGCGTCGGAGTCCAGCCGGGCTTCGGCGTACAGGTCGTCGCCCGCCCGCCAAGCCGCCGTCAACACCTGGCAGGCGGGCCCGTACTCGAAACCCCGCGCGGCCAGCTCGGCGTAGACCTCGGAGACCGCGAGCTGCTGCCCGCCGGCGGGCGGCCAGGCGGTGAGATCGGCGCTGGGGGAGGAAACCGTCGGCGTCAGCGAGCCCGTCGCGTACAGGACCCACGGCTCGTCGGTTTCCTCCCGCGCGTGCACGGTGACGCGACGTTCCGTGCTGTCCGGCAGGGGCGCGGTCATCACCTGAAGCTGAACGCTGCGCTGTTCGGTCAGCGGCAGCGGGCGGTGGATCTCCAGCGCGGACAGGTGCTGGTGACCCGTGTGGTAACCCGCGTGCAGCGCGAGATCCACGAAAGCGCCCGCCGGAAGGACGACGGTCCCGCCCACCTGGAGATCGGCGAGCCAGGGGTGGCTGCCCAGGCTGAGGCTGCCGGTGAAGACGGTGGACCGGCTGTTGTCGTCCGCGAGTTGGATGGTCGCACCGAGGAGGGCGTGCTCGGCGCCCTGGAGGCCGAGGGACGCCGGGTCGCCGCCGCCGGTGGGGACGTCGAGCCAGAAGCGCTCGTGCTGGAAGGGGTAGGTGGGAAGGTCGGCGGGGTCGGTGGGGGTGGTGTGCCAGTCGACAGGCGTGCCGTGGGTGTGGAGATGGCCCAGCGCGAGGCGGAGTTGAGTGGGGGAGTGTTCGTGGCGGCGGAGGGTGCCGGTGGCGATGGCCGCCGGGTCGGTGTCGGTGATGGCGGTCGTCAGCGTGGGGTGAGGGCTGGTTTCGACGTAGGTGGTGTGGCCGCTGGCGATCAGCCGGGTGAGGGTGTCGTGGAAGCGGACGGTCTCGCGGAGGTTGGTGTACCAGTAGTCGGCGGTGAGTCCGGTGGTGTCGAACTCTTCGCCGGTGACGGTGGAGTAGAAGGGGATTGATGCCTCGACCGGTTCCAGGCCCGCCAGCGTGTCGAGGAGTGTCTCGCGGAGTGTGGTGACGTGGGGTCCGTGGGAGGCGTAGTCGACGGGCAGCAGCCGGTTCCGTACGCCCGCGTCTTCGCACTGGGCCAGATACGCCTTGACGGCGTCGGTGTCGCCGGAGATCACGGTGGCGGTGGGGCTGTTGACCACGGCGACGGACAGCTTCCCGTCCCATGCGGCGATCTCTTCCGCGACCTGGGTGTGCGGCAGTGCGACGGAGGCCATGGCGCCCTGGCCGGACAGGACGCGGATGGCCTGGCTGCGCAGGCACACGACCTTCGCCGCGTCGTCCAGTGTGAGGGCCCCGGCGATGTGGGCGGCGGCGATCTCGCCCTGGGAGTGGCCGATGACCGCATCCGGGCTGATGCCGTGGTGCTGCCACAGCCGCGCGAGGCTGACCATGACCGCGAACAGCGCGGGCTGGACGACGTCCACCCGCTCCAGCAACGCGCCCTCGGGATCGGCCAGGACGTCGGTGAGCGACCAGTCGTCCGCGTAAACGGCAAGGGCCGCCTCGCACTCGCGGATGGCCTGGGCGAACACCGGCTCGGCCTCGATCAAATCCGCCGCCATGCCCGCCCACTGCGCACCCTGACCCGGGAACACGAACACCGTCTTCCCACCCGGCCGCACAGTCCCGCTGACCACCCGCGCCGAAGGGTCACCCGCCGCCACCGCGGCCAGCCCCTCCAGCAGCTCGTCCCGCTCACCACCCACGACCACCGCGCGGTGACCCAGGGCGGAACGCGTCGCGACCAGACTGTGCGCGGCTTGAGCGGGGCTGATCTCGTGGCGCTCGCTCACGTACGCGTGCAGCCGCCCCGCCTGCTCCGCCAACGCCTCCGGCGTGTGCCCGGAGACCGGCCACGCCGTCACCCCGCCCGGCTCCGCCACCGCCTCGGCAGCAGCGCCGTCCTCCACGCCCGGCGCCTGCTCGACGATCACGTGGACGTTCGTCCCGCTGATTCCGAACGCCGACACCGCCGCCCGCCGCGGTCGTTCCGTCGCGCTCGGCCAGTCCGTGGCCTCGGTGAGCAGCCGCACCGCGTCCGACGACCAGTCGACGTGCGTCGACGGCTCGTCCACGTGCAGCGTCCGGGGGAGCACCCCGTGCCGCAGGGCCTGCACCATCTTGATCACGCCCGCGACCCCGGCCGCGGCCTGGGTGTGCCCGATGTTCGACTTGACCGACCCCAGCCACAGCGGCGCGTCCGCTGCCCGCTCCTGGCCGTACGTCGCGAGCAGTGCCTGCGCCTCGATCGGGTCGCCCAGCGTCGTTCCCGTACCGTGCGCCTCCACGGCGTCGACGTCCGAAGCCGACAGCCCCGCGTTCGTCAGCGCCTGCCGGATCACCCGCTGCTGCGACGGGCCGTTGGGCGCGGAGAGGCCGTTGGACGCGCCGTCCTGGTTGATCGCCGAGCCCCGCACCACCGCGAGCACCCGGTGCCCGTTGCGTACGGCGTCCGACAGCCGTTCGACCAGGACGATCCCGGCGCCCTCCGCCAGGCCCGTGCCGTCCGCGGCGTCCGCGAACGCCTTGCAGCGGCCGTCGGGGGCCAGGCCGCCCTGGTGCTCGAAGTCGACCAGCATGCCCGGCGTGGGCATGAGCGTGACGCCGCCGGCCAGGGCGAGGTTGCACTCCTTCTGCCGCAGCGACTGGCACGCGAGGTGCAGCGCGGACAGGGAGGACGAGCAGGCCGTGTCGACGCTCAGCGCCGGGCCTTCTAGGCCGAGGGCGAAGGCGACCCGGCCCGAGATCACGCTCGGCAGCGAGCCGGTCATGAGCTGGCCCTCGACACCTTCGGC
This sequence comes from Streptomyces sp. B5E4, assembly GCF_039871555.1. NCBI lineage: Bacteria > Bacillati > Actinomycetota > Actinomycetes > Kitasatosporales > Streptomycetaceae > Streptomyces > Streptomyces sp. B5E4. The sequence continues at coordinate 6,323 of NZ_JBDPMI010000007.1, forward strand.
GGGGTCGCTGAGCCGGGGGCCGTAGTCCTGGTGCGTGGCGCCGATGAAGACGCCGGTCGAGCTGCCGCGCAGCGAGGCGGGGACCAGGCGGCCGTGTTCGAGTGCTTCCCAGGCGATCTCCATGATGACGCGCTGCTGCGGGTCCATGGCCAGGGCCTCGCGCGGCGAAATGCTGAAGAAGTCGGCGTCGAAGCCGGCGATGTCGTCCAGGAAGAAGCCCTCGGCGTCGCGCCCTTCGGGCAGCAGCGACGCGGAGCTGTCCAGGGCGCGTGCGATGTCCCAGCCGCGGTCGGTGGGGAACGCCGAGGCGGTGTCCTCGCCCTCCCGGACCACGCGCCACAGGTCGTCGGGGGAGGCGACGCCGCCTGGGTAGCGGCAGGCCATGCCGATGATCGCGATGGGCTCCTGCTCACCGGAGACCGCGGCGTCGAGCCGCTGCCGGGTGCGGCGGAGGTCCGCGGTGACGCGCTTCAGGTAGTCGCGAAGCTTGTCTTCGGTGCTCATGCTCATCGGCTACCGTCAGCCCTTTCACAGCGTTCGCGGGCCCGATCCCGAGCCGCGCAGAGATCGGCCTGCGCCGCCTGCGTGGGTCCGTACAGGGGATCGGCGAGTGACGGCGAGCGGAGTCCCGGTACGCAGGAGAGCGCTACTTGATCCATGGAAGCGGCTCGACGCTAAGCACGGTCACTAAAGCCCAGCTAAGCCCCGTCCGAGGCGGTTCGGGGAGCTACGGGTGGTCTTAGCTGGGCTTTAGTGCGCGCGGTCACGCTGAGTTCGGCGTGGCGCCCCGCCGTCGTGGCGTGTGCGAACGAGCCCGTCGTACGAATCCGACTGAGCACAGGAAGTCCTCACGATGACCAGCACCCTCACGCCCGTGCCGCTGTCCGAGCGGCTGCTCGCCATCTGGCGGGACGTCCTGGAGACCCATCAGGTGGACGTCGGCGGGCTGAGCGTCGACGGCAACCTGCCCGACCTCGGCACGCGCTCGATCCTGATCATCGAGATCGCCATGCGCATACAGCGGGAGATCGGTGTGGACGTACCGCTGGAGACGTTCATCGAGACGCAGACCATCGCCGACCTGGCCCGGGCGATCGTGGAGATCGACCCGGGGGCGGCGGCGCGATGACCGGGGCACCGGTCGCCACCCGCGCCGCCACGGCGGCGCTCGCCCCGCTCTCCGAGCCGGCGGACGAGGACCTCGAACTTCTGCTGCTCATCCGGCACTTCGAGAGCAAGCTGCTCGACCTCTTCGGGCAGGGCGCCCTCAACGGCACGACGCACACCTGTCTGGGCCAGGAGTACGTGCCGGTGTCCCTGCGTCCGCTGCTGGACGAGCGCGACTACGTCTTCAGCAACCACCGCGGGCACGGCCACTACCTCTCCCGCTACCGCGACCCGGCCGGGCTGCTGGCCGAGATCATGGGGCGGCAGGGCGCCGTCTGCTCCGGCGTCGGCGGCAGCCAGCACATCCTGCGCGACCGCTACCTGTCCACCGGCGTCCAGGGCGAGAGCCTGCCGGTGGCCGTGGGCGTGGGGCTGCACCAGGTACGGGCCGAGCCGGGGGCGCTGGTGTGCGCGTTCATCGGCGACGGCACCTGGGGCGAGGGTTCCGTGTACGAGGCCCTGAACATGGCCCAGCTCTGGCGCGTGCCGCTGCTGGTGGCGGTGGAGCACAACGGCATCGCCCAGTCCACGCCGGCCGAGACGAACATGGCCGGCACCGTCGCCGGCCGCGCCGCCGCCTTCGGCGTCCGCCACCACCGGATCGAGTCGGTCGACGTCAACGTCATCCGGACCGAACTGGCGCCGCTGCTGGGCCAGGTGCGGTCCGAACGGGCCCCGCTGGTCGTCGAGTTCGCCACGCACCGGGTCGGCCCGCACAGCAAGGGCGACGACACCCGGCCGCAGGTTCAGGTGGACCGGGCACGCGAGCACGACTGGTACGGGCGCTACCGGACCGCGTTCCCCGAGCAGTTCGAGCGGTGGGACGCCAAGATACGCGCCGAGGTGGACGAGATCGCGCGGGACGTGGCCGGCCGGCCGCCCGCGGTGTGGAGCGGGTCGTGCGAGTAGCGGAGAACATCAACCGGTCGCTGCACCGGCTCCTGGAGACGGTGCCCGAGGCGTACGTCCTCGGCGAGGACATCGCCGACCCCTACGGCGGCGCCTTCAAGGTCACCAAGGGGCTGAGCGACAGCTACCCCGAGCGGGTCATCACCACGCCCATCAGCGAGTCGGGCATCGTCGGCGCCGGCGCCGGCCTCGCCCTGGCGGGCGACGTGGCCGTCGTCGAGATCATGTTCGGTGACTTCGTCGCCCTGGCCTTCGACCAGATCGTCAACTTCGCCAGCAAGTCGGTCTCCATGTACGGCCGCCGGGTGCCGATGCCGCTGGTGGTGCGCTGCCCGATGGGCGGTCGCCGCGGCTACGGCGCCACCCACAGCCAGAGCCTGCAGAAGCACTTCATCGGCGCACCCGGGCTGTCGCTGTACGAGATGTCGCCCTTCCACGACTCGTACGAGCTGCTGTCCGACATCGTGGCGCGGGCCGAACCGGCCATGCTCTTCGAGGACAAGGTGCTCTACACGCGGCAGATGTTCGAGGACGGGGCCGTCGACGACCTCCTCTCCTACGACCGGCACCCCGACGCCCCCGACGTCACCCGCGTGTACGTGGACGACCCGGACACGTACGACGTCGTGCTGATCGCGCCCGGCGGCATGGCGCACCGGGCGTGCGAGGCGGTCCGCGACCTGCTGGTCGAGGAGGAGATCACCGCGCTGCTCCTCGTCCCCACCCGCCTGTACCCCTTCGACCCGGGCCCGCTGCTCGGCACGCTGGGCGCGGCGCAGGCGGTGTGCGTGGCGGAGGAGAGCACGGCGGGCGGCACCTGGGGTGCGGAGGTGGCGCAGCAGGTGCACCGGCGGCTGTGGCGGAAGCTGCCGCGCCCGGTGGCCCTCGTGCACTCCGAGGACAGCATCATCCCCAGCGCCGCGCACCTGGAGGAGCGGGTGCTGGTGTCCGGGAACACGATTCGGCGAGCGGTTGTGGAGGCTCTGCGTGACTGAGATCCGTGTGCCCAAACTGAACAACAACGACACCGAGTACACGCTCGTCGACTGGCTGGTCGAGGAGGGCAAGCCGGTCGCCGAGGGCGATCCGGTGGTCGTGCTGGAGACGTCGAAGGCGGCCGAGGAACTGGAGTGCGCCGCGGAGGGCACGCTGCACCACGCGGTGCCCACCGGCTCGACCTGCGCGCCCGGTGACGTCATCGGGCACGTCCTCGCACCGGGGGAGAGCCTCGCCCCCGCGGCCCCGGAGCCGGCCGCGGCCTCCGCGTCGGCGTCGGCCGCCGCGGCGGTCACCATCACCAACCCCGCCCGGGCGGTGATGACCGAGCTGGGCGTGCCCGAGGAACGAGTCCGGGCCCTCGGCGTCAAGGTCGTCCGGCGCACCGACGTCGAGCAACTCGCCGCCCTCATCCGGCAGGAGGAGCAGGCCGGCGCCGAGCCGGCCGGGGCGGACGACTCGGCCGTCGACCCCGCGCTCGCCCATGCGCTGCCCCCCGTGCAGCAGGCCGTCGGCCGCTCCGTGGTCCGCTCCCAGCAGACCATCCCCGCCGCGTACACCGTGGTGAAGATGGACGTCGGCGAGGCCCAGCGGCGCGCCTCGGCCGCCGCCCGGCGGCTGCGCCGGCTGGTCGGGCTGCCGGAGCTGCTGCTCACCGCCGTGTCCCGGGCCCACGACGCCTTCCCGCTGTTCTTCGCGCGCCTGGTCGACGACCGTACGGCCGTGAAGTCCGAGGCCGCGCACGTCGGAGTGACGATGGACGTGGGCAAGGGGCTGTTCGTCCCGGTCGTCGAGCGCGCCTCCGAGCGGTCCTTCGAGGAGATAGTGGAAGCCGTCTCCGGCTTCCGGCGCACCGCGATGTCCGGCACCTTTCGTGAGTCCGAGCTGTCCGGCGGCAACATCACCGTCACCCTGCACAACGACGCCGACGTGGTGGCCGCCGTGCCGTTCGTCTTCCCCGGGCAGGTCTGCGCGCTCGCGCTCGCCGGGCCGCAGCAGGAGCTGGTGCAGGACGCGGACGACACGGTCCGGGTCCGTACCGTCGCCAACCTCGGCCTCGCCTACGACCACCGGCTCCTCAACGGCCGCGACGCCCTGCTGTTCCTCCAGCGGCTCAAGGCCCAGCTGGAGGCCCCTGACAAGCTGCTCGGCCCGGAGGACCCGGAGTCCTGAGCAGGCCGGGCCCGTACGAAGGGCCGGTCGGATGTCCGCAGCGACATCCGACCGGCCCTTCGTCGTACGCGGTCTGCCGTACGCGGCCCGTGACGGGCCGTCAGCGTGTCGGAGCCGGGTCCGTGGCCGTGAACGCCCGGACGTCGCGCATGAGCGCCGTGGCCACCGCCGGCTCCGCGCCGTCGAGGTAGAAGTGGCCGCCGGGGAACGTCTCGATACGGAAGGCGCCGGTGGTCAGCGACTCCCAGGCCGCCGCCTCCTGCGCGGACACCCGCGGGTCGTCGGCACCGGTGAACACCGAGATCGGGCACGTCAGCTCGAAGCCGCCGGCGTAGCGGTAGTTCTCCACTGCGGTGTAGTCGGCGCGCAGCGCCGGCAGGATCATCGCCCGCATGTCCGGGTCGGCCAGCACCTGCGGGTCGGTGCCGCTGAGCGAGGTGATCTCGGCGATCAGCCCGTCGTCGTCGCGCAGATGCACGTTCTCGTCGCGGGGCGTCGCCGGCGAGTGCCGGCCCGAGGCGACGAGGCCGGCCGGCGCGTTGGCGCCGTCCTTCTCCAGCCGGGCGGCGGTCTCGAAGCCGACGACCGCGCCCATACTGTGCCCGAAGAGCACCAGCGGCAGGTCGGTGAGCGGCCTGAGGACGTCCGCCACCCGGTCGGCCAGCGTGTGGACGTCACGCAGCGGTTGCTCGTGGCGGCGCTCGTGCCGGCCCGGATACTGCACGGCGACGAAGTCGACGGACGCCGGCAGCGCCCGCTGCAGCGGAAAGAACGTGGTCGCGGCGCCGCCCGCGTGAGGCAGGCAGACGAGCCGTACGCTCGGCCGGGTGGCTGAGCCGAAGCGGCGCAGCCACGTGTCGTCCAACGGGATCTGTGCGGGCACCGTGGCCATGCCTTCCCGCGCTTCTCCCGGGTGCGAGAGAGCGGCACACGGTGGAAAGCGCACCTTGAGCACTCCGACTCGTTTGTCATCTCCGAAAGTACCGGCCTCGGTTGAAGGCCGACAAAGGGCTTCTAAAGGCGTACGGGCGCGGAGGCTGCACCTCCGCGCCCGTACCGGACGCCGTGTCAGGCCGACAGGCTCTTCAGCCGCGTCCCTATGTCGGCACGCTGGGAGATGCCGAGCTTCTGATAGATGCGGGTGAGGTGCTGCTCGACGGTGCTCACGGTGATGTGGAGCCTGTTCGCGACCTGACGGTTGGTCAGGCCCTTGGCCACGAGCGCGGCCACGCGGTGCTCGGCCCGGGTGAGCAGCTTCTCCTTGCCCAGCGCGTCGTGCAGCGCCTTGCTGGTCCGCTCCGGTGCGGGCGTGCGGGCCACGGCCTGGTCGGGCAGGCAGTTGCGGGCGATGTGCGCCCCCGCGGCCTGCGCCCTGGCTGCCCAGGTCTCGTGACCGAGCCCGCGCAGCGCGACGCCGAGCTCGTGCAGCGCACGTGCCTGGTCCAACCGGTCGCCGGTGGCGAGGAGTTCGTCGATCGCCCGGAACAACAGCCCGGGGCGCTTGTGCGGCGGCGCCAGCCGGGCCCGTAGCCGCAGCATCATCGCGTGGTCGCGACCGCCGTGGCCGGGAGCGCGCTCGGCGTGCTCGGCGAGCATACGGGCGGACATCTGGCTGTCTCCCAGGTGCAGCCACGCCTGGGCGACGTAGAGCCGCCACGGCACCAGCGTGGGGTGGTCGACGAGGCTGCGCTCGGCGACCTTCCCGATCCGCAGGAAGTCCGCGAGCGCCGAGTGCGGCCTGTTCGTGGCGAGATGGAAGCAGCCGCGGATGCACAGGTAGCTCAGCCAGTAGACGCTCTTCTCCCATGCCGGGGGAATGGGCTTGGCGAACACCCGCGCCACCTCGTCGTAGCGCCCCATCTCCATGTGCAGCGCGGCGAGTACGGCCTCGGCCGCGCACGCGTAGCCCGTGCTGCGCTCGGTGATGACGCTCTCCACCAGCCGGACGCAGTCCAGGCCCGCCGCCAGCTTGCCCTGCCGCAGCGCGACGATGGCCTGCTGCAGCGAGAAGATGGCCTGCCAGCCGGGCGCGTCCCGGCTCGCCGACTCCTTGACCAGCCACTCGCACCACTGCCAGGCCGCGTCGAGCCGGTCGGCGATGACGAGCGCCTTGATCGAGCTGGCCAGCGACCAGACGGTGGAGTCGGAGAGGGTCGAGACCTCCAGCAGGTTCTCGGCGGCGGCCGCCCAGTCGGCGCGGCCCCCGAAGAGGAACGAGCCCTCGAAGGTCTGGAACAGGGAACTCGCCGACGCGTACGGGCTTCGCGTGCCGCCGTCGGCGGGCGGGTGCCGCGCGGGCTGCCCCTCGCCCTCCTGCCCGTCGGAGTGGTGGCTGTACCAGGCCCAGAGCCAGGCGATGCTGGGGTGATCGCCGGCGCGTACGTCGGCGGCGCTCGACTCGGCCCCCTGCCGCTGCAGCACGGCGAACGCCTCCTGGACCTTGCCGTAGCTGAAGAGCAGGTCCGCGAGCCCGTCGTACGCCGTGCTGGGCATCTTGTCCGCGTGGAACGCGCTGAGCAATGCGGTCAGATGCCGGATTTCCGTGGCCGCGGGACTGATGCGCTGCGTGATGAGCGCCAGGCGCATGTATATCTCGATACGGTCCGGATTGCTCGGGCTGTTTTCCAGTGCCAGTTCGAGATACCTGACGGCGAGCCGGATGTTTTCCTGGTCGATGGCCGTCTCGGCGGCGTCGCGCAACGCGGAACGCTGCCAGGCCTCCGCCGCGTGCCGGGCGGCGAGGAGATGACGGGCCACTTCCGTGGTGGGGCTGCCGGCATTGTTCTGGACGACGGCCGCGCGCCGGTGCAGTTCGTTTCGCTGGAGGGTGCCCAGGTCCGCAAGAATTTCCCGGGGAGCGCTCTCGTGCCGGAAATTCGTGCCGTCCAGGACGCCGGAGTGGCGCAGTGCCTCCAACTGCTGCTCCATGACGGCCGGTGAAATACGGGTCATGCCGGACAGCAGCTCGGGCGCCGCGGAATCCCCCAGAACGGAGATCAGCCGCCCCAGCTCCACGGCGGTGGCGCCGCTGCGGTAAAGGCAGGACACGACGGCACGGCCGTACATGCCCAGCTTCGCCGCGGACTCCGCGCCCGTCGGCCGCGCCTCCATGTCCTCGTCCCGCAGGTCCTCAAGCAGGGCGCGCAGCAGGAGCGGGCTGCCGCCGCTGAGGTGGTGCAGCAGCTCGATCCACTGCTCGTGCGGGCGGTTGACACGCGTGGTGACCGCCGCCCGCACCCCGCGCTCGTCCAGCGGACCCAGGTGGATGCGCTGGGCGTTCGGCCGCCGCAGCAGCTCCGTCTTGACCGGCTGGTCGCGGTGGCGCAGGTGCGGGCAGTGGGACAGCAGGATCAGGGTGCGCCGGCTGCGATGCCAGCCGATCGTCTGGAGCAGGAAGTCCAGCTCGGACCAGGGGATGTCCTGCACGTCGTCGATGCTGATCACCACCGCGCCGTTCTCCGCGATGTGCGGCAGCGCGGCGCTGAACTGCAGCGCGGGCGTGGCCCCCGCGGGACCCTCGCCGGGCGGCGGGGCGGGCACTTGCGCGACGAGCTGCTGGAACAGGGAGATGGGCGGGTGCGCCGCGGTGCTCCTGCCCTGGACGCTGAGGATGGTCGCGCCCATGTCGGCCGCGTGTTCTGTGATGGCGTGTAAAAGTGCACTCTTGCCGCAACCCACGCCGCCTTCGATCAGAATTGTGCGCGACATTCCGTGGAGACAGCGAGAGAAAGCAGACCGCAGCGCCTCGAATTCGGCCGCACGGATGACGAAAGCCATACCGGATTACTCACCTCCCGTTGGCGCAATTGATTCGTCGTGAGAATCAATGCACCTGAGCAAGTCCAGGTCATACGGCGCTCAAGGGAAGCGCCGTACCGCGTATTCGGTTAGTAGTTTCACAGGTTGAGTTTGGTTACGCAAGGCCGGGTTTTCTCAGGTCGCGAGATAATGCCTAGGTCCGTTTTGCGCCATTCATCCCGGCCCTTGTTGTGGTCTTGCGGAGTATACATCCCCTGGGACAATCGGATCGGCCCACGAGCGGCGCTTCCGACTTACGGGAGCGAACGCGGGCGTACCGGACGATGCGTGAGCCCCCGAGGTGCGCCCGCGGGCACCCATCGTGCGCCGCGGCCGGTCCGTAGGGGTGTGGCGCAGCGAGATTTTGGCGGGACTTTGGCGCGGCGCAACAGTCTGCCCGGATGGTTGCTGCCCTTACCTGGCTGCTGCGCGCGCTGCAGGAAGCCTTGACGTCCCTCGGCCGGGTCTGGTTCTTCATCCCACCGCCGCCCCCCGCTCCGCCGGCACCCCTGCCGGGCCCCGCTCCGGGCCACCCCGAGCGCCTGCGCCCCGACCTCCCGCTCACGGAGCAAGAGGAGGCCCTGAGCCGCCAGTTGGACGACATAACGCTGCCCGACTCCCTCGGCGAGGAGAAGAGTCCGGGCGCGTAGCCGCACGGACCGGCGGTCAGGTCCCGGGCTGGGCGCGCATGAGGGCGGGGGAGCCGTCGCAGGCGGTGCGGGCAAGCGGAAGCCCCGGTCGGAGGGGGGATCCGACCGGGGCGGTCAAGGGGGATACGGAGGGCGGTCGCCCTCGCGGCGAAAGGCTCCGTGGGGCTTCAGCCGAACGATCTTCCCCACGGGCGAGAGGTGAGGCCCGGGGTCACAGTTCCCTCCGTACCCGCACCCTGTTCAACGGGAGGTGACCTCCGGTTGTTCCATGTCCCCGTCCGGGAGGGTGTGAAGCGCGACACAGCGGGGCGTGGCCTCAGTCCAGCCAACGGCCCCCGCGCATCAGCTCGCGCCCCGGCAGCTCGTTCACCTCGCGCCAGGCCTGGATCCGCCGCGGGGTGATCCGGAACCAGCGATACCGGGCGGCCAGACCGCGCGGGTCGAAGCCGGAACGGGCCGCGAAGCGGTCCCCGTGCTCCCGCGGCAGCGCGTCCAGCTCGAAGACCTCGACCTCGCCGTCGATCACCGTGACGTCCCGGGTGGGCCCCAGCGCCAGCCGTGCGGCCCCGGTGGCGGCCAGGTTCCTGCCGGTCGGGCTCTCCGCCGGCGTCGCCACCCACAGCGCCTCGCCGTCCCAGGAGAACGACAGCGGTACGAGGTACGGCATGCCGTCCGGTGCCGCGCTCGCCACCCAGACGTCGACATCGTGTGCGAGCCGGTGCTCGGTGTCCCGGCGGCGCAGCGCGCGGGTGCGGGGCTCGGCGGGGTGCGTGCCTGCGGTCATCTCTCGCTCCTGGTCGTCGTGAGGCTCGTACGCGATCCGCCCGCCGCTCAGGACCGGGCCCGATCGCCTGCGCCCCAGCCTCGCCCCGCCCATCTCCGCACCGCCTCCGTGCTGACCACGGAGAACACCGCGGATAATGAGATCGTGTCCACCCCGCCGATCTCCGCCCGCGAAGCCGAGGTGCTCGCGCTCCTCGGCGAGCACCTGAGCAACGCCGAGATAGCCGGCCGCCTCTTCATCTCCGTACGCACCGTCGAATCGCACGTCTCCTCCCTCCTGCGCAAGCTGCACCTGCCCGACCGGCGCGCCCTCGCCCGGCACGCCGCCGCCTCCACCGCCCGCCCGGGCCAGGCCGGGCCCGCCCTGCCCGCGCCGCTGACCGCGTTCGTCGGCCGCGGCCGGGAGCGCGCCGACCTGGCCGCCGCGGTAACGGCCCACCGGCAGGTCACGGCGGTCGGCCCCGGCGGTGTGGGCAAGACCCGCCTCGCCCTTGCGGTGGCCGGCGACCTGGCCGGCGACTTCGCCGACGGCGTGTGGTTCGCCGACCTGGTCCCGGTCACCGACCCGGCGCGGGTGGGCGCCGCGGTCGCCGCCGCCGTGGGCGTGGGCGAGCAGCCCGGACGCGACGTGGACGACGCCGTACTCGCCGCGCTGGCGGACCACGACGCGCTGCTCGTCCTGGACAACTGCGAGCACGTGCGCGACGGCGTCGCGCCGTTCCTGGAGCGGCTGCTCGCCGCCTGCCCCCGGCTGCGCGTGCTCGCCACCAGCCGGGCCCGCCTCCTGGTGCCCTTCGAGCGCGCCTTCCCGGTGCCCCCGCTGTCCCGCGACGGCGGCGACGAATCCGACGCCGTGGCGCTGTTCATGGACCGCGCCGCCGCGGTCGGCTGGCCGCCGGGACCCGGCGCCAGCGCGGGCGTGGTGGCCGTCTGCGAACGGCTCGACGGCATGGCCCTGGCCATCGAGCTGGCCGCCGCCCGCTGGGCCACGCTCGGGCTCGACGGCCTGACCGCCGGCCTCGGCGACCAGCTCCGCATCCTCAGCGGCGGCGCCCGCGCCGACGACCGCCACCGTTCGGTGCGCGCCGTCCTCGACTGGAGCCACGACCTGTTGCCACCCGAGGACCAGGCGCTGCTGCGCCGGGTGTCGGTGTTCGCCGCGCCGTTCACGGCCGCGGCGGCGGCCGAGGTCGCCGGGCCAGGACCGCAGGACGCCGCCGCCGTCGCCGACGGCCTCGGCCGGCTCGCCGAGCAGAGCCTCCTCGCCGTCACCCCGTCTCCCGCCGGGACCCGCTACCAGGGGCTGGAGACCATCCGCCAGTACGGCGCGGAACGGCTCGCCGCCGCCGGCGAGCAGACCGACGTGCGCACCCGCCACCTCGGCTGGTGCACCACCGCCGCCGGCGCGCTGGCCGACGCCGGCGGCCCGGAGTGGCGCGCCCGGTTCGACGACCTCGCCGCGGACCTGCGGGTCGCGCTCGGCTGGGCCGCCGACCGGCCGGAGCTACGCGCGGACGCCCACCGGCTCGCCCTGTCGCTGGCCGGGCTGGCGTTCACCCGCACCCTGCTCGGTGAGGCCCAGCAGCGCTACGAGCAGGCCGCCGCGCTCGCCGACGACACGGACGCCGCGGTCGCGCTGCGGCACGCCGCGGCGGTGGCCGGCTGCCGGCGGCTCGGTGACGACATGTACCGCCTGCACCGCGCCGCCGCCGAGGCCGCCGAGCGCGCGGGCGACGCCCCCGGCGCCGGCCGCGACCTCGCCGAGGCCGCGACCGTCGCGTACCGCTTCTCGACCTCCTTCACCCGGCTCCCCGCCGTCGCCGAGGTCATGGCCCTGCTCGCCCGCGCCCGCGACCTGGCCGGCGCCGACCCCCGCGCGGGTGCGGCCGTCGCGCTGGCCGAGGCGGCGGTGGTCACCGACGCGTACGGCGCCGTGCAGGGCGACGCGGACAACGCCGTGGGCGAGACGATCGAGCGCGTCGAACGGGCCGTCGAGCTGGCCCGCCGCGCGGCCGACCCGGTGACGGAGTCCGCCGCCCTCGACGCCCTGTCCGGCGCCCTGAGCTGGGCAGGCGACGCCTTCGCCACCGCCGCCGCCACCCGCCGCAGGACCGAGGCGCTGGCGCCGCTGCCGCCCACCCCCGCCGCCACCCACGAGCGGATGGACGCCCTCGCCATGGCCGCCGGCACCGCGGTCGGCGCCGGCGAGCTGGAGCGCGCCCGCCACTGGGGCAAGGAGCTCGCCGACCACCCGCTGCTCGCCGAAGCCGGCCACCACGCCACCTCCTGGCTGCTCGTCGCCGACGCCTTCGCCGGCCGCGCCGGCGAAGCCCTCGCCCACGCCGTACGGTTCCGCGACTCCTTCGAGCACAGCGGCGGGCAGCAGTCGCTCTCCCTCGCCGCCGGAGCCGCGTCGGTCGCCATGGTCCACGGGCTGCGCGGCGACGCCGCCGCCCGCGCCGCCTGGCTCGACCTCGCCGCCCGCGCGGACACCACGCCGGAGCACCGGCAGGGCTACGGCGCGGTCTTCGACGCCATGGTCCTGCTCCACCACGGCGACGCGCAGACCGCGTCGGCGCGCGTCGCGCCCGAGCCGGACGAGGTGTGGAAGTGGGTGTGCTGGATCTGGCTGCACTGGTACGTCGCGCTGCGCGCGGAGGCTGCCGTGCTCGCCGGCCACCCGGCCGCCCGCGAGCGGATCGCCGCGGCCCGCGCCGTCGTCGCCGGGAACCCGGTCGCCGCCGCCCAGGTGGACCGCGCCGAGGCGCTGCTCGACGGCGACCTGCCGCGGCTGCCCGCCCTCGCGGCGGCCTTCGCCGCGGCGGGGAGCCCGTACCAGGCGGCCCGTACGCTGCTGCTCGCCGGGGGCGAGAACACCGCCGCGGGCGAGGCGGCGCTGGCCGGTCTCGGCCTCGTACCGAAGGACGACGGACGACCGCCGCGGCAAGCGCCGGGTCCGGCACAGCCGCGTCCCGCTAGGTGACCGCCTGCTTCACCAGCGCCGCGATCCGCGCCTCCACCTCGTCCGTCACCTCGGTCAGCGCGAAGCCCGCCGCCCACATCGTGCCGTCGTCCAGGTTCGCCAGATCGCTGAACCCCAGCGTCGCGTAGCGCGCGTTGAACTTCCCCGCGCTCTGGAAGAAGCAGACGACCTTGCCGTCCCGCGCGTACGCCGGCATGCCGTACCAGGTCTTCGGCGCCAGCTCCGGCGCCGTGGCCGTGACGACCGCGTGGACCCGCTCGGCCATGGCCCGGTCCGAATCGTCCATCTCTGCGATCTTCGCGAGCACGTCACGCACCGCCTCCGCCGCCTTGTCCGCCCGCGAAGCGCGCCGCGCCGCCTTCTTCTGCTCCTGGGCGTGCTCCTTCATCGCGGCCCGCTCCTCGGCCGAGAAGCCCTCGTACGCGTCCGTCCCGCTCTTGCCCATGATCACTCCTGTGCTCTCGGATCCGGCCCGTCCTTCGCCGGGCCGCTCGTCGTGAGCACAGCCTCGCCCCGGGGAGCCGCGGAACGCCTCCGTGCCGACCACGGAATCCGTCACGGACGTACCCACCCGTGGCCCACGGTCCCGCCCGGATTGGGCTGGACGGGGGGCAGTTGGGTGTGTCTGACCGTAATAGGGCGGTGTCGCGACCGGCTTCTCCTACGGTTCTCACGTTCCTCCCCGCTCTGGTGCGCGTAGCACCGCGAAAGGAGATCCCCGATGTCGATCCGCAAGGCTGCCGCCACCCTCGTGGCCACCGCCGCCCTGACCCTGGGCGCGCTCGCCACGACGCCCTCGCTCGCCGCAGCCGACTCCGAGGGGCAGAAAGCGGAGGCAGCGCCGGTCGCCGAGGTGCAGCACGCCCCGTACCGGGGCAAGGTGCTCGGCAACAGCGTCGTCTACAAGCGGGCCAAGCCGACGACGCGCAGCGAGATCCTCGGTCACGCGCGCTCCGGGTCGATCGTCCACATCGAGTGCAAGGTGATCGGCCAGAACGTCGGGGGCAACGACATCTGGTACCGCGTGCCGCTGAACTCCAGTCGCCACGGCTACATGTCCGCCCGCTACGTGCTGAACCTGGACCAGATTCCCTTCTGCCGGCGGTGACCCCGCCGCGGCTCACCCCCGCCGCTACGCCCGGCCGGTCGCACCGGCCGGGCGTTCGCGTGGACCGGGCCCTACGCGCCCTGACCGTCCCCGCCCGCGCTCTGCGCGGGGATGGGCGGGATGCGGTGGGGGTGCGCGCGGCGATGCCGGAGGGTACGCAGATACGAGCGCGCGGTGGTGCCACCGGCGCGCGCCGTGCACAGCAGGCGGGTGCTGCGGCGGCGTTGGAAGATGTCGTAGTCGTCGCGGATCAGCTCGGCCAGCACCGTACGGCCCAGCTCCAGGTACTGCCGGGGCAGCTCCTGCCCGGACGGGTGGACGTGGCGGTGCCAGCCGTCGGCGAGCCGGAAGAAGCGCCGGACGCGGTCGGCCTCGAAGCGGACCGCTTCCTTCAGCGACGGGGTCATCCGCTGCCGGGCGGCCGCGGTGGTGAGGTCGTCGCGGCTGAGGCCGTGGCGTTCGAGGTCGGCGAGGGGGAGGTAGACGCGGCCCAGGGCGGCGTCCTCGGCGATGTCGTCGAGGAAGTCCAGCATGTAGACGCCGTAACCGAGGGCGATGGCCTTCACCGTGGCCTCGTCGTCGGCCGGTTCGAGCAGCGTGTTGACCCAGATGCTCATGTCGCCGCTGACGGAGCGCATGTACAGCTCCAGATCCTCGAACGTCGCGTACGAGTCGGTGTCGAGGTCCGTGCGCAGCGTGCGCAGGAAGCGGCGGATCCCCTCCGGGTCCATGTCCCAGGTGCGCACCGTGTGGGCGAGCGCCCGGCAGATCAGCACGGCTTCGGCGGTCACGGGCCCGGCGCCGGTGCCCGCGGCCGTGGCGGTGCCCCTGTCGATCCTGCGCAGCGCCTCGTGCCGCAGGGCGTCGAACCGCTCGGCGCGCTCGTGCGTGCTCTGCTCGGTGGTGTCGAGGACGTCGTCCGCGTAGCCGCAGAACGCGAGCATCGCGTCGTAGTACGGTCGCTTGCCGGGCGGCAGCAGAAAGCGCGCCACGGGAAACGCCGCGGAGTTGCGGCGCCTCAAGTACCGCCCGCAGGCGGCGTATGCGGCCTCCGCTTCCGCGCCGCGCAGCCCGGCGGCGTTCAGTTCATGGGCGAACACCCTGTACCTCCCCTTCCGCCGGCACCGCGCCGGCCGCGTGCGCCGGGCGGATCAGCGCGTACCCCTGCGAAGACGGCGGGCGCAGGCTCCCGCTGCGGGAGAAGAGAAGCTCCGCCGCCGGAATGGGCCGGTGGTAGAAGCACACCGACGAGGCGACCCCGAACACGTCGGCGGAGCCGAGGAAGAACGGCAGTTCGGCCTCCAGGTACCCCAGGCCCGCCTCGGCCTGGGCCGGTGAGGGCTCCGCACCCCGTAACTGCGAACGCAGCGCGGACGCGCTCATCTCCAGGCAGCAGCGCCGCAGTTCGGCGTCCTCCGCCAGCCCCCGCGCCACCTGTGCGCGCAGGCTCCGGTAGACGGCGTCACCGGCGAGCGTCGACAGCAGATGCAGGTGCTCCGCGCCCGGCGCGCCGATCCCCGCCTGCTGCCACGACCGCAGGATCCGGCTGCGCGCGGTGGCCGTCTCCCGGGTGGTCTTCCGCTTCGCGTACGCCGCCGGATGGCCCGCGACCAGCAGGTTGTCGTGGTACGAGGAGTCGGGGACGACGACGTCGATCGTCTCGAAGCGTGCGTGCAGCCACCGCAGCAGCCCGCGCAGCACGTCGCCGTTGAAGTAGCTGTTGCCCAGGCTGACTCCGACGACGACGTGCGCGCCGGAGTCGAACACCCGGGCGCAGTTCGGCGTCAGGGGCGTGTCGGTGAATTCCACCAGGGACACCTCCGAGAGGTTCCCGCCGGTGACGGGGGCGGAGCCCGGGGCGGGATACGAGGGACGGCGAGCCGATCCGGGGCGATGGACGCGCCACGAGATCGTCGATTGATTACCCATAGCATCCATACGGACACTGAAAGTGAAAGCGCGTGCACTAAAGCGCCCCCCGCGGTACGCCCGCGCCCCCGGCTGCGCCGCCGGGATCGGCGGGACCCGCCGCCGCGCTCAGCCGCCGGGCGTCCCGCCGTCGTTCGCCGCGGCGGCGCGGGCCAGGCCCAGGGCGTGCCGCGGCCGCCACCGGCCCGCCGACGGGCCGCCGCGGCAGGTTCCGTCGGAGTCCCCGGGCCGCTTGATCCAGCCGCCGGCGCCCGGACGCCCGACCGGACGAGCGCCCTGCGCCGCCCGCCGCCGCGTGCCCCGTTCGCCCGGAATCCGCCGCGGCCGCCTCCGTGCCCGCCCACCCGGGATGAAGCCCTCCGTGCGGTACTCGCCGGGCTTGACCCCCTCCGTGGGCAGCGAGCGCCGACACCGGCGGGTGCGCACGGAGTTCCCTGCGCCAATGCGGTGACACCCGCCGTGGCGCAGCCGGGGGAGGGCCGGGTTTCTGCATGCGAAAAGTAAGTTATGTAGCTAATCATCCACTATGCGCATGCGAGCGATGGGGCCATGAAGAAACTCACCGAATTCCTTGACCTGCCGCTGGTGCAGCGGTTCCTGGACAACCGCTTGGCGATCGGTGCCGCGTGCGCCCTCATGGTGGCGGCGGGAGTGGTGGCCGCCATGCTGACCACCGGCGGAACCGAACCGGTCAGCGACGCCAAGTCGGCCGTCCGGGAGACCGCGGCCGAGACCGCCCGGCCCGAAGAGCAGGCCGGGAAGGAGTCCGGCCAGGACGGGGCGGCCGAAACCCGGAGCCGGCCCGAGGATTCCGCGACCCGTGGCGAGCCCCACCCGCCGCGCCGCTCCTCCGGTGACGGACACCGGCTCGCCACCTCGTTCGGCAACGGCACGTTCTTCGTCGGCGGCGCCATCGCCCCCGGCACGTACACGACGCAGGGCTCCGACGGCGAGCCCGGCGGCTGCCGGTGGGCGCGGCTGGCCCACCACGGCGGCGAACTGGTCGCGATCCTCAGCGGCTCCACCTGGGGGCCGACCCACCTCACGGTCCACGACGGCGAGTTCGTCCGGAGCCGGGGCTGCCAGACCTGGAGCCGCAGCCACTCCGGCGGTCCGCACCGCGGCAAGTAGGCGCCGCCCGCGGCCCCGCCGCCCTCCGCGTCACCCGGACGCCACGCGCGTACGACACGGCTGCCACCGCCGTCGCCGCCAGGGTGGAGGCGTACGTGCAGGTGCGTGGAGCGGCGGCGAGGAGTGGTGGCGGTGCAGACGGTGGCGACAGGGGTGAAGGCGGTGAGGCGGCACCGGGGCAGGGCGGCGGCGCTGGCGGTGGTGCCCGCGGCGGTGGCGCTGCTGGTGACCGCGGCGGCCGGCCCCGCGCCGGCGTCGGCCGCAGAAGGCAAGGGCCCCGACGTCGTCGCGCGCGAGGCGTACTTCCTGCCGCCGGCGGAGGCCGAGCCCGGCGACGGGCTCACGTACGACCCGGCGCTGGTGCCCGCGGGCGCCGGTGCCGAGGTGGTGGAGGTGGCCCGTAACGGCAAGACGCGCATCTGGCTCAGCCTGACCGGCCTGCTGCCCGACCGTACGTACGGCGCCCACGTCCACACCCGCCCCTGCGGCAGCAGCCCGGACGAGGCCGGCCCGCACTACCAGAACAAGCCGGCCCCCGTGCAGCCGTCCACCGACCCCGCGTACGCCAACCCCGAGAACGAGGCGTGGCTCGACGTCACCACCGGCCCCCGGGGCAGCGCCGAATCCTCGGCGCACCAGGACTGGCGGTTCCGGGCCGGCCAGGCCCGCTCCGTCGTCATCCACGAGCACGCGACGATGAGGCAGCCGGGCGAGGCCGGTGTGGCGGGTGCGTGGCTGGCCTGCCTGTCGGTGCCGTTCGAGTAGAGGGGGAGTGGTCTGGGGTGGCCGGTCGTACAGGGACGTCGACGCGCCTCGCGGCGGGCGCGGCGGCGCTCGCGCTCCTCGGAGCCGCCGGGGTGGCGCTCTGGCTCTTCGCGCTCCCCCCGAACCTCGTCCCCGACGCCCTGCGCTCCCACGCGCCGCGGGGCATCGTCGACGACGCCAAGCCTCCGCCCCTCCAGGTGAAGCAACGCGCGTCGGGCTTTCACGTGCCGTACCGCGCACCGGCCGCCGGGCTGCCGCACAGCTCCGGCTTCGCCGCCGGCGGCGCGGCGGACATGCCGGCCCTCGGCGACCTGCTCTACCGGCGCCGGATGAGCGAGACGTCACCCCTCCCCGCCGAACTGGCGGGCCCCGGCACGTTCGAGACCGTGCCCGGCTACGACCCGGCCCAGGGACCGGGCCGGGTGGTGCGCTACCGCGTCGATGTCGAGGACGACGTGCCCCTGGACGGCCGGATGTTCGCCCGCGCCGTACAGGAAACCCTCAACGACGCGCGGAGCTGGGGCGGGTCCGGCCGGCGGACCTTCGAGCGCGTCTCGGCCGGGTCCGTCGACTTCGCCGTCACCCTCGCCAGCCCCGGCACCACGGGGGAGTGGTGCGCCAGGTCGGGCTTCGACACCACCGTCGACAACGTCTCGTGCGACTCCGCCCTGACCGAGCGCGTCCTCATCAACGCCTTCCGGTGGGCCCAGGGCTCGACGACCTACGGCGACGACATGTTCGGCTACCGCCAGATGCTCATCAACCACGAGGTGGGGCACCGGCTGGGGCACCTGCACGCCTTCTGCGGACGGGACGGGGCGCGCGCGCCCGTCATGATGCAGCAGACGCTCACCCTCAGCACGGACGGCGCGCGGTGCGAGACGAACCCCTGGCCCTACCCGGACCGGGGCTGACCGGCGGCCCGCCGGTCACCTCTCGTCCTCGACACAGCCCATGCGCTGCCCGGAGGGCGGCCGGTCGCGTACGGCAGTGGCCGCGGCGTCCTTTCCGATCGCGGTGCGGGGGAGTTCTCGCACAGCATCACACTGATCTCCCTCACCCGTTCAGCGCACCACCGCGCGCGGCGCGGACATCCCCTGCCCCGGGCCGCCGCTGCCGTTTTCCGGGGAACGTGGCTGATCAGCGGACTCGACACGGCAGCGGAAGTCGTCCGACGGGCGGACCGGACAGCGTCGATCGAGATGCGGCACGCCGCAATCTGTTCCCATCCTGGGTGCGGCGGACAGCTCGTCGGACAGGAATGTGGAGGACTCCCGCATGGCTCTCCCGCTGGCGGAACGCATAGCGACGGTCGCGCGTCGGCACCCGGAGAGCCCCGCCCTGTTCTGGCAGGGCCGCGCGGTGTCGTACCGGGATCTGCTGGCGATGTCCCGCACGGCGGAGAAGAGCATCGCCGCGCTCCGCATTCCGGAGGGGAATCCCCTCGCCGTCGTCGCCGCGAAGTCGCCCGAGTCCATCGCCGTCGTGCTCGCCTGCATGCGCACCGAAAGGCCGGTGCTGGTGCCCTCGGCCGACGTGGCGGGAAAGCCGCTGGACGGACTCCTCGCCGACACCGGCGCCGTCGTACTCCCCGACCCGCGCGCCCTCACCACCGGCACCGCGGGACCTGCCGTCGCCGGAAAGCCCGCCGAGAGCCGGGTGCCCGACGGCACCGCGCTGGTTCTCACGACCTCCGGATCCACCGGCTTCCCCAAGGCGGTGCCCCTGCCCGGTGCGGCCATCGGCGCCTTCGTGGAGTGGGCCGCGGCGACGTTCCGCGTCCGGGTCGGCACGGCCGTACTGAGCTACGCGCCGCTCCACTTCGACCTCAGCCTCTTCGACGTCTGGACCACCCTCTCCCACGGCGGCCAGGTCGCCCTGGTGGAGCAGAACCGCGCCGCCTACCCCGGCCACCTGCTCACGCTGCTGCAGCAGTGCCCCGTGCACGTGATCCAGGGCGTGCCGATGCTCTTCCAGCTCCTCGCCGCGGCCGAAAAGGACGCCCGCGGCGACGAGTTCGCCCCGGTCACCGAAGTCCTCGTCACCGGCGACGCGCTGTCCTCCGCCGGCCTCGCCGCGCTGCCCGGCCTCTTCCCCCGGGCACGTATGCGCAACGTCTACGGCTGTACGGAGACCAACGACACCTTCGTCCACGAGATGGACCCCGCCGGCGATCTCGGCCGCTACGGCGCCGTGCCCATCGGCCGCCCCGTGGAAGGCGTCGCCTCGGACATCCTCGCCGAGGACGGCACCGTCCTCGAAGGACCGGGGCGCGGCGAGCTGATCGTCACCTCCCCCTTCCAGACCAGCGGCTACCTCGACCCGGTGCAGCACGCCGAGGCGTTCGTGAGCCATCCCGACGGCGTGACCCCCGGCCCGTACTACCGCACAGGGGACCTCGTGACCCGCCATCCCGACGGCGTGCTCACCCTCGACGGCCGCAGCGACTTCATGGTCAAGGTCCGCGGCATCCGCATCAACACCGCCGCCGTCGAGGGCGCGCTGCGCTCCCACCCCGAGGTGGCGGACGCCGTGGTCATCGCCCTGCCCGACGAGCGGACCGGCAAACGGCTGCATGCCGTCGTGCACCGCGCCGCCGGATCCCTGCTCAACAGCCTGCGGCTGCGGGAGCACGTCGCCGCGGAGCTGCCGCGGGCCGGCATCCCCAGCGGCATCGAGTTCGTCGACGCGCCGCTGCCGCGCACCGCCACCGGGAAGATCGACCGCCGCACCGTGGCCAACAGCCTCTGATCGCACCACCCGTACAGGGAAGGAACGACGCATGTCCCGCATCGACGCCATGGACGTCGTCCCGGACAACTGCAGGACCACGGCGTCGACCGACGCCTTCGTGGCGTCCGCCGTCCCGACGGTGAAGGCCGGCTGACCGTGCCCACCGGCGTACTGCCCGCCCTCGTCGGGCGCCGTCCGGTGGACGAGGCGAGCCGGCACGACCTGTGGGAGCGGGCGGCGCACAAGGGCCTGCGCCCCGGCGAGGCAGTCGGCGTCGTGGCGTCCCGCTCCACCCGGCTGCCCCACGCGGACTCCGTCGTCGCCCTGCCCGACTCGCTCGACGCCCGGCGCGACCGCCTCCCCGCCGCCTGCCCCGCCGGCCCCGGCGAGCCCGTCGAGGCGCACCTGCTGACGCTCCTGCGCGGGGAGGGCCCGGCCGCCGCGCGGGAGAGCATCTGCCTCAACGCGGCCGTCGCCGCCCTCGCCGCGGGCGCGGACCGGAGCCTGCCCGAGGCGTTCCATGCCGCCGAGGACGCGCTGCACGACGGCGCCGCCGTACGGCTCGTCGAGCGGCTGCACACCCGCCGCGTGACCGAGCCGGCGAGGCAGGTGGCCGGTGTCCGCGCCTAGCGACCACCTCACCCGCCGTCCGCCGCCCCGGCCGAGCGACGACCCCTTCTTCCCCGGCCGTACCCCCCGGAACCCCGGCCTCGCCCTCTTCCTCAACGCCGGCGACCCGGGCCTGGAGCGCACCCGCGACCTCCTGCTGCTCTTCGACGGCCTCGGCGTCGACTGCGTCGAAATCGCCGTCCCGTCCCCCGAGTCCGCCACCGACGGCCCCGTCGTCCGTGCCTCAGCGCAG
This sequence comes from Streptomyces sp. B5E4, assembly GCF_039871555.1. Lineage (NCBI taxonomy): Bacteria > Bacillati > Actinomycetota > Actinomycetes > Kitasatosporales > Streptomycetaceae > Streptomyces > Streptomyces sp. B5E4. Next base: position 27,310 of record NZ_JBDPMI010000007.1, read on the forward strand.
CGGGCGCTCGCCGCCGGCACCGGCGTCGCCGAGGTGATGGACGTGCTGGAGCGGGTACGGCCCCGGCTGCGGCACACCAAGGTCGCGCTGCTCGCCGACTGGCGTCACTCCGTACGCCCCTTGGGCGTCGAGCCGTTCCTGCGCCGCAGCCGCTCCGCGGGCGCCGACGCCGTACTCCTGCACGGCCTCCCGCCGCGCGCGACCGCCGCCTACTGGGAAGCCGCCGAACAGACCGGCCAGCGCGTCGTCACCACCTGCTACGCCAACTCCCCCGGGGACGTCCTGCTGCGGGCCGCCCGGCGCTCCACCGCGTACGTCTACCTCGTCGCCCGCTACGGCCGCTCCGGCACCGCCGCGCCGCCCGCCCCCGCCCGCCTGCGCCCCGCCGTACGCGCCCTGCGCCGCACCACCGACGTCCCGGTCGCCGTCGGCTTCGGGGTGCGCACGCGCCACGACGTACGCGCGGTCGGGTCGCTCGGCGCACAGGCCGCGATCGTCGGCAGCGCCCTCGTCGGCCGAATCGCGCAGGCCCACCAGCAGGGCGGCGATCTCGTGCGGGACATCGAGCAGTTCGTCACCGGACTGCGGCCCGCGGCCGGCCGCCGCCCCGAAGAAGGCGACACCGCGAAGGGAGCGGCAACGTGAGGGGGAGAGGACTCAAGGACGCCCTCAGCGTCGAGTGGCGAAACGGCATGAGCCGTCGCCTCCTTCCGGAGGCCGACGACATCGGCGTCAGCCCCGTCGCCGACCTCGTCGTCTACGCCAGGACCGAACCCGCCGCGGGACCCCTCGGCGCCACCGCCTTCCTCGTGGAACGCGACACGCCCGGCCTCACCTTCGGCAGCCCCATCGAGAAGACGGGGCTGCAGTCCTCGCCGCTGTGCTCGCTCCACCTCGACGACTGCCGGGTGCCCAAGACCCACGTCCTCGGCCGCGAGGGCGCCGGATTCCTCGTCCTTGACCACGTGATGACGTGGGAGATCCTGTGCTGCTTCATCGTCAGCACGGGCGAGATGCGCCGCCGCCTCGACCGCTGCGTCGAGTACGCGGGGGAGCGCAGCGCCTTCGGCCGGGCCATCGGCGGCTCCCAGGCCGTCGCCCACCGGATCGTCGACATGAAGATCGGCCTGGAGACCTCCAGGAAGTGGCTCTACGGCACGGCCGAGAAGTTCACCGCGGGCGGCAAGGTCACCGCCGACCTGGCGACCGCGAAGCTCGTCGCCAGCCGCGCGGCCCTCGACTCCGCCCTCGGCGCCGTGCAGGTCTTCGGCGGCAACGGCTCCATGGCGGAGTACGGCCTCGAACAGGAGCTGCGCAGCGCCGTCGCCGGAACCATCTACTCCGGCACCACGGAGACCCAGTACAACCGGATAGCCGCGACGCTCGGCCTGGGGCGCGCCGCTTGATGCGGGAGAACACCGATGACGACGACAGACCTGGAAAGCGCCCTCGCCCCCACCGAGTTCCTGAACTCCGACGATCCCGACGTCGGCGACTTCGTCCGCCGCGCGCTGCCGCAGGGCGGGCTCGACAGCAGGGATATGGCCGTACGTCTCTACTACGCGGTGCGCGACGGCATCAACTACGAGGTCTACGGCGTGGACCTGTCCCGTACCGGCGTCACCGCCGGGGAGGTGGCCCGTACCGGCAAAGGCATGTGCATCCACAAGTCCGTGCTCTACGCCGCCGCCCTGCGCGCCGTCGGCATCCCCGCGCGGCTCGTGCTCACCGACGTGCGCAACCATCTGTCGTCGCCCGCGCTGCGCACGCTCGTCGGCGGGGACACCTTCTGCTACCACACCTTCACCTCGCTCCACCTCGACGGCAGATGGGTGCGCGCGACCCCCGTCTTCAACCGGCTGCTGTGCCGACTGCACGGCATGCGTCCGCTCGACTTCGACGGCAGAGCCGACAGCGTCCACCACCCGTACGACGCCCACGGCGCCCGTTACATGGAAGTCGTCCACGAGCACGGCGAGTTCGACGACCTGCCGTACGAGCGGCTCATCGCCGGCATGCGCGCAGCGCACCCGGGCATCTTCGCGGCCCCCGGCAGCACCCGTCTGGTCGCGGGCTCGCTGCACGCCGACGCCACCGCGCGGAAGGGCTGAAGTCCCGTGTGGTTCACGGCGTGCGGCATCACCGCGGACAGCCCCGAGCACCAGCGCGCCGCCCTGGCGCACGAACACGACGTCGGCATCGACGTCGACAACGGCGCGCGCGATGCCGCCGGACATCTCGCGCCGGCGCTCGTCGGCGACATCCGTCACGCCTGGCACACGGCGTGGCGGCAGGCCCCGTAGGAGGAACAGCATGCCCTTTCCGGCTGACATCACCCCCGTGAACGCGACGGACCAGCGCTTCGGCGACGCGCTGGCCGCGGCGGACCTGCCGGTGATCATGGAGATCAATCAGTCCAGGGCGGGCGGTGAGGACCTGCTGCGGGGCCGTACCGCCGGCGATCTGGTGTGCCGCTACGAGGAGTTGGGCGTGCCCGCGCTCTCCGTCGTCACCGGCTCGTGGCTCGGCGGCACGGCCCGGCTCCTGGACGAGGTGGTCGAGGCGACGTCGCTGCCGGTCCTCGTCAAGGACTTCTTCACCAAGGAGAGGCAGATCCGGCAGGTCGCCGAGGCCGGTGCGGCGGCCGTGCTGCTCACCGCCACGATCCTGCCGCACCGGCTCATGGCGGTGCTGATCGACGCCTGCCTGTCCCACGGCGTCACGCCGTTCGTCGAGATCACCTCCGGCCCGGAACTGTCCGCGCTCACCCGGGCCGAGTCCTGCGTCGTGGCGGTGAACAACAAGGACATCCGCACGCGTGAGAGCAACGAGCCGGACCTGGGCCGCAGCCACGACCTGCTGCCCCGTGTCCGGGCCGCCGGCGCGGGCCTGACCGTCAGCGCCGGCGGCATCGACACCCCCGAGGGGGCCGCGGCCCTTCTCGGGGCCGGCTTCCGCGGCCTGCTGATCGGCGCGGGGCTGCTGCGCGCGGAGGACCTGGACGCCTGGTTCGGTGACCTGTGCGCACTGCTGCCCGACGCCGAAGCGGCGGCCGGGGACGGCCACCCGCGTCAGGCGGCCGAGCCCTCCGTACGGACAGCACCGTCCGGCCGTACGGAACGGGCAGCAGCCGGCAGCACACCGAGCACCGGCGCCGCCGCAGCCTGATGCCCGACCCGGCCGAACAGCGAGCAGACCGCGCCCGTCGTCAGGTCCGCACGCTCGGAGACGCCGTGCGGCCGGGGCGCGGTAGCCGTCCCGGGCGACGAGCAGGAACGCCGCGCCGCCGAGCGGTCCTTCACCGGCACCACCCGCGCGCTCGCGGTGGCCGCCGTCGGCGGGCCGGGCGGCGGCGACCGACGGCGCGGGGCCGGATCTCTTCTGTGCCGGGCGGCGCCCCGGCCGGTACGTTCTGGTACTTCCCCGCCGCGGGCCGTCGCCCGCGGCGGAGGCACCCAGGGCAACCGGGCGGAAGGAGCCGGACGATGACCGGACCGAACGGCGCACGACCGCACGAAGGACCGGGCCGGCGGAGGTTCCTCGGCTACGTGCTGGCCGCCCCCACCCTCGTGGCAGCCGCCCAGCTCACACCCGCCGCCGGGGCGGGCGCCGCCCCCGCCTCAGCGGACCTCACCGAACTCCTCGACCTCAACGACGTGATGACCGCCGCCGCCCTGCCCACCGCCGGCCTCATCACCGTCGAGGTCCAGCCCGACGGCACCGTCTCCTTCGCCCTGCCCCGCGCCGAGGTCGGAGAGGGAGTCACCACCTCCACCGCCATGCTCATCGCCGAAGATCTGTCGGTACCGGCCGAGCGGGTACGGGTCACGCCGGCCGAAGCCCGCCCCGAGCTGCTGTTCAACCAGCTCACCGGCGCCTCCCACACCACCATCGCCACCTACACGCCCATCCGTGTCGCCGCCGCCGTCGCCCGCGACCGGCTGCTCACCGCCGCCGCGGCCGAACTCGGTTCGCCCATCGCGCACTTGACTTTGCGCGACGGCGCCGTCCGCGGCCGCTCCGGCGCCATGGTCGACCTCGGCACCCTCGCCCCCAAGGCCGCCGCCACCCGCTCCCGGCCCGTCGAGGTCCGCCTCACCGCCCGCGAGGACTTCACCGTCATCGGCCGGCCCCACAACCGTATCGACGCCCGCGACGCGGTCACCGGCCGCAAGAAGTTCGCGATGGACCTCGACGTCCCCGACGCGAAGCCCACGATGGTCTGCCGCCCGCCGACCATCAACGGCGAGCCCGGCGCCGTCGCCGACCTCGCCGACGTCGCCGCCATGCCCGGCGTCACCGACGTCGTGCCGATCGACACCGGCGTCGCCGTACGCGCCGGGACCTTCGGCCAGTGCATCGACGCCGTGCGCGCGCTGCCACCCCATGCAGCAGGCATGGCTCGACCACGACGTCGTCCAGTGCGGCTACTGCCAGCCCGGCCAGATCATGGCCGCCGTGGCCCTCGTGCGCCGGGTGGCCGCGGAGGGCCGCGAGATCACCGACGACGACCTCGACAGCCTGCGCAACATCTGCCGCTGCGGCACCTACGTCCGTATCCGCGACGCCATCAGGGCGGGCGCCGAACGGATGTGGCGCGCGCCCCTCAGGCGGCGAGCCGGGTGTCCACGACCACGGCGATCTCGATGAGCTGGCCGGGGAAGGCCAGCTCGGTGACACCGACGACGGTGCTGGCCGGGCGGTGGGCGCCGAAGTACGCCAGATTGCCGGCGGAGATCGCCTCGGCGTTCTGCTGCAGGCGCACCCCGTACACGGTCTGCGAGACGATCTGGTTGCGGGTGGCGCCGTAGTGCTCCAGGACCTTGTCGAGGTTGGCGTACGTCAGCGTGAGCTGCGCGGCGCAGTCGTCCGCGTACGCGAACTCGCCCGTCTCGTCGAAGGCGACCTGCCCGGAGACATGGATCAGGTCGCCGGACCTGATCGCCTGTGCGTAGCCGAAGTCGTTCTCGGGTGCCACGCCGTGGTGGAAGGCGTCGGTGGTGGCCATGGTGAGGGTCCTCTCTGTGCTCTCTTGCGGTTACTCGGAAACTGTAAGAGAGTGAACGCTGACCTGGAAGAACGCACTTTTCGGTAACCGAGGAACCAGATGGTGACCAAGCACGAACTCGGGGGCCTCCCCGAGGACGCCGACCTCAGGCGCGCGGATTCCCTGGCGCGGGAGATCTTCTCCGACGTCGCCAACAAATGGGCGCTGCTGATCATCGAAGCGCTCGGCGAGCGCACCCTGCGCTTCAGCGAGCTGCGCAAGGAGGTCGAGGGCGTCAGCCACAAGATGCTCACCCAGAACCTGCGCACGCTGGAACGCGACGGCCTGGTCGACCGGAGGGTCTACCCCACGGTGCCGCCGCGGGTCGAATACACCCTCACCGAGCCGGGCCGCGCCCTGCGCGCCACGGTCGACGCCATGTGCGGCTGGACCCAGCAGTATCTGGGCCACATCGAGGACGCACGCAGCCGCTTCGACGCCTGAGGCGACCTGAGGTCGGAAGCGGTCACGGACCTCACGTCAGGGGCTGCACCCGGGAGCGCAGCAGGCAGAACTCGTTCCCCTCGGGATCCGCCAGCGGGTACCAGCTCTCGGTGCCCGTCTGGCCGATGTCGACGTGCCTGGCCCCGAGCGCGAGCAGCCGTTCCAGCTCCGCTTCCTGGTCGCGGTCGGTGGCGTTGACGTCGATGTGCAGGGGCAGCTTCCCCTTGCGCGGCTCGCTGCTCGCGCTCAGCACGAGCGTAGGCTGCAGCCCGCCGAAACCGGCGTCGGGCGGCCCGATCTCGATGGTGCCGTCGTCGTCCCGGTCGAGCTCGACGTAATCGAGGACCTCGCTCCAGAACGCGGCGAGCCGCTCGGGGTCCGCGGCGTCGATGACCAGTTCGGTGATTCGGCATGCCATGTGCGCAGCATACGGGCCGCTCCCCGGCCCCGCGCGGGCGGCCGCGCGCCCGGGGCGGACTGTCAGTGGCGGCTGAGAGGCTGGGGTCATGGACAGGGACGAGGAGTTGCTGCGCGGCCGGGTCTACGGCACGGAACACGACGATCCGCACCCGGGGCCGCGGCCGGGACGGGACTATGCAGAGCTGGTCGGCGGCCCTCTGGACGGGCTGCTGCTCGACATCACCGGCTGGAGCCCGCGGGAGATCGCCGCCGGTGCGGCCCTGCCCACCGAGCTGGGCCGCTTCGGCGCCGGCGGCCGCGCCACGTATGCCCCCGCGCCCGGTTCTCCGGCGCGCTGGGACTGGGCGGGCGACATAGCCTGAACGCCGGTGTGGCCGCCCGGACTTCGGGAAGCGGAATCCGGCCTGGCGGCGCGCATGCCCGACGTAGGGTGCCGCGTATGAAAATCTTCGGATGGGTGCTCTTCGTCTGCGGCCTGTACTTTCTCGTGCAGGGATTCGTGATGCCGATGATCGCCGAGCGATCGGACGTGGAGAGCATCGAGTTCCAGCAGATCCGCGAGTCCAGCTCGTTCCTGGGTATCGGCCTCATGATCGGGGCGGTCGCCTGCGGCGTACTGGACCGCAGCCCCGGCGGCGCTGCCCGGCACACTGCGCAGCAGCCCCCGTCGTACCCGGCCCAGCAGCCCTACGGTGCCCCGCCGCCCCCGCAGCAGCCGCACGGCGGCTGGGGCCCGCCGCCCGCGGGATGACTCCCGTTTCCGCGCAATCCGTCAGGGGGTGACGACGGCGAAGTCGGGGTCGGGCTTGTCGAGGACGGAGAGCAGGGTGCGCAGGACGCCCAGGTCGCCCGTGTGCTCGATGTCCTCCGGATCCTCACCCGCCAGCAGCGTGAGCAACTGGGGCTTGGTCAGCGTCAGCACCACGTCGGCCGGCTCTGCGGGCTGGCCGTCAAGACGGTGGTGGGTGAGGGCCCCGTGCGAGAGCGCGGCGCGGTGGCGCTCGCCGAGGTCGGTGACGTGCCAGTCCAGGGTGAGATGGAGATCCCACGCCCGGGGGCCGTCGACGAGGATGGCGACGGAGTCGAGAAGCTGGTCCACGCTGAGGGCGGCCATCAGGCTGCTCGCGGCGATATCGGTCCGCGCGACGCCTTCGCGCAGCTCGCGGGCGCCGACGAGATAGCAGTTGCGCCAGGTGGCGCACTCGGCGCCGTGGCCGAGCCGTTCGAAGACGCCGGCGAGCGTGTTCCTGGCGCCGGTGTGGTCGGGATCGGCGAAGACCGCGTGCTTGAGGAGCTGCGCCGCGAAGCGCAGATCTTGGTTCTCGGCGTACGTACTGGCCTTGGCCACCAAGGCGTCGACGCCGCCCATGCACTCGGCATAGCGCTTGGCCGTCTCGGCCGGCGGGTGCTCCCACAGCGAGGCGGGGTGGCCGTCGTACCAGCCGAGATAGCGCTGGTAGATCGCCTTGACGTTGTGGCTGACGGTGCCGTAGTAGCCATGCGTGTGCCAGGCCGCGGCGAGCGACGGCGGCATCTCGATGATCTCGGCGATCTCGGTGCCGGTGTAGCCCTGGTTGGCCAGCCGCAGTGTCTGGTCGTGCAGATAGGCGTACAGATCCCGCTGCTCGGTCAGGAAGTCGCGCATCGCCCCCTGCCCCCAGGTCGGCCAGTGGTGGGAGGCGAACAGCACGTCGGCGCCGGCGGCGAAGAGCCGTAGCGCCTCGTCGAGATAGCGGGCCCACACGCGGGCGTCGCGGACGAGGGCGCCGCGCAGGGTGAGGATGTTGTGCAGGTTGTGGGTGGCGTTCTCGGCCATGCACAGCGCCCGGTGATCGGGCAGCAGGAAGTTCATCTCCGACGGGGCCTCGGTGCCGGGCGTCATCTGGAAGACGAACCGCACGCCGTCGACGGTCTCGGTCTGCCCGGTGTGGGTGACGTCCGTCGTGGCGGGCAGCAGCGCGGGCGTACCGGTCGAGGCGGTGAAGCCCAGTCCCATGCCGACCAGCCCGGCCGGACCGCGCTCCAGGTTCATGCCGCCGTAGTAGAAGCCGCGGCGCAGCATCGCGGTGCCGGCGTAGACGTTCTCCGCCACGGCGTGCTCCAGATACCCGGCCGGGGCGAGGATCGGCACGTCCGCGTCCGGGTCGAGGACCCCGAGGATGCCGCCGAAGTGGTCGAGGTGCGAGTGCGTGATGACCACGCCGGTGACGGGCCGGTCGCCCCGCTGCGCGCGATACAGGGCCAGCGCCGCGGCGGCGGTCTCCCGCGAGATCAGCGGATCCACGACGACGACCCCGCGATCGCCCTCGATCAGGGTCATGTTCGACAGGTCGTACCCGCGCACCTGCAGAACGCCCTCGGCCACCTCGTACAGCCCGGCACGCGCACACAGCTTCGCCTGCCGCCACAGGCTGGGGTCGACGGTGTCGGGATGGTTGCCATCGGGAAGAGAACCGAGGAAGGCGGTGTCGTCGAAGTCCCACACCACCCGCCCGTCCGCGGCCGTGACCTGCCGATCGACGGGGCCGGCGAGGAAGCCGCGGTCGGCGGCCTCGAAGTCCGCGGGGTCGCTGGGGTCGGGCGTGGCCATGCGGGTCCTCCCACGGGGGTAAGTGCCGTGATACCAGCCTCTGCCAGGCAGATACGGCGGACTCCCCGGGCCGGGCCGTTCGAGTGACACGCGTAGAAGTGCCGTCTCTTCGAACCTGACGATCCGAATCCTTGTGATCGTGTCCCGGTCAGGTCACCAAACAGTCACACCGGAAGACACGAGCCGCCGCAGTCGGACAGGATTCACCGGTCCGAACACGTATTTGCTAGGGGAATCATGCACAAGCGCACTGCCCGTGTTTCCGCTCTTGCTGCGGCTGCGGCGGCTCTGACCTTCGCCGTGGCCGGTTGCGGTAGCGACAGCGAGCCGGATGAGGCAGCCTGCAAGGACGCCATCACCAAGCAGTTGAAGGACTACCAGGCGGGCGACGAGAACGCCGCCGACGAGCGTCCCGGTGACTGCGAGGGTATCGATGACAAGACCGCCGAGCGTCTGGCTCAGGAGGTCGCGAAAGAGGAGATGAAGGGCATCGAGGACTCCCTCGACGCTCCCTGACCGTAACCGGAGCCTGCCTGGCGCGAGGGCGCGTACGCCTTGCGCGCCGGGCGGGCCCGCTCGGCCGACCGGGTGGTCCACCGGACCCGTGCGGGCGGATCAGCGCCCCGGGCCGCATGATCGCGGCACGGGCGCGCAGTCTGCCGGCATGAACAAGATCACCCGCTTCCTGCGCGCGAAGCTGTCGACCGCCGTCGCCACCCTGGCGCTCGTCACGGCAGCCACCTTCGGCGGCACCCTTCCCGGCGCCGCCACCGCCCTGGCCGCCGACACCGACTCCGCGCCCACGACGCCCACCGCTCCCGTAGCAGCGCCGACGCTGCGCGAGCAGGCCGACGCCATCATGAACCTCACCTACGGGGAATTCGCCGAAACCCCGCACGTCCCCCTGTTCAACTGGACGACCGACGGCTGCTCCGTCCCCACCGGCTACGCCCCGTACAGCGAGGTGTTCCACCCCGCGTGCGTCCTCCACGACTTCGGCTACCGGAACTACGGCGACAACCACGAACTGCAGCTCAGCCCCACCCGCGAAACGAAGAACTGGATCGACGGCCGCTTCCGCACCGAAATGCGCCGCATCTGCGACGACCGCGACACCTCCCGCCTCCCTCACCTCACCTGCATCAACGCTGCCGAGGTGTACCGAGGCGGTCCAACTGGGCGGCGACAGCTCGTTCTTCTAGGGCATCCCGAAGCCACGCGGAGATCGGCAACGCCCCACCGCTGATCTCCGCCCGGGGGCAGACCGCGCCCATGCCCTACGCCGGCTCGGACGCCTCTCTCGGAGCCCCGCTCCTCCTCTACGCCCCACACGGCACGGACCGCGCGTCCAGATTCCTCACCCCGGACGGCCCCTGGCACAGGCGGGCGGAACGCCAACCGACCATGCGCCTCAACTCCCCGCAGGACCGCCTCGATTCCACCGAGCCGCTGTACCCCTACGCTGCTAAGAGCGCCCCCTACATACGGAACGCGGAAAGATGAGGCGCCGCCGCGACCGCCAGGTCTTGGGGTGGCCTTGCGTCGGACGGTGGGGATCTCCGCCGACCGTACCCGTGCGGGGACGGCGTGAGTCTGCGGCGCGGGGTCAGGCCTGGCCCGTTTCGAAGCGGCTGATCTTGCCGTCGGTGATGGTGAAGGTCCAGCGGGTATGCATGCTGCCCCAGGTGATGTTCGTGTACGTGGCGACCAGAGAGCGGCCGTCGGCGGACACCGCTTCGAGGTCCATGCGGCCCTCGGCCGAGAAGATCTCCCGCTCGGTCCAGGGCACGAGGCCGTATTCGGTGCCGTCGTCGGACATCGTGGCGTCGTCGGTGAGCACGGCGAAGAAGGCGCCGCGGTCGCCGGCGTTGACGGCGGCGACGAAGACCGCCACCGCCGGGTCGAGGGTCTGGGCGGTCATGCGCAACTCCCGTAGGTCGTTGGTGAGTATGTGTGGATGGACGCGGCCTGCACCAGCGACTGTGCATAGAGCGAGTCGGCGGGTCCTGGGCGTGCGTACTCGGATGCAAGCCGTTCCATCAGCATCGTCAGCAGCGGGTCGGTGAAGTGAAAGCGCGGCACCGGCTCGAACCGCCTCCGGCGGCCCTCCTCGGCCGCCATCTGCTCCAGCCACGTCGGTTCCAGCCCCAGTAGCAGCAGTTCGACGTCCTCCTGCCACCGCGGCCGGGAGGCCCAGCCCGCCGGGTTGATCAGCGCCTCCCCGGAGCGGAACCGCTCGCGGCGCGCCGCCCCGTCCGCGGACCACCGCAGGTTCGCCGACCGCCCGGTGGGCACCACGAGTACGTGTACGGGCGGCCCGACGGGCAGCGGGGCCGTGTCCGACACCCCGGCAGCCCGCTCCACCACGGCGTGGCCCAACTCCCGCCTGCTGCAGTGCAGACACTCACATGAGGCTTAATGCATGAACCACTCATCGGGCGATTTTCCCGCCGGCCCATCCCGGCCGCAGCAGAAGTCCGCGCGTGCATCGTTTCACCGCGCGCGCATCACCCGAATCGATCCGCTGCACGCATCGCCCGCGCTCGCCAGGGCGACGTGACACCGCCAAGTGCCGTGGCCCGGTGGCTACTCCACGCCGACGTGGACCGGGCCGCCCCGGGGCGAGACGTCGTTCAGCAGGGTCGAGGGGATCCGGAAGGCGCGGCCGGGGGCGGCCGGCCAGGGGAGCCGGCGGGTGGCGACGGTTCCGGCGTCCTGCCGGACGGTGATCTTGGGGAAGCGGATGAAGGTGTCGGTCCACAGCAGCAGCCGCCCGCGGGGTGGTGCGGGATCGCCGGGGCGCAGGATCTGCGGGGTGATCCAGCGGAACGGCTCATTCGCGATCAGGCGGACGCCGTCGGTCGGCTGATTCTCGCCGTGCAGGTCGCGCCGGATCTGCTCGGCGACGTGGCGGCCGTCGAGAGCGGCGATGTCCGCGGTGTCGACCGGGTGGAGGAGGTTGCCGGCGGCGTAGATCCCGGGGCGGCTGGTGCGCAGCGCGGTGTCCGTGAGCGGGCCGAGGGTGCCGGGGTCGAGGGTGAGCCCGGCTGCGCGGGCCAGTTCGTGGTCCGGGATCCAGTCGCCGGTGAAGACCACGGTGTCGCATGCGACCGTGCGGCGGCGGCCGGTGTCGAGGTGCTCGATCTCCACCGCCTCGCAGCGGGTCTTGCCGATGATGCGGGTGACGCGGCTGCGGGTGGCCACGGGTACGCGCAGCGCCGTCCGCCCGGCGGCGTTGAATACGCCGTAGGACTCCGCCTTCGGGTGCTCGCTGATCATCAGGGCGGGGGTGCAGCCGGCTTCGCGGAGGGTGAGGGCGGCGGACCAGCTCACGAGTTCGCCGCCGACGATCACGGCGCGTTTGCCGACGGGCCGGTGGTGGAGGTGGACGAGATTCTGCAACTGGCCGGTGGTGAGGACGCCGTCGGGTCGGTCTCCCGGGACGCGGCGGGCTGTGCGGGGGCGCTCGCGTGCGCCGGTGGCCAGCACGATCGCCTTTGCGCGGATGCGGTAGCGGCCCTCGGGGCTGGTGACCTCGACCGTATCGCCGTCGGACCAGCCGGTCACGGTGGTACGGGTGCGGATCTCGGCCCCGGCCGCGGCGGCCCGGCCGACGAGGAGGCGGGAGTACGCGGGCCCGGACAGCACGCGGTGCAGATCACGCAGCCCGTAGCCGGTGTGGTCGCTGTGCCGGGGGACGCCCCCGGCGGCCGGCTCGCGGTCGACGACCAGGACCTTGCCGCCGTGGTCGGCGGCCAGCTCGGCGGCGGCGGTCAGCCCTGCGGGACCGGCACCGATCACGAGCACGTCGGGGGTGAGCAGAAGCGGCTGGTGAGTCATCGGTCGTCCCCGCTCGGGTGGTGGCAGCCGTCGTGGGTGTGGTGCTGCTCGTGCAGGGCGGCCACGGCTGCGCCGCAGTAGAAGCCCTGGCAGCGGCCGTTCATGGCGCGGGTTCTGCGGCGCAGGCCGTTCAGGGTCCGCGCGGGGACGGCGGCGTGGCAGGCGTCGCGGATCTCGCCTTCGGTGACCCGTTCGCAGAAGCAGGTGAGGGTGCCGTAGGCGGGGTCGCGGGCGATGAGGTCGGCGTCCTGGTACGGGCGCGGGGAGGCTTCGCCGATGTTGGGCATCCGCGGCGGTTCGGGCAGTGTGTCGCGGGCCCGCATGGCCAGACCGGCGGCTGCCAGCAGTCCGCGGACGTGCTCGGCGATGGCCATGCCCGCGGTCAGCCCCGTGGAGCGGATGCCTCCGACGAGGACGTAGCGCTGCTCGGGGGTCGTCTCGATGAGGTAGTCGGGGTGGTCGATCGCGGCGCGCAGACCTGCGTAGCTGGCGGTGACCTCCTCGGCCAGCAGCCGCGGCATCAGGCGTTCCCCCTTGGTGAGGAGGAAGCCGAAGCCCTCTTCCGAGGTGGCCGTGGCGGTGCGGTCGGTGAGGTCCTCGGCGGTGGGGCCGAGCATCACGTTGCCGTAGACGGTCGGGGCGATGAGCACGCCCTTGCCGCGGGACGTGGGCACCGGAAGGATGATCTTGTCGGCGAGCGGGCGGGCCAGCTTGTCGAAGACGAACAGCTCGCCGCGGCGGGGGGTGACCGTGAAGCGGTCGTGGCCGAGGAGGCGGTCGATGTGGTCGGCCCCGAGGCCGGCCGCGTTGACGACCCAGCGTGCCCGTACGTCACCCGCCGCCGTGTGCAGGGTGGTCGCCTCGTCTCCTCCGTCGATGCCGGTGACGGCGTGCTGGAGCAGGAGGGTGGTGCCGCGCTGCTGTGCGTCGGTGGCCAGCGCGAGGTTGGTGGTCCAGGTGCAGATGATGGCTTCGTCCGGGACGGTCAGACCGCCCAGTGCCCCCTCGCCGAGGTCGGGCAGCATCCGGTAGACCTCGTCGGCGCCGACGATCCGGCAGTGTTCGTAGCCGTTGGCTTCGGCCTTCTCCTTCAGCTCGGGCAGAGCCTGGAGCTCTTCGCCGGTCCAGGCCACCAGGATGGCTCCGGTGCGTTCCACGGGGATGCCGGTGGCCTCGGCGTACGCGCCCAGCAACCGGTAGCCGCGGGCGACCAGCTCGGACTCGAGGGTGCCGGGCTTGGCGTCGAAGCCGGTGTGGAGGATGGCGGTGTTGGCTTTGCTGGTGCCGTCGCCCACGTCGTCGCGGGCTTCGAGCAGGGCGACGGCAAGGTCGTAGCCGGACAGCTCGCGTGCGATGGCCGCGCCGACGATGCCTCCGCCGATCACGGCGACGTCGTAGATGTCGTCGTGCGGACGATGGGGGGTGGCGGTCATGTGCGATCTCCCTTGGCGGCTTCGGCCGCGGCGGCCCAGGCGGTGCGGAACTCGTCGGCCCGTTCCCGGGACCAGCGGGGTTCGTAGACGGTGGTCGGCTGCCAGTCGCCGACGGCTTCCTTGAGGGTGAGCGTCGGGTCGAGGGCGCAGCGCGCCAGGGCGGCCGCGCCCAGGGGGGTGGCGTGGGCGTGGGGGTAGACGTCCACGGGGATCTGCGCGATGTCGGCCTGGGCCTGCATGAGGGCCGCGGAGTTGGTCAGGCCGCCGTCCGCGCGCAGCCTGCTCAGCGGCCGGCCGATGTCGCCGGCCACCAGTGTGCACAGGTCGGCGACCTGTGCCGCGATTCCCTGCAGCACCGCCGAGACGAGGTGCTCGCGGCGGGTGGCCAGGGTCATGCCCGTGAAGGAGGCGGTGGCGTCCGGGGCCCACCAGGGGGCGGCAAGCCCGGCGAACGCCGGCACACACAGCACCCCCTCCGTAGCGGAAACGGCGAGCGCGTCCAGTTCGGTCGCGGACCGTACGAGGCCGAGGTCCTGCAGCCAGCGCACGGCGGAGCCGACGGTGTAGACCTGCCCGTCCACGCAGTACGTGGTGTCGCCCTGCCGCTGCCAGGCCACCGACGTGGTCAGCCCGGCGCCGGAGCGCACCGGGTTCCGGCCGGTGTTGGCCAGCAGGAACGCTCCGGTTCCGTACGTGCACTTCGCGGAGCCCGGCTCCAGGCAGCCTTCGGCGACCAGCGCGGCCTGCTGGTCGACGACGAGACCGGCGACGGGCACCGCCGGGCCGAAGGCCGAGGTGGTACCGGCGATCTCGTCGGACGCCACGATGCGGGGCAGTCGCTCGCTGCCCAGGCCGAACAGATCGAGCAGCCCGTGGTCCCAGGTGGCTCTGTCGAGGTCGAGGACGAGGGAGCGGCTGGCGGTGGCGGCGTCGGTGACGAACTCGCCGGTGAGGTGGTGCACCAGCCACGTGTCGGTGGTCGTCACCACCCCGTCGCGGGTGAGGTGGCGGCGTAGCCAGGCCATCTTGGGCGCGGAGAAGTAGGGGTCGAGAACGAGCCCGGTGCGCCGGGCGATGTCGCCGGCCCGGTCGGCCAGTTCCGCGCAGACGGATTCCGCGCGCCGGTCCTGCCAGACGATGGCGGGGGACAGCGGTGATCCGGTGGCCGGATCCCAGGCCAGGACGGTTTCGCCCTGGTTGGCCAGGGCTACGCAGTCGATCGGCCGGCCGGCCTCGCGGACGGCTCGGCGGCCGGTGCCGAGGACGGAGCCGAGCAGTTCCTGCGGGTCCTGCTCGACGCCGCCGCCGGGGAGGTAGGTGGGGCGGATCGTCTCCTCGGCGATCGAGACGATCCCCTCCCCGGCGTCGACGACGATGGCCTTGGTGCCGGAGGTGCCCTGGTCGATGGCGAGGATCGCGCTCATCGAGCATTCCCTTCCGCGGCCTTGGGCCGCGGGATCGCGGTGTCGGCGGTGTCCAGCGACCGGTCGACGTCGGCCAGATCGGGCATGGTCAGTCCGGCACGGCCGCTGCGGAGCAGCAGACCGGCGAAGTACACGGCGCCGATCGCGAACAGGACCAGCACGTAGATCCACGGAGCCCGGAACGAGGCGTCGCGGAAGATCAGCAGTTCGTAGACCAGCCAGACGGTCGCGACGACGAGCACCGGGATCTCCCAGCGGCCCAGGGTGAATCCCCGGGACGGCGGCAGGGAGCGGCGCTTGGCCGCGTACATCGCGACGGTTCCCGCGTAGATGAGGGCGGGCAGCAGGGTGGCGGCGGAGAACAGCTCGAACAGTGCGTCGGTGGACTGGGAGAAGACCGCGAGGATGATCTGGGCGATGAGCATCATGAACACCGAGGCGTTCAGCGGCGTCGCGGTGCGCGGGTGGATACGGCGCAGCAGCTGCCAGCCGGGGAAGCGTTTGTCCCGGGACATCGCGTACACCAGCCGGGTGCCGCTGAGGGTGATCACGAGCCCGCACGAGAAGATCGAGATCACCACGAGGACCAGGAGGATCTTGCCCACGACCGAGCCGAGCACGGCGGTGATCACGGTGGCCACCGGGGTGGCCGAGGTGCCGACGCCGTCGACGCGACCGGCCGCGGCGGTGATCGCGACCAGGAAGAGCAGACCGAGCACGCCCAGGGAGATCACGGCCTGCACCATGGCCCTGGGGATGACGCGGGCCGGGTTCTTGGTCTCCTCCGCCAGGTTGGCCGCCGACTCGAACCCGACGATGGTGAACGCGCCCAGCAGGAACGCCAGGGCGAACGGCCCCGCCTCGGTGGCACCGCCCAGCGCGTAGTACCCGCTCTCGGGCACCGGCCCGGCCTCGAAGAGGTGACCGAAGTCCAGCTTGCCGGTGAGGGCTCCGACGGCGAACAGCAGCACGGTCAGGGCGATCATGCCGATGAGCTGCACGGTCACCGCCGTGCTGTTGACCCGGTGGGTGACGCGCGTCGAGGCGGCCACCAGGACGGCCTGGAGCAGTACCACGACGGCCGTGATCACCCAGGCGTTCTGGGTGGTGCCGACGTACTGGAACAGCTCCGGGAGGATGGTCGAGGCGATGGTGTAGTCCACGGCGACGAGGACCACCCCCAGGAAGGCGAACGAGACCCAGCCCATGATCCAGCCCCATACGGGCCCGACGATCCGCGACACCCACTGGTAGGAGTAGCCGCTGATCGGGATCCTGGCCGCGAGGGCGCCGAAGACGAGGGCGATGGACAGCTGGCCGATCACGGAGATCGGCCAGGCCCAGATGCCACGGGGGCCGGAGGTGCTCAGGACCGCCCCGTAGGTGGTGAAGATACCGGTGGCGATGGAGACGAATCCGAAGGCCACGGAGAACGAGGCGTACCAGCCCAGCTCGCGCGCCATCCGTTGCTGGGGCGGGCCGCCGTCCTGGCGGGCCGGCTCCGCTCCCGGGGGACGTGCCTCTACGTCTGCCATAGCTCGACCGCCTGACCGTTCATGTGGATATCTGACCGAAGATTCCTGTGATTGTGGATCCGTGCCCGAGCATAGTCAAGGGCTCGATGTGGGCGTCCTCCGTGCTGAGACAGGTCGGCTTGGTCCGGCGTCGGGCCGATGCGGTCTTAGGATGCAGTCACAGCTCCACAAAAACGGTCACGTATCCAAGGGGTGAGTCGTGCTCGCTGCCGAGCGACACCGCAAGATCGTCGCCGAGATCTCCCGGCGCAAGTTCGTCACCACCGACGACCTCACCACCCTGCTCGGTGTGTCCCAGGAGACGATCCGCAGGGACCTCGCCCTCCTCGAACGGCGCGGCGCCCTCACCCGGGTCCACGGCGGCGCCACCAGCCGCCAGGAACCGGTCGGGGAGGAGGCGTCCTTCGCGGAGCGCAGCGGCACCCTCGCCGACGAGAAGGTGGCGATCGGCAAGGCCGCGGCAGCCCTGATCAAGCAACACCAGACCGTCGTCATCGATGTCGGCACCACCGCCCTGGAGGTGGCACGCGCCCTGCCCGCCGACCACGCCGGTGTCATCGCCACCCCCTCCCTGCTCGTGGCCGCGGAAGTCAGCACTCGCCCGGGAGTCGAGGTACTGGTCAGCGGTGGCCGGTTGCGTGCGGGGGACCTGGCCTGTTCCAACGTCCGGGCGGTGGAGTTCTTCAGCGATCTGCGCGCGGACATCGTGTTCGTCGGCTCCGGCGGAGTCGCCCAGTACGGCCTGACCGACTTCCATCTGGACGAGGTCGCCACCAGGCGCGTCATGCTCGCCAACGCCTCGCACCGCTGCGTGCTCGCCGATTCGAGCAAGCTCGGTCGTACGGCCGTGCACCGGGTGTGTGAGCTGAACGGGTTCGACACCCTGATCACCGACCAGCCGTGCCCGCCCGAGCTCGACACCGCTCTCGGCCTGGCCGGTGGGCACGTCATCGTGGCCAGGCGCGCGCGCCGCTGAAGCCGGCGCTGAGAGCGGCCTTCCCGTGGCAGCCCGGCCCTCGTAAACCCTGATGCCGACCGTTGACGTGCTCAAGTACTCTCGGCCCCGGGCCCTTCACGGTCCCGGAGACGAGGGGGACGCATGGAGCCACGGGATCTCCGTCGCGCAGTCGAGGCGGGCCGGGCGACCGCTGCGGAACTGGGCCTTCAGGTCGACGATGTGATCGTCGTCCACGACTCGGACCGCGTCGTGCTGCGCCTGGTCCCGTGCGAGGTGCTGGCCCGGGTCGCACCTTCGGAGCAACTGGCTGATTCCGAGTTCGAAGTCGAGGTCGCTCGCCGTCTCACCGACGTCGACGCTCCGGTGGCCGAGCTTGAGCCTCGGGTCGACCCGCGAG
Organism: Streptomyces sp. B5E4; assembly: GCF_039871555.1. Taxonomy (NCBI): domain Bacteria; kingdom Bacillati; phylum Actinomycetota; class Actinomycetes; order Kitasatosporales; family Streptomycetaceae; genus Streptomyces; species Streptomyces sp. B5E4. The sequence goes on from NZ_JBDPMI010000007.1 coordinate 45,398, forward strand.
TGTATGTGCGTGATGCCTTCGCCATCTCGCTCTGGAGCTACTACGAACCTGTGGGACCCGAGATCGCGCCGGCCGATTACGCCGACGTGCTCATGCGACACCATGCCGCCCTGCACCAGATCGATCTGGGCGCACCGCACTTCACCGATCGCGTCGCAGGGGCGCTGAGAGAGGTGAACGACCGGGAGCGTTCCCCCGAGCTGTCCGACGCCGACCGGGAATTCCTCAGCACCACCCTCAGTGGACTGACCGCCGCGATCAGCATCGGGAGCGGGGGCGACCAACTGCTGCACGGCGAGCCGCATCCGGGCAACCTCCTCAACACGAGGCGAGGGCCGCTTTTCGTAGACCTCGCCACGTGTTGCCGCGGGCCGGTCGAGTTCGACCTCGCCCATGCGCCGGAAGACGTGGGAAGGCACTACGCGGGAGCTGACCACGACCTCATCCACCAGTGCCGCGCGCTGGGCTGGGCGATCTTTTCGGCCTGGCGCTGGCGCCGAGACGACCACATGCCCGACCGGGCCCACCGGAGAGTGGAGGGGCTCAAAAGGGTTCACGCCGCACTCGACCGGTGCGGGCTTGACCGAACCCGGGACAGAGGGCGTTCCCGTACCGGTGAACGAGGTGTGCGTCCGTCGGGGTGAGCTGAACGCGAGCCTCCCCCGCCTTTCCTGCTCCGTGGGCTAGGCAGGTGAAGCGTGGCCGATCGCAAGCTCCACCGCCGTCCACCCGCCCGCCGGCCCGGATATCTGGCAGCGGCGGGTGCCTTCGCGGTGGGCATGCTCGGCACGACGCTGCCGACCCCGCTGTACGGGCTCTACCGGCAGCAGATCGGATTCTCCGAGCTGATCGTCACGGTGGTCTTCGCCGTCTACGCGGTGGGTGTCATCGTCGCCCTGCTGGTGGCCGGCGACTTCTCCGACATCCTGGGCCGGCGGCCGATCCTGCTGTGTGCCGCATTGCTGGCCGCGGGGAGCGCGGTGTTCTTCGTGTTCGAGCACGGGTTGCCCGAACTCTTCGCCGGCCGGGTCCTTTCCGGCTTCTCCGCGGGCCTGTTCAGCGGCACGGCCACCGCGGCCGTCCTGGACCTGGCGCCGCCGGGGCGCCGCGCCCGCGCCGCCTTCGCGGCGACCGCCGCCAACATGGGCGGCCTCGGCCTCGGCCCCCTCATCTCGGGCATCCTGGCCCAGTACGCGCCCTGGCCGCTGAAGCTGCCGTTCCTCGTGCACCTGGCTCTCCTCGCGGTCGCCGCCGCGGTCGTCTGGATGCTTCCGGAGACCGTGCACCGCCGCCGTCCTCGGCCCGCCCTGCGACCTCAGGGCATGACGATCCCCCCTGTCGTCCGCGGGGTCTTCGTGCCCTGTGCGCTGGCGGCCTTCGCCGGTTTCTCCATGCTGGGGGTGTTCACCGCGGTCGCTGCGGATTTCATGGCGACCGTGCTGGGCGTGGACAACCTCGCAGTCGTCGGCGGCGTCGTCTTCTCCGTCTTCTGCGCCTCGACCGGAGGCCAGTTGCTCATGGGCCGAGTCGGCCCGGTCAAGGCCCTTCCCCTCGGCTGTGTGGTGCTGGTCGTGGGCCTCCTGTTCATCGGGGCCTCGCTGCTGGTGGAGTCGTTGCCGATCCTCGTCGTCGGCGCCGTCACCGGCGGCGTGGGACAGGGCCTGTCCTTCCGGGCGGGCCTGACCGTGATCGGCTCGGCGGCACCGGAGCTGCAGCGGAGCGCGACGCTCTCGGCGTTCTTCGTCTTCGCCTACGTGGGGATCTCGCTGCCCGTGGTCGGGGTCGGCGCCTTGACGGTGGAGCTGGGGGTGCGCGACGCCGGTCTGGTGTTCGCCGGATGCGTGATCCTGCTCGTCTCCGCGGTGGCCGCCTATCTGAGGCTGCGACCGCCCGCGGTGCGCTGACCTCACGCACCGCCCCCACGCTGGAGTCCGGCCACAGGCAGGAGTCCGCAGGTGTGTGTGTCGTCTCCGATGGCCTGGCGGCGGTGCGTGCCTAGCGTGCGGGATCGGGCACCCGGCTCAGGGACGGCCTGGCCGGGTGCCCTCCCTCACCCCCCTCACGACGGGAGAACGTCATGGCGGTTCGTGACCGTACCCGTGCTCGCCCCCGGGCCGTGCTGCTCGCGCTGTTCGCGCTGGTCGCCGGGGTGTTCGCGGTGCCGGCGAGCGCCTCGTCGGCCGACCTCACCCGGGTCACCGGCTTCGGCTCCAACCCCGGCAACCTCGGCATGTACGCCTACGTGCCCGACGGCCTGCCCTCCGGCGCGCCGCTGGTCCTCGCGCTGCACGGGTGCACGCAGAGCGCGAGCGACTACCACGGCCACTCCGGCTGGGCCGGGTTGGCCGACGCGTACGGCTTCGCCGTGGTCTACCCCCAGACCACGAGCGTCAACAACGCCAACTCCTGCTTCAACTGGTTCCAGTCGGCGGACACCGCACGCGGTCAGGGCGAGGCGCTGTCCGTGAAGCAGATGGCCGATCACGCGACCGCGCTCTACGGCACGGACCCCGACCGCGTGTTCGTCACCGGCCTGTCCGCCGGCGGCGCGATGACCGCGGGGCTGCTGGCCGCGTACCCCGATGTCTTCGCGGGCGGCTCCATCGCCGCGGGCATCCCGGCGGGCTGCGCGCGCAGCCTCGTCGACGCCTACACGTGCATGTACGTCTCGCCCGGCAAGACCCCGCGGCAATGGGGCGACCTGGCGCGCGCCGCCTCGGGCGGCTGGGGCGGGCCGTGGCCGCGGGTGGCGATCTGGCACGGCACGAGCGACACCACGGTGGTGCCGGCGAACGCGACCGAGTCGCGTGACCAGTGGACGGACGTCTGGGGCACGGGCCAGACACCGGCGGGGACGACGACGCTGCCCGGCGGCACGACGAAGGCCTCCTACACGGACACATCCGGCCGCTCCGTGGTGGAGACGTACACGATCTCCGGCATGGGCCACGGCCTGGCCGTCGACCCGGGCACGGCACCCGGGCAGTGCGGGACCACGGGCACGTACTACCCGGACCGCATCTGCTCCAGCTACTACACGGCGCAGTTCTGGGGTCTGATCTGACACCTGCACAGCACCGGGCCCGGCCCCCGGCGGGGCCCGGTGCCCCGGCCCCGAGGCACGGGTGCTGCGCCGCGGACGCGCGGCCGAAGGCGCCGCCTCTCCGCCTCCGGCCCGTTCTTCACCCGGCCAGGACGTCGCGCAGTCGGCGCGCCTCCTTCACCAGGCGGGACTTCGGCGGCCGCGCCGCCACCTCCGCCAAGCCGGGTATCTCTTCGCCCGCTCCGGTGCGGGCGGGCGAGGTCGGTCGCCAGTGCCAGAAGATCACTCAGGCCGTGGACACGCGCGCCGGACGGCAGCAGCCGCGGCAGGATTCCCGGCAGCACGGGCCACACCGCCCTGGCGCCCACCGCCGCCGAGGCGTCCCGCAGCACGGACGCGAGGCGGGAGGCCACCGGCACCGTCAGCTCACCCAGGGCGGCGGCCAGCCGATCGGGGTTCAGCTCTTCGCGCGAGACCATGACGATCAATGCGTCCACCGCGGCGGTCCGGTGCGCGCGGCGCTGGTCGTTCAGCCCGGCGGCCAGTGCACGGTGCACCGCCTCGCCCTTGGGCCCCGGCAGACCCGCCACCCGTTCCAGGGTCCGGCAGTCCAACCCCCCCGCGCCGTTGCGGCTCGTGACGTACCAGGCCCACTCGGCCTGGACCTCCGGATCACAAGGGAGATCTTCCGGGCGGCAGGGGAACACCGAGGGCGCATGGACGGGACTGCGTCCCTTCATGGGCCCGGGCCCTGCCAGCAAGGTGGCGAACGGCTCGGGCCAGGCGCCCGGATCCGTGCCCCGCCCTCCACCGGTCCGGAGCCGGTCCGCCAGGCGGCGCCCCGCGGGCGAAGCAAGCCCCTCCGCGGCCACCCGCACCTCCGGATCGTCCTGCGGTACGGCCCGTAGCAGCGCCTGCGCCAGATCCACCGGGTCCTCGACGGGCGGATCGACCCGGGCAGGGTCTTCGATCTCACCCTGCCCCTCGACCAGGTCGCCGAGGGCTCCCGGGCGATGGACGAGCGACGCGCCATCAAGACCCTCCTCACCCCCTGACACACCCTGTAGAAAGAACGATCATGCAGATCACCCGAAGCTCCCTCGACACCGCCAAGGGCCCCGCCGACCGGTTCACCGGCGACGTCTACATCGACCCCGTCGCCGCGGCCCCCGCCCCGTCCCGGGTCAGCGCCGGCCTGGTGCACTTCATGCCGGGCGCGCGTACCCACTGGCATCGCCACCCACTGGGACAGACCGTCTTCGTCACCGAAGGCGTCGGGCTCTGCCAGCGCCGCGGCGGGCCCGTCGAGGTCATCCGGCCGGGCGACCGCGTCCTGTTCGAGGCGGACGAGGAGTACTGGCACGGTGCCGCTCCGAACCGGCTCATGGTCCACCAGGCCCTCAACGAAGCCGACGCCGACCACGATCTCGTGCACTGGCTGACCCCCGTCACCGACGAGGAAGAGGAATACGCCGCCGTCCCGGCCACCGACTGACCCCGGGCCCGGCCTGTCCCCCCACAGCCTCCTTCTTGCCCACGTCTTCCTGCGAAAGGCACACCGTGACCACACTCGCCCTCGTCGGTGCCGGCTCCGGTCTGGGACTGGCGACCGCCCGCCGCTTCGGTCGCGAAGGCTTCGACATCGCCCTCATCTCCCGCAACCAGGACCGCCTCGACGCCCTCGCCACCGCACTGGGCCGGGACGGGGTCCACGCCCGCGGCTTCACCGCCGACGTACGCGACCACCAAGCCCTGACCGCGGCCCTCGATGCCGCGACCGCCACTCTCGGCGTGATCGAAGTCCTCCAGTACAGCCCCGTACCTCACGCCGACTTCATGAAGCCGGTCCTGGCCACCACCACCGCCGACCTGGACGCCCCGCTCGCCTTCTCCGTCAAGGGCCCTGTCACCTGCGTCAACGCAGTCCTTCCCGGGATGCGGGATCTGGGACGCGGCACGCTGCTGTTCGTCAACGGCGGCACCGCGGTACGCCCTCACCCCGACCGGGCCGGCACCTCGATCGCGTTCGCCGCGGAAAGCGCCTACGCGGCGATGCTGCACGACGCACTCGCCCCGGAGAACATCCACGCCGCCCAACTGATCATCCCCGGCGCGATCAGCCCTGACGCCGAGCACTCCAGCCCGACGGCGCTGGCCGAGCGCCTGTACGCCCTCCACACCGAGCGCGGCACCTTCCGGCACTACGCCGAGCCCCTGCCCGGCTGAACCCCCGGGACGGCACCGACCACCGCACTCCGCCGGGCTCCGGCCAGCGCCGCCGCCGCGCTGCTGCTGGCGGTGACCGCCTGCTCCGACGACACATCCCAGCACGCCGCCTCGCCACCGCCCTCGCAAGAGTCGGCGGGGCGGCCGGAGACCCCGGCATCCAGCAGCCGGCCCGGCTCAGACAGGAACACCCCGATGGACATCCGCGTCACCCTCGACGGGCAGCCCGCCGACGCCACACTGAACGACAGCCCCGCCGCCCGCGACCTTGCCTCCCCGCTCCCGCTCACCCTGGACCTGGAGGACTTCCACGGAATCGAGCGGATCGCCGACCCCCCCACGCGAACTCACCACCCATGACGCCACAGAACCGGCCGCGGCCAAAGCCGGGGACCTCGCCTACTACGCCCCATGGGACAACCTCGCCCTCTTCTACAAGAACGGCCCCTCCGCCTCCGCCGACCTGCTGATCCTCGGCCACATCAACGCCGACGCCGACCAACTCGCCGAGGCGCGGCGCCTCACCATCGAGACGGCCCCCTGACCTGATTCCGGCGCTGCCGGGAGGACACTCGTGAGCATCCTTACGGCGCATCGCGCGCTGCTGGGCCGTCTGCTGCCCGACGACAAACCGGACAATCTTGCCGTACGTCAGGGGCAGTTCCACATCGTGGTCATGGGCTCAGACCGCGTCGTGTGCCTTCCTCGGACCCGGGCAGCGGCCGCCCGGCTGCCCCAGCGGGCGGCCGGACTCCATGCACTCGCCGGTCTCGACCTCGGCTTCCGTACACCTGAGCCGCTGCTCCAGGGCGGCGCCCTTTGCACCGACGAGACGCCGTTCCTGGTACTCAGCCGCATTCCCGGAGAACCGCTGAAGGCCGACGCACTCGTCGATGCCCGAGTGGTCGAGACCGTGGCGGCGCAGTACGCCACACTGCTCTCCGGTCTTGCCCGTGCCGGCGCCGGCGAGGCCGTACGGGCTGGTCTCCCTCAGGCGCCGGAAGGCCAGTGGCGGCAGTTCGCGGAGGACGTGCGGACGGAGTTGTTCCCGCTCATGTCCGGGAGCGGACGCCGGCGGGCCGAGCGGGAACTCGCCGCGCTCGACAGCCTTCCCCACCTCACCCGGGCAGTGGTGCACGGTGACCTCGGTGCCGAAAACGTCCTATGGGAGTGGGCGCACGGCCTGCCGCACCTCTGCGGAGTTCTCGACTGGGACGATGTCACGCTCGGCGACCCGGCCGAGGACCTCGCGGCCATCGGCGTCGGCTACGGCCCCGAACTCCTGGAGCGGGTACTCGCCTTGGGCGGCTGGTCGAACGACGGCCTCTCCGCTCGTATCGACGCGATCCGTGGCACATTCGCCCTGCAGCAAGCCCTCTACGCAATCCGCGACGGCGACGAAGGAGAACTCGCGGACGGCCTGACCGCCTACCGCTGAGGCACTCCAGGCTTCACCGTCGGCCCGCTATCCCTGTGGCTGACCGGGCCAGACGCGGGTGGACAGCACCAGCAGACATCCGTCGGGGTCCTGGACCGTCACGCCCCAGGTGTCCCAGTACGGATTGTGAGCGGGTACCCGTTTGCCACCGTGCTGTTCGAGCCGTTCCACCAGGGTGCCGGGCACCGGTTCGCCGAGGTAGATCACCAGCAGGTCCTCGACGGTGGGCCGCGGATCGACGGGGGCGGCGGGGTGGTGGACGAGTTCGAGGTGCCAGCCGGCTTCGGGCCAGCCGACCATGAGGAGCGAGTGCCGGCCGGGAGTGCCGTCCGCCGTGTGCCGGTACTGGACGTCGAGACCGAGACCGGAGCTCCAGAAATGTTCCTCTCGACGGCGTCTCGTCAGGGCGCGTCCAGGCGCACCACGCACGCCTCGTGCGGGCCGGGTCGCAGTGAGCAGTCTCGCCGCCCACCGCGCCGGCGGTGATCCGTGGACACCTCTGTCAGGCCCTCGTGGGCGAGGGGCAGGTCGGCGGCGGCGTCCGCGGTGTTGACGGCGACCAGGAACCGGGCGGTGCCCTGCTGACGGAGATACGCGAGCACCCCGAGCGGCGCGGGTACGAGCCGCTGGTCGCCGGTGGCCCAGCGCGGGGTGTTCCTTGCATAGCCGCAGCAGATCGCGGACCAGGAGCAGCGTCGACGAGGGATCGGCGGCCTGCGACGCGACATCCGGGCCCGCGCCGGGCGATTCGCCGGCAGCGCGGATCGGCAGCCGCGGAACGGCTCCGGCAGCGGTGAAGCCGGCCCTGGAGGTGGCGTCCCAGCGCATCGGGGTACGAGCCGGATCCCGCCCGGCGCCCGGCTCCACCGACCCCCACGGATCGCGTGCGTGCGCGGGCGGCACGGGGACGTCCGCCATGCCGATCTCGTCGCCGTAGTACAGCACGGGGGTGCCGCGCAGGGTGAGCAGCAGCACGAGCGCGGCCCGCGCCCGGGCGGGGCCCAGGCGGGTGGCGACCCGGGAGATGTCGTGGCTGCCGAGCTCCCGGTTCGGCCAGGCGTCCGGGGGGAGGGCGGCGTCGTAGGCGGCGATGAACTCCCGCAGCGCGGAGGCCGTCCAGGGCAGGAAGAGCAGCTCGAAGTTGAACGGGCCCGCCCCTCACCACCGTCCACCAGCCCCACCGCGACAAGGGCCGCCAGGCCGGGGAGACCCTCCGGGCCCTGCTGGACGGCCGCGAGGTCACCCCCGTACAGCTCCCGGCGACTCTGGTGGTCCGTGCCTCCACGGCGGCCCCGCACAGGGCCTGAAGCACCGACTCGGCATGCGGCTCCGGTTCCGACGCGGCAGACTGGCCCGACCTCGGGACGTCGGGCCCGGTGCGGGCCCCGGCCCCGATGCGTAAACGGCCGGTCTCGAACGCGCCCTGACCGGCGTTCACGAGCTTCTCGCCCGGCGGCCTCTCCAACCGTGGCCAAACGGAGGCGTGTTGCAGGCCTCCGGGCTGACGCCCGGTCGGACTGCGCGTACGTCGGTTCGCCGGGAGCCGGACGGCTATCGTGTCGAGGTCACGACACCGGAGCCGGTTTTGTACACGGGGACAGGATGAGGAGCAAGCAGTGGGGGACGACACGGTGGCTGACGGGCCGGGGCGGCTGATCGCGGGGCGGTACCGCTTGGTGGAGCGGATCGGTCGCGGTGGCATGGGCACCGTCTGGCAGGCCGAGGACGAGGTTCTCGGCCGGCACGTCGCGATCAAGAAGCTGCATCTGCCGCCGCACCTGAAGGACGCCGAGCGTGCCACGCTCTTCGAGCGTACGAGGCGTGAGGCGCGCAGCGCCGCCAGGATCACGCATCCCCACGTCGTGGTCGTGCACGACGTGGTGGACGACGCGGGGCTGCCCTGCATCGTCATGGAGTACGTGCCCGCACCCGCACTCGACGAGGTGCTGAAGAAGGACGGCCCGCTGACCACCGCCGAGGCGGTCAGAATCGGTCTCGGCGTCATCGCGGCGCTGCGGGCCGCGCATGCCGCCGGAGTCCTCCATCGCGATGTGAAGCCCGCCAACGTACTGCTCGGAGCCGACGGACGTGTGGTCCTGACGGACTTCGGGATCGCGGTCGTCGCCGACACCTCCACCCTCACGCGCACCGGAGAACTGGTCGGCTCCGTCGACTTCTGCGCCCCGGAACGCCTCAAGGGCGCGGACCCGGCTCCCGCCTCCGACCTGTGGGCCCTGGGCGCGACCCTCTACCAGGCCGTGCAGGGGCGGCCGCCCTTCCGCCGGGGTACGCCGCTCGAAACCGCCTACGCGATCGCCGTGGATCCCCTCGAACAGCCGGCCGGCGACCAGACGTTGGCTCCGCTCATCGCGGAGCTGCTCGCCAAGGAGCCGGAGGACCGGCCCACGGCACCGGAGGTGGAGCGGCGACTGCGGCATCTGGCGGACACCGGCTTCGTCCCGGAGGCGCGCCCGAGTGTTCCCCGGCAACCGGCGGCCCCCGCGCCGGTGCCACCCCCGGATTACGGAGCGGACGCCGCCACGGTCAGGCACGGGCGCGGACGAGGCCGGCGAACCGGCGTGTGGGCGGCCGTCCTGGCCGTCACGGTGCCGGCGGCGCTCGCCGGCGTGTACCTCGCGCTGCAGGACGACGACAAGAGTCCCGGCAAGGCACGCGGCAAAGAGCCTTCCGCGAGCGCCGCCCCCGAGAAGCCCGGTCCCGCCCCCGTGCCGAAGGGCTACCACCTGGTGCGCGAAGAGGAGTTCGACATCTCCTTCCCCGTGCCGGAAGGCTGGACCCGCAAGGATCTGGACGAGGAAGGCGAGGGCATCGCCTACATAGACCCGACCGGAATGGCCGGTCTGCGTGTCGTCGCCCTCGACTACGCGAGCAGCGACCCTCTGCAGCACATGAAGGACAACGAGGCCAAGTCCATCCAGGAGGGCAAGCTGCCCGGCTACCGTCAACTCCGCATGCAGAGTACGACCTACCGGGAGATACCGGCGGCGATCTGGGAGTTCACCTGGCAGGGCCGCGCCCGCGAGTGGCGCGCCCGGAACCTCGGGTTCGGACAACCGGGGGAGAAGGAGTACGCCATCTACCTCTCCACGCCCAGCGCGGACTGGGATCGCCACGAGCCGGTGTTCGACAATGTGAGCGACGGAATCCGTCTCGGCACCGACAAAGACGGGGCGCGTTGACCCGGCGCCTGCACGCGCGCGTTCGCGCCGCCGGGCGGTAGGAGGTCGCCCGAATCAGGCCCCACCGGGGGAACCTCTCCCGACTCTCCTGGTGACCGGCGCCCGATACCGCGCCCGGGGTCCGCGGTGGAACACCACCCACCCGTGTCCGGCGAAGCCCTTCCTTCCGCCTCGTCGGCACCATCCTGCTGTCCGGTCCGTCAGTCGGGCTGCTTCTCCATATGTGCGAGCACGCGGTTCGAGATCCGGGCGAGCGTGTCGAGTTCTTCCTGGGTGAGGGCGTTGATGAACAGTCGGCGGACGTGTGCGACGTGCAGGGGAGCGGCGTCTTCGATCGCCTTGCAGCCGGCCGGGGTGGCGACGATGAACGCTCCGCGTCCGTCGTCGGGACATTCCTCCTTGGCCACCAGCCCGCGTTTCGCCATCCGCGCGACCTGGTGGGACATACGGCTCTTCTCCCACTCCACCAGCTTCGCCAGGTCCATGAAGCGCATCCGCCCACCGCCGGTTTCGGTGAGTCTGGCCAGCACGAGGTAGTCGGAGGCCGACATGCCGGAGTCGACATGGACCCGGCGGGAGAGCCGCCCGATGAGCCGCTCCTGCATCCGGATGAAACTGTCCCAGGCAGCGTTCTGCTCCGAGGTCAGCCAGCGAGGCGTTGCGTTCATGGAGGGGAGCGTAACGAGGGTGCCGACAGGTCATCTATCCGGCGGACGCGCCCAATTCCGAACCGGTCCTGAAAGTCGTGGACGCCGCGAACCTCGGCACCCTCGCCCCCTCACGGTCTGCGGCCGACCGCGGAGGCGGCTCCCTCCTCTCCCTCGCCCACCCTCCCGTACGCGCCGGCGCGATCTGCCCCGCAAAGGCTCCGGCAGGGGCGGCTCGGCCCGGCGTCCATCCGCCCGACGAATATCGGCAAGTCGACATTTTCGGGCGCTAGTTGACGAGTCAATCATCGTGCTCGTACGGTGTAGTTGTTACGTCAACCATATGAGCGCGGGGCCGCCGGCCACGTATGCGAAGATCAAGAAGGGGAATCCCGTGAGCACCGACAACAAGGCAGGACTCGACGCGCTGCTGACGCCCGAGGAGAGCGTTCTCGTACTGATCGACCACCAGCCGTTCCAGTTCGCCAACCTGAACAGCCACGAGCCGACGATGGTCGTCAACAACGTCGTCGGGCTCGCCAAGGCCGCCAAGGTGTTCGACGTCCCGACCATTCTGACGACCGTTCTGGAGGAGCGCGGGGGCCTTCTCGTCCAGGGAGTGCAGGACGTCTTCCCGGAGCAGAAGCCGATCAACAGGACCTTCATCAACACCTGGCAGGACCAGCGCGTCGTCGATGCGGTCAAGGCGACCGGGCGCAAGAAGGTGATCATCGCCGGACTCTGGACGGAGATCTGTGTGGCGATGCCGGCCATACAGGCGGCGGGGGAGGGCTTCGACGTCTTCGTCGTCACCGATGCCTCGGGCGGCGTCTCGAAGGAGGCCCACAACATGGCCGTGCGGCGCATGGTCCAGGCGGGCGTGGTCCCGATCACCTGGCTGGCCGTGATGGGCGAGTGGCAGCGCGACTGGGCCCGTGAGAAGACCGTCCCGGGTGCCGCCGAGGTCCAGGCGCAGCACGGTGGCGCCTCCGGTGTGGCCTTCGCCTGGGAGATGCAGCTCCTGGCCACGCCCACCGGAAGCGCCGACTGATGTGACTACCGGGCCGGATCTCGGTAGGTCTGGGGCGAGTGTCGACCTCCTGGGTCACTACATGACTCATCCGGCTCACGCCCAGGTGCGGAAGCTCTCGCCGACGAGTGACGGGGACGAACCAGTGGAGGCATCACTCGTTCTGCAAGTCGATGGAAAACAACTGGATTGGGTTCGCGCGGAGCACTGCCCGCGCGAAAAGCACATGGAGGACGCGTGTCAGTCGAAGTGAGTGACGTTCCCGGGGCCAATCGGTACGAGGCCCGGGTCGAGGGAGAGCCCAAGGCCGCGGGCTTCGCGGATTATATCCGTACGACAGAACTTGTCGCGTTCGTGCACACCGAGGTCTTGCCGGAGTACGAGGGCAGGGGAGTGGGGGGAGCGCTGGCTCGCACCGCCCTCGACGAGGCACGTGCCGCGAATCTGCGGGTGCTGGCCACCTGCCCGTTCTTCGCGGGGTGGATCGCCCGTCACCCCGAGTACCAGGACCTGCTGTATCAGGCCCGCAGCAAAGTCAGCGACTGAGAGCGCGGGCATGGCAGCGACGGAGGCGCTATGAGCAGCCGAACCGAGAAGAAGGCGTACGAGGGCACGTCGATCACCGTGACCTTCGAGGCCGGGCGATGCCTGCACGCCGCCGAATGCGTCAGCGGTCTGCCGGAGGTCTTCGACCCGGATATGCGCCCGTGGATCCGGCCGGACGGCGCCGAGGCCGAGCGCCTGGCCGAAGTGGTGCGGCGCTGTCCCTCGGGCGCGCTGCAGTACGCACTCGTGGACGGAGCGGCCGAGACCCCGGACCGGCCCACGCAGATCACGCGCAACGCCGACGGGCAGGTGATCGTCCGCGGCCAGTTGAGCGTGGACACGGCGGCCGGCCCGCGCGCGGAGACGCGGGTCACCCTGTGCGGTTGCGGGCAGAGCCGCCTTCAGCCGTACTGCGACCACGGGGGGCCGTGCGGCCGGACGGCGTCGGGCTGACCGGCCCCTCACACGTAAGCGCCCCAGAAGAACCGGGAGTCGGGAAGACGTCCCTGCCGAGCAGTCAGTAGGTAAAAGCCAGAAGTCCAACCTGGGCGCACCACCACTTTGTCGTGACTATCGAGGAAGCATGACCATGACCGGCAATACCGCGACTGACCTGGCGCAGCGCAACACCGAAATCGTGCGTACCGCAATGCGAGAGCTCTTCGAGGAGAAGGATCTCACCGCGCTCGACCGGTACTGGGCCGAGCCCTGCGTGCAGCACAGTCCCCGCATGCCCAGCGGTCTGGACACGCTCCGCACCGTGGTGCCGGGTCTGCAGGGCTTCTCGTGGGAGCCGCAGCGGATCGCCGCGCAGGGCGACCTCGTATTCACCCACAGCATCGTCCATGGCTGGGCACCGAACCCCGTCGTCATCGTCGACATCTTCCGGTGGGAGAGCGGCCGTATCGTCGAGCACTGGGACGTCGTCCAGGACCTCACCTCTCCGGACGCGACCGTCAGCGGCAACCCGATGGTCTGACGGCAGACCGGCGGGGAGGAACCGACCCGGAATGCTGGCGAGGACTCAGGCCGTTGCATGCTCGGGAATCAGCCGCACGGACGAATGAGCCGGCGGGCCGCCTTGAGGGAACGGAGCTTCCATGGCAGACGTTTTCATCATCGGTATCACCGGCGGCGTCGGTCGACTGCTCGCGCAGGAACTGCGCTCACGGGGAGACACCGTTGGCGGGCTCGTTCGCCGGGACGACCAGCGGGCCGAGCTCGCAGCGCGAGGTATGAGCGCACGAGTCGGCGATCTCTCCGGCATGACCGTGGAGGAGCTGGCGGCAACGTTCGGCGACGCCGACGCGATCGTCTTCAGCGCAGGATCGAATGGCGGGGGCAAGGAGGTGACGAAGGCCATCGACGGCGAGGGGGTGGCGAAAGCGATCGCGGCGGCACGCCTGGCCGGTGTCGAGCGCTTCGCGCTGGTCTCGGTACTCCCGGAATCATGGCGGGAACGCGAGCTCGGCGAGGAGGTCGAGTACTACTTCGCCGTGAAGAAGGAAGCGGACGTCGCGCTCAGCCGCAGTGAGCTGAATTGGCTGATTCTCCGTCCCTCACTGCTTTTCGACGGTCCAGGAGTCGGAACCGTGTCGCTCGGTCCGGCGGAGTTCCACGGCCGGATCACCCGCGAAGACGTCGCCGGCACCCTCGCCGAACTGCTCCACGAGCCCCGTATCGGTCGGCAGATCCTCGAACTCAACACGGGTTCCACACCGATCGAGGAGGCGGTCCGAGCGAATGTTCGCTGACGCGAGGGTGTCTTGCCGATCACGGTCTAGCCAGGAGAGAGCGCATGGATTGGCCCACGCATCGATGTGGTGATTCGGTGAGGCGCCCGCAGGCGTCCGCAAGACACACGCACTACGGCGGCCTCAGCGCTGACGTCGCAGCGCAGAGGTTTCCCATCTGCACGGAGGAGTACGCATGCGGTCGGTCGTTCCCGACTATCTGACCGAGGCACTCGGAGACGTCGAGTCGGACACTTCCGGAAAGCCGGCGGGGTACATCCCCGAGCTTGCGGCAGCGGACCCCGATCGTCTCGGCGCGGTCTTCGCCACCGTTGACGGCAAGGTCTACGGTGCCGGCGACATCGATACCGAGTTCACGATCCAATCGATCTCCAAGCCGTTCACGTACGCGCTGGCACTGACTGATCGCGGCTTCGACCCCGTGCTCGCCAAAGTCGGTGTCGAGCCGTCGGGAGAGGCGTTCAACCAGATCTCCCTCGAAAGCGATACCGGGCGCCCTCTCAATCCCATGATCAACGCCGGTGCGATCACCGCCCACTCGCTGGCCGGCTCGGCGGACCTGAGTCCGGCAGAGCGCGTGGAGCGCGTGGTCCGGGGACTGTCCGCGTTCGCCGGTCGTCCGCTGAAGATCGATGAGGCGGTGTGCGCGTCGGAGATGGAGCACGCGCACCGCAACCTCGCCATCGCGCACATGCTCCGCAGCCACGGCATCCTCACCGAGGACCCGAGGGCGGTCGTCGACGGCTACATCCGCCAGTGCTCCGTGCTCGTCACCGCGCGAGATCTGGCCATGATGGCCGCGACGCTCGCCAACCGCGGGGTGAATCCACTCTCGGGTGAGCAAGTGGTACGCGAACCGGTGGTGCGTCAGGTGCTGAGTGTCATGTCCACCTGCGGCATGTACGACGCCGCCGGTGACTGGGCGACCCAGGTCGGCATTCCGGCGAAGAGCGGCGTGGCCGGGGGCCTGATCGGCGCGCTCCCCGGCCAGATCGGCATCGCCACGTTCTCGCCACGACTGGACGCGCACGGGAACAGCGTTCGTGGGGTGTCGCTCTTCGAACGGTTCTCCTCCGACATGGGCCTGCACGTGATGGAGGTCCCGCCCGCCGCGCGTGCGGTCGTACGATCCAACCATGTCGTCGGCACCGGACCGGATGCGCTCCGGGTCCTCCAACTCCAAGGTGGGATCGGCTTCTCCGCGGCAGAGAGAGTCGTTCGGGAAACCGTGGACACGGCGCCCGCGGAAGCCAGGGTGGCCTTGGACCTCACGATGGTCTACTCGATCGATGACGTGGCACGGCGCATGTTGCTGGAGGTCGCGCGCCGGCTCACGCTGGACGGCCACGACGTGTACCTCGTCGACCCGGAAACGATCATGCCCGATCCCGATCCCGGCGATGGCGGCCGAGTCACCGTCGTGGGAAACGTGGAACAAGCCGTGGTTACGCCGCACCCGGAGGCCCCGCGCACGAGCCGTCCGCAGAAGAGAGGGGCGTGACGCAGAGAACACGCCCACCTCGCCTTCGGCGATGGCGGCCCCTTCGCCATGGAGACCTCCGACCGGCCGACGCCCGGAGCGCGTTCCGCAGGTACACGGGCCACCGGCACCGCCGGGCGGTGCCGGTGGCCCGGCGGCTCAGCCGACCGCGGTGAAGGTGAAGGAGACCGCGAAGGAGCCGTGGCCGTACGACACCGTGATCTTGTCGCCGTGCCCCGCGTCGACGGTGCTCAGGTCGAGGGTCGCGCGGAACGTCCTGGCGTTCGGCCCGGTCTGCGTGACGGTCAGGGGCACGGCCGGCCGCCCGCCCACCCGCACCTCGACCGAGCCCCGGTCGACGGAGTCCGCGTCCAGGTTCAGCGGCGCCGTCAGCTCCACCGTCACCTTCGCGTGCCGGGGCACCACACGGGCGGGG
Source organism: Streptomyces sp. B5E4 (assembly GCF_039871555.1). NCBI lineage: Bacteria > Bacillati > Actinomycetota > Actinomycetes > Kitasatosporales > Streptomycetaceae > Streptomyces > Streptomyces sp. B5E4. Next base: position 61,198 of record NZ_JBDPMI010000007.1, read on the forward strand.
CCGCCGCCGCGGGTACGGACCTCGATGCCGGTCTGGTCGGCGGCGCGCCAGGCCAGGGAGGCGTTCCAGGAACTGTTGAACGCCACCCAGCCCTCGGTGTGGCCGATGTTCCCCTGGTCCGGGTTGAAGGGGTAGTGGCCGTTCTTGGGGCTGCCGTCGAGTACGCCGGGCAGGTTCTCCAGCAGGCCGGCGCCGCCGCGGTACTCGGAGAACCAGCCGTGCTCCACACCCTCGAAGCCGGCCTCGTCGCTGGGCGCGTCGTACGAGGCGTGCCGCCCGGTGGGGTTGCGGCCGAAGATGTTGTCGACGTGTGCCGCGGCGATCTCGCGCAGCCGGCCGGCCAGCGGGTCGTCGCCGAGCAGCCGGGCCGCGGCGAGCGCCGGCGCGGGGAAGCCGGCCACGTTGCCGGTCTCGTTGGGGTCGTCGGCGCCGCCGCCGGTGAAGGCGGGGATGGTCCAGCGGTCGTCGGAGTAGCGGCGGAAGTCCCAGAGGTTGTCCGAGCGGCGGGTCACGGTCTGCGCCCAGTCGCGGACGAAGTCCTCGATCCCCTCGGGCGCCCGGTCCGGGTACGTCTCGGCGAACTGCACCAGACCGGTGATGAGCACGTGCTCGCTCTGCCGCTGCCCCTTGGTGGTCCGCGGGTCGTCGACGTCGAGGTTCTCGATCAGCCATGCGGCCTGCTCGTACGCGGCGCGCAGGTAGCGCTGCGCGTCGTCACGGCCCTCCCGCTGCGCGACCTCGTACATCATCAGGTTCGGCCACACCGAGTGGCCCGGCGCGAGCTCGCCCTTTCCGGTGCCCACCTGGGTGTACGTCTGGAAGAGGTCACCGGTGTGGGGCGTGAACGCCTGCCAGTAGTAGCGGTCGCGGGCGGGATCCCCCCACGCGGCGAAGAGGTGGTCGCGGGCGCGCTGGTAGACGTCGGCCGGTATGTACCCGTCGAGCTGGGGATAGGCGTAGAGGAAGGCCGCGAGCTGCTCCTTCAGCTGGGGGTCGCTGACATCTGCTTCGAGGAGCAGTTCAACGCCCCAGTGGATGAGCCGCACGATCTCCGGCGTGTCGTCGGGAAGCGTCACCGGAAGGCCGGTGTAGATCGCGTCGTCGACGGTGATCTGCTCGAACGCGCTCGGGTTGGCCAGGTAGAGGTCGACGAGCGTCTGGATCTCCTTCGAGTACTGGGCCCCGTCCCGCCAGGTCACCGCCTTCATGCACTCACGATGGCCGTACTCGTCGCTGATCAGTCCCGGCCCGTCCTTCTTGCGGGTGAGATCGCCGAAGTAGCACCGGCTGCCCGACATGAACTCGATGGCCCGGCGGTAGGAGACCCGGTCGATCCAGTACGCCCCGATGCCGAACGGCACCGAGGCGCCCACGCCTGTCGCACCGTTGACGGTGACGACGAAATCCCCGTTGTCCCGGGGGTCGAACGCGGTGAAGTCCCCGACGCCGTCGGCGACCTCGCCCCGGTACCTGACCTTCCCGGACGCATCGCTGACCGTGAAGGCCGCCCCGTCCTCGGCGCGCGGGGCAGTGAACCGCTTCGGCTCGCCCAGACCGAACCCGCTCTGGTTCAGCAGCACCGGCTGGGCGGCCCGTGGATCACCGGGCGCCAGGCTGCTGACGGCGGACGGCTCGGCCGTCGCCGCGACGGCGGTCCCCGGGAGCGCGCCCAAGCAGAGCACACCGACGGTGACGAGTGCCGGGACCTTCATACGTGCCTCCAACTTGCCGATGTGTGCAAGGGAAACTCACGATGCGCATGCTTCAACCGTCATGTGCAACACGTCAAGCCTTGCTGCAAGTGAAAGCGGAACGGGCGTGGTTGCATGGCCGCCGCCACTCAACTGCCGTCCAGGCGCGCACGCCGGGCCTGACCAGCCCGGGCCGCGATTTCCGGCCGGAGCGCTAGGCCCGTGCCAGGAAGTGGCGTTGGGCGGCGAGGAGATCCGCTTCCTCCGCCGCCTGGCCGGCGTGGCCGAAGTGACCCGCCGTGAGGACGTGCAGCTTCTTCGGGCCGGGCAGGGCGTTGTGCACGGCGAACTGGCCCGGCGGCGGGACGGCCGGGTCGAAGAGTGCGGCTCCGACGTGGACAGGGATGCCGATGCGCCGCGCCGCGGTGGCGGCGTCGAAGTACGCCAGCACGTCGGCGACTTCCGGGTGCACGGCGTGGTGCCGCCGGACCGACTCACCGCTCCCGGTGCACGGCAGCGTCAGCCGCAGCGGGTGGTTGCCGAAGCTGGGCACGTTGAGCACGGCTGCTGCGAACCGGTCGTCCCACGGCAGCGCCAGCGCTCCGATGCCGCCGCCGAAGCTCGCCCCCACGTAGGTGAGCCGCCGCCCCGTCGCGGGCACGAGTTCCGCAAGCGCCGTCGCGGCGCACCAGACGTCGGCGGCGCAGCCTCCGTGCACGTACGACCGCCGGGAAGCGATGCCGTGCAGGACGTGCGCGGCCGGGTCGGAGGGCAGGTCCGGTTGAAGGCTGCGTGCGCCCTGTCCGCGCAGGCACGGCCAGATGGCCGCCGTGCCGGGCGGCAGCAGCGCCGGATCCGGGCCCTCCCGGCCGCCGTAGCCGTGCGTGACGACGCAGCCCTGGCGCACCTGCCCGTCCGCGGGCAGGGTCAGCCAGCCGCCGATGCGGCGCCCGTCGAGCGAGGTGTACGCGACCTCGTGCACCGCCACCGCTTCCCGCCGGCCGATCGTCCCCGCGCGGGTGCCGAGGCGGGGTGCGACCCGCGTGCAGCGGGCTTCGGCGTACAAGGAGCGCCAGAACTCCTGGAAGCCGGAGGGGGCGTCGGGGGCGGGCACGGCGAGCAACCGGTCCAGGTCGTATCCGTAGGTGGGATCGAAGGGCAGGTCGTGTGCCAGGCCGGCTGTCCGCCCAGGCGGGCGGTGGTCATGACCGCTACCGCCCGTCCGCACCACCCGAGTCTCCCGCCCGCCACCGCCGTTCGGCCCACGCTACCCGGGCCGCTCCACGCGTGCGAGCGGTGCCGTCCTCAACACCGGGAAACCCGCCGGAAATTCGTTCGCCACCGCCTGTTGACGGGGTCATGACCCGCTCCTATGGTCGCTGTTACGAAACAGCAATGAGGACTCAAGTCCTGTTGGCCATCTGCTGATACGTAACAGCAAGGGGTTCCTTTGTCAGTCAAACGCCGTCGTGGGGCACCGACCCAGGCCGACGTCGCCCGCCGCGCGGGCGTCTCGCAGGCGACCGTCTCCGCCGTCGTGAACGGTCGCGCCACCGACCACCGGATTCCGGTCGAGACGGAGCAACTGGTCCGCCAGGCCGTCCGCGACCTCGGCTACGCGGCGAATCCCGCCGCGCGCAGCCTCAAGGGCAAGCGCAACCGGATGATCGGGGTGCACACCTTCGAGTCGGTCTTCCCGATCGCCAGCCGCGACTTCTACCACGAGTTCCTGGTCGGAGTGGAGGAGCAGGCCGTCGCCGAGGGACACGACCTGGTTCTGTTCACCTCCACGGAGGGCCCCGACGGTCAGCGCCAGCTCTACAGCGACGGCTCGAACCGGCTCAACGTCGCCGACGGCAGCGTGCTGCTCGGCGTCGCGCACGACCACTCCGACCTCGCCCGGCTCAGCCGGGAGGGCTACCCCTTCGTGCATATCGGCCGCCGCGAGGTGCCGGGCGCCGACATCGCCTGGGTCAGCGCCGATTACGCCGAGGCGACCCGGGAGGCCGTCGCCCGGCTGGTCTCGCTGGGCCACCGCCGGGTCGGCTACCTCGGCATCACGCACCGGGTCGAGGCCGTCGCCGACCGCGAGGCCGGCTACCGCGCCGCCTGCGCGGACGCCGGCATCCCTCAGCTTCCGGTGCTGATGAACGACGGGGACCTCACCCAGGAGTGGTTCGACCTGGCCCTGGCGTCCGGGATGACGGCGTTCGTCGCCGAGGAGGAGTCGTTCGCCGGCCGGATCGCCGGCTTCGCCGCCGCGCGGGGCCTGGTCATACCCGCGCAGCTCTCGCTCGTCGTGCTGCGGGGTACGGAGACGGGCCCGTACCCCGGGACCGGCTGGAGCTGCGTGGAGATCCCCCGCCGGGAGATCGGCCGTGAGGCCGTACGGCTGCTCCTGCGGCTGCTCGACGCCCCCGACGCGCCGGGCGAGGACCAGATCCTGCTGCCCTGCACGCCGCCCGGCGGGGAAACCGTCGCCGCGGCCCCGACGAGCGCTGCGGGGGGAGAAGCATGACGGAGCTGCACGCCGACATAGCCGTCGTCGGGGGAGGGCTCGGCGGCGTGGCCGCCGCGCTGGCCGCCGCCCGCTCGGGCCTCAGGGTGGTCCTCACCGAGGAGTACGACTGGATCGGCGGCCAGTTGACCGTCCAGGGCACGCCGCCCGACGAGCACCCGTGGATCGAGCAGTTCGGCTGCACCGCGAGTTACCGCCGGCTCCGGGACGGGATCCGCGACTACTACCGGCGGTGGTACCCGCTGGCGGCGGCCGCGCGCCGGCAGCCGGCCCTCAACCCCGGCGCCGGCCGGGTGAGCGCGCTGTGCGCGGAGCCGAGCGCGGCGCACGCCGTGCTGCGGGCCATGCTCGCGCCGCACCAGGCGAGCGGCCTGCTGGATCTGCGGGTCAGGCACCGCCCCGTCTCGGCGACCACCGACGGCGACACCGTCACCAGCGTGACGCTCCGCGACCTCGACTCCGGCGCCGACGCCACGGTGACCGCCGCGTACTTCCTGGACGCCACGGAGACCGGCGAGCTGCTGCCGCTCACCGGCACCGAGTACGTCACGGGGTTCGAGTCGCAGGCCGACACCGGGGAGCCCAGCGCCCCCGCGCGGCGGCAGCCGCTCAACATGCAGGCCGCCTCCTGGTGCTTCGCCGTCGAGCACCGGGCCGGCGAGGACCACACCATCGACAAGCCGGACGACTACGGCTTCTGGCGCGACTACCGCCCCCCGTACTGGCCCGACCGGATGTTCAGCATGGTCGCGCCCAAGCCGCAGACGCTGCGGGCGACGACCCGCGTGCTGGTTCCCAACCCCGCGCCAGGCGAGCCCGCCGTCCAGGGCCTCGCGGGCGACCTCGACCTGTGGGCCTTCCGCCGCGTCCTCGCCCGCTCCGCCTTCGAGGAGGGCACGCTCGCCAGTGACGTCGTCATCGTCAACTGGCCGATGATCGACTACGTCGAGGGGCCGCTCTACGAGGTCGAGCCCGCGGCGGTCGCGCGCCACCTGGCCGGCGCGCGCCAGATGAGCCTGTCCTTCCTGTACTGGATGCAGACGGAGATGCCGCGCCCCGACGGGAGCACCGGCCTGCCCGGGCTGCGGCTGCGCGGCGACGTGGTGGGCACGGCGGACGGGCTGTGCAAGGGCCCGTACATCCGCGAGTCCCGGCGCATCCGGGCCGTCTACACGGTGACGGAACAGGACGTGTCCCTCGCGGTGCGGGGTGATCGCGGGGCGGTGGCGTACGAGGACTCCGTCGGCATCGGCTCGTACCGCATCGACCTGCACCCCTCCACCGGCGGCGACAACTACATCGACGTGGGCTCCTCGCCCTTTCGTATCCCGCTGGGCGCCCTGCTGCCCGAGCGGGTGCGCAACCTGCTGCCCGCCGCCAAGAACATCGGCACCACCCACCTCACCAACGGCTGCTACCGGCTGCACCCGGTCGAGTGGAACGCCGGCGAGGCCGCCGGCCTGCTCGCCGCGTACTGCCTGCGCCACCGCACCACCCCGCACCAGGTCCGCGCCGAGCCCGCCCGACTGGCGGACTACCAGAGCGCGTTGACCGGCCACGGCGTCGAGCTCGCCTGGCCCGACATCCGCGGTTACTGAACCCGAGGGAGCGAGAAGATGACGGGACGCATCGACAGGAGAAGGCTGCTGATGGCCGGCGGGTCACTGGTGGCGGCCGGGGCCGTCGGCGGACTCACGCTGAACGGCTGCGACTTCAGTACGGATCCGGCGGGCGGCGGGGACACGGGACCGGTCGAGGGCAGGGGCCAGGCGCCCGAGCTGCAGCGGCTGGTCGACGAGGGGAAGCTGCCGGCGCTGTCGAAGCGGCTTCCCGCGGAGCCGCTCGTGGTCCGCCCCGTCGACCGGGTGGCCGCCTACGGCGGCACCTGGCGCAACGCGCTCATCGGCGCGGGCGACGCCGGCCGCCTCGGCTACGCCTTCGCCTACGAGAACCTGGTCCGCTGGGACCGGGACTGGCAGAAGATCATCCCCAACGTCGCCGAGTCCTTCACCGAGAGCGCGGACGCCACCCGGGTGACGTTCAGGCTCCGCAAGGGCCTGAAGTGGTCCGACGGCGAACCCTTCACCGCGGACGACATCGAGTTCGCCTTCCGGGACCTGATCATGAACAAGGAGATCATCCCGGACACGCCGGGCCAGTACACCGTCGGCGGCGGCCCGGCGAAGCTGCGGAAGATCGACGCGTACACCGTGGAGTTCACCTTCGCCGGGCCCAACGCCCTCTATCTGACGGGCATGGCCAACGAGGTGTACGACATGCTGACCCGGCTGCCCAAGCACTACCTCGGCCGGTTCCACCCCGACCTGAGCCCTGACGCCGAGAAGGCGGCCACGGAGATGGACTACGCGGGGCCCATGGAGCTGCTCCAGGACGCGCTGTACGCCGGCATGCTCTGGAAGGACGCGCGGCTGCCCCGGTTGCACGCCTGGCTGCCCGACGACGCGATCGGCGAGGGCACGCGGATGCGGTTCACCCGCAACCCCTACTACTTCAAGGTCGATCCGGAGGGCAACCAGCTTCCCTACCTGGACGGCGTCGACTTCGCCATGGCCCAGGACGCCGAGGTGGTGCTGCTCAACGTGCTGCGGGGCGACATCGACATGATCGAGCGCAACGTCACCACCACCAAGAACAAGCCGGTGCTGGCCCGGGACCGGGCCAAGGGGCACTACCGCTTCTTCGACCTGGCGTCGGACAAGCTCAACACCCTGACGATCATGCTCAACCTCACCTGTAAGGACGAGACGAAGCGGGAGGTCTTCGGCAACCGCGACTTCCGCATCGGCCTGTCGTACGCCATCGACCGCAGGAAGGTCATCAAAGCGGTGCACGCCCGCCAGGGCGAGCCCTGGCAGGTCGCGCCCGCGCGCGAATCCGGCTTCTTCGACGAGGAGATGGCCAAGCAGTACACCGCGTACGACATCGACAAGGCGAACGAGCACCTGGACCGGGCGGGTCTGCGGAAGAACGGCGACGGGCTGCGGCTCGGCCCGGACGGCGAGCCGGTCTCCTTCCGCATCCTGGTCAGCGCCGGAGCGGGGAAGCCCGAGCTGGCCGACGCGCTGGAGATCATCAAGCCCATGTGGGAGGCCGTCGGCGTGCGGATGAGCGTGCAGGCCGAGGACGAGACCCTGCGGATGCAGCTCATCCAGGGCAACGGCCACGAGGCACTCGCCTGGGACGGGGACGGTGCCCTGGACCCGGTCAGCACCCCCGCCTTCTTCATGCCGGAGTGGGGCGAGAACAACTCCTTCTGCCCCGAGTGGTTCACCTGGCTGGCCACCGGCGGGCAGGACGGCATGGAACCGCCGGCGCACGCCAAGGAGCAGTACCGCCTCTACCACGAGAAGATCGCGGCCGAGACGGACGAGAAGCGGCGTGCGGCGACGATGAAGCAGATCCTCGCCATCGCGAAGGAGCAGTTCTACACCATCGGGATCAGCACCCCGCTGCCGGGCTACGGCGTCGTGGGCGAGACCTTCCGCAACGTACCCCCGAAGAGCTTCTTCGCCGCCAAGTTCCCCATGCCGGGCGCCATGAACCCCGAGCAGTTCGCCATCGGCGCGTGACCGGCACACGGCTGACGGGACGGTCGAGCAGTGTTGAGCTACCTGGCACGTCGGTGCCTCTACATGATCCCCACGCTCTTCGGGATCTCCGTGGTGGCCTTCGCCATCATCCAGCTACCCCCGGGTGACTTCCTGACCACCCTCGCCGCCCGGCTGGAGAACCAGGGCGAGCGGATGGACGAGGCGCAGATGTCCGCGCTGCGCGAGCGCTACGGGCTCGGCGAGCCGGTGTACGAGCAGTACGCGAAGTGGGTCACCGCGATCGTGCTGCACGGCGACTTCGGGGAGTCCTTCGAGTACGGCAAGTCCGTCTCCAGCCTCGTCATGGACCGGCTGCCGCTCACGGTGGTGCTCGCGGTCTCCACCCTCCTGGCGACCTGGCTCCTGGCCTTCCCCGTCGGCCTGTACTCGGCGGTCCGGCAGTACTCGGTCGGCGACTACCTGGCCACCACCGTCGGGTTCCTCGGCCTGGCCATCCCCAACTTCATGATCGCGCTGGTCCTGATGTACCTCGGCCACAGCGTCTTCGGCATGAGCGTCGGCGGACTCTACTCGCCCGAATACGAGGACGCGGCCTGGAACCTGGGCAAGTTCCTCGACCTCCTCAGCCATCTGTGGGTGCCCGTCCTGGTGCTGGGAGCGGCCGGCACCGCCGGCCTGGTGCGGGTGCTGCGCGCCAATCTGCTGGACGAACTGCGCAAGCCGTACGTCGTCGCCGCCCGCGCGCGCGGCATGCCGGAGCGGAGGCTGGTTCTGAAGTATCCGCTGCGGGTCGCGCTCAACCCGTTCGTCTCCAACGTCGGCTACGTGCTGCCGGCGCTGGTGTCCGGCGAGGTCATCGTCTCCCAGGTGCTGTCGCTGCCCACCACCGGGCCGCTGCTGCTGGGCGCGCTGCGCAGCCAGGACATGTACCTGGCCAGCTCGATCATTCTCATCGTCAGCATGCTGACCGTGATCGGCACCCTGCTCTCCGACGTACTGCTGGCCTGGCTGGACCCACGGGTCCGGCTGGCCCAGGGATGAGGGACGACCATGCGCATACGCACCCGGCCCGCGCCGGCCGCAGAAACCGGCAGGCACGGAGCCTCCCAATGGCGGCTCATCTGGCGGCGGTTCCGCAGGCACAAGCTCGCCATGGCCGGCCTCGTCGTCACCCTCGCCTTCTACTTCGTCGCACTGTTCGCGGAGTTCCTGGCGCCCTACGGCACGGACTACCTCGACGACGACTACCCGTACGCCCCGCCGCAGACGATCCGGTTCAGCGGCGGCCTGCACGTCGACGGCTACACGACGACCGTGGACGACGAGACGTACGAGCAGACCTTCACCACCGATCCGTCGGCCGACGTCCCCATCGGCTTCTTCGTCAAGGGCGACGAGTACCACCTCTTCGGCCTCATCCCCTGGGACCGCCACCTCATCGGCCCCAAGGAGCCGGGCGCCGCGATGTTCCTGCTGGGCGCCGACCGCAACGGCCACGACCTGCTCTCCGAACTCATCCACGGCACCCGGGTGTCCATGACCATCGGACTGGTGGGCGTCGTGGTGGCCTTCCTCCTCGGCGTGACGCTCGGCGGGATCTCCGGCTACCTGGGCGGCAGGACCGACACCGCGATCCAGCGGCTCGTCGAGTTCTTCATGTCCCTGCCCCATCTGCCCCTGTGGCTGGGCCTGGCGGCGGCCCTGCCGCCCGACTGGGGTCCACTGCGGCGGTACTTCGCCATCACCGTGGTGCTGGCCATGATCGGCTGGACCCATCTGGCCCGGGAGGTACGCGGCCGCTTCCTCGCCCTGCGCCAGGAGGAGTTCGTCACCGCGGCCCGCCTGGACGGCTGCACCCGGCGCCGCGTGATCTTCCGGCACCTGCTGCCGTCCACCAGCAGCCACCTCATCGCCCAGCTCTCGCTGTCGATCCCGGCGATGATCCTGGCCGAGACCGCGCTGAGCTTCCTCGGCCTCGGCCTCCAGGCGCCCGTCGTGAGCTGGGGTGTCCTGCTGCAGGACGCGCAGAACATCCGCGTGCTCTCCGACGCCCCGTGGCTGATGCTCCCCGGCCTCGCCGTCGTCACCGCGGTACTGGCCCTCAACTTCGCCGGCGACGGGTTGCGCGACGCGGCGGACCCCTACAGGAAGTGACGGAACCAGACGATGGCCCCTGAACCGGACCCCCCGTTGCTCGACATCAGCGACCTGAAGACGCACTTCGACACCCAGGAGGGCACCGTCCGCGCCGTGGACGGGGTGAGCTTCACCGTCCCGCGCGGCAGGATCGTCTGCGTCGTCGGGGAGTCGGGTTGCGGCAAGAGCGTGACCGCACGCTCGGTACTCGGCCTGATCGAGGAGCCGGGCCGGATCGTCGGCGGCTCGATCCGCTTCTCCGTCAAGGCCGCCGCGGACGCCGAAGGCACCGCGGACGCCGCGGACGCCGCGGAGGCCGCATCCGTCGACCTGGCCGCGCTCGACCCGCGGGGCGAGGAGATCCGTGCCGTACGCGGCGGCCGGATCGCCATGGTCTTCCAGGAACCGATGGCCGCCCTGTCGCCCATGTACACCGTCGGCGACCAACTCGTCGAGGCCATCCGGCTGCACCTGCCGCTGACCCGGGAGGCGGCCCGCGCGCGTGCCGTACACCTGCTGGAGCGGGTGGGCATCCCCGGCGCCGAGCGGCGCATGGACGCCTACTCCTTCCAGCTCTCCGGCGGCATGTGCCAGCGCGTGATGATCGCCATCGCGCTGTCCTGCGAGCCCGAACTGCTCATCGCCGACGAGCCGACCACCGCGCTGGACGTCACCACCCAGGCCCGGATCCTGGACCTGCTGACCGAGATCCAGGCCGACTCCGGCATGTCGGTCCTCTTCATCACCCACGACCTCGGTGTGGTCGCCGAGGTCGCGGACGAGGTGGTGGTGATGTACCTCGGCACGGTGGTCGAGCAGGGCCCCGTGGACGCCATCTTCCACGACCCCGCCCACCCCTACACCCGGGCCCTCCTCGGCTCCGTCCCCCGCATGGGCGCCGGTGCCCGGCAGCGGCTCGCCACCATCCGCGGCAACGTCCCGCACCCCTCCGAGCGCCCCGCCGGCTGCCCGTTCCACCCGCGCTGCGCGAGCGCGGTCGCCGGAGTCTGCGACACGGCGGAGCCGCCGGAGACGGCACTGTCCGAACACCGCAGGGTCCGCTGCGTGCTGCACGGCGACACGCCACCGGCCGTCCCCGCGGCGGCCACGGCCGAAGGAGGCCGGCCATGACCCACACCGCGTTCCCGGACACCGCCCCCGCCGCCCGCACGGCCCCGGTCCTCGACATCGGCGGCCTGCGCACGCACTTCCCCGTCAAGCACGGTTTCCTCGGCCGCACCGTCGGCCACGTCCGCGCGGTCGACGGCGTCGACCTGTCGGTCCGGCCCGGCGAAACCCTGGGCCTGGTGGGGGAGTCGGGCTGCGGCAAGACCACCCTCGGCCGCAGCGTCGCCCGCATCCTGCAGCCCACCGCCGGCCGGATCACCTACCGGCCCGCGGCGGAAGCGGAGCCGGTGGACGTCGCCGGCCTGTCCGGCCGCGGGCTGCGCGCGTACCAGCGGCAGGTACGGGTCGTCTTCCAGGACCCGTTCTCCTCCCTCAACCCCCGCATGACCCTGCTGCAGATCGTCGGTGAGCCGCTGCGCTCGTACGGCATCGCCACCGGCGCGGAACTGGAGGACCGGGTGGCGGACATGCTCACCCGCGTCGGGCTGTCGCCGAAGTACCTGCACCGCTACCCGCACGCCTTCTCCGGCGGCGAGCGGCAGCGCGTCAGCATCGCCCGCGCGCTGATCGTGGACCCGAAACTGGTCGTCGCCGACGAGCCGGTCTCCGCCCTCGACGTGTCCGTCCGCGCCCAGATCCTGAACCTGCTGCGCGACCTGCAGGACGAGCTGGCGCTGACCTACCTGTTCATCTCCCACGACCTGTCGGTGGTGGAGAGCGTGTGCGACCGGGTCGCCGTGATGTATCTCGGCAGGATCGTCGAGCTGGCCGAGACGGACGAGCTGTACGCCCGCCCCCGCCACCCCTACACCGAGGCACTGCTGTCCGCGGTGCCCCGCCCCGACCCGCGGCTGCGCGGCAGCGCCCGCCGTATCCGGCTCTCCGACGATCTGCCCGACCCGGCGCACCCGCCGGCCGGCTGCGCGTTCCGTACCCGCTGCCGCTTCGCCCGCCCCGGCGTCTGCGACGTCCCGGAAGAACCGCCCCGGCCGGCGCCCGCCCCCGGTCGCGCCGACGCGGGACACCGGGTCGCCTGCCACCTTGCCGCCGAACTCACGCTGACCGGCGTCCACGAAACCCCTGGAGCGACCGCATGACCGACACCACCGCGTCGGAGCCCGCCACGGCAGCGCTCCGGGACCTCGTCGGCAAGCTCACCCTGGAGCAGAAGGTGCGGCTGCTCACCGGCGCCGACAACTGGGCCCTGCACGCCGAGCCCGCCGTCGGCCTGCGCCGGATCGTCCTGTCCGACGGACCCAGCGGTGTCCGTGGCGAGAGCTGGGACGGCCGCTTCACGGCGCTCAACCTGCCCTCCGCCACCGCCCTGGCCGCCTCCTGGGACCTACGGCTCGCCTACCGCTACGGCGCGATCATCGCCCACGAAGCCCGCCGCATGGGCGTCGACGTCGTCCTCGGCCCCACCATCAACCTGCACCGCAGCCCGCTGGGCGGCCGGCACTTCGAGGCGTACTCCGAGGACCCGCTGCTCACCTCACGGCTCGCCGCCGCGTTCGTACGCGGGGTGCAGGGCGGCGGCGTCGGCGCCACACCCAAGCACTACGTCGCCAACGACGCGGAGACCGACCGCCTCACCGTCGACAACCGCATCGGCGAGCGCGCCCTGCGCGAGCTGTACCTCGCCGCCTTCGAAGACACCGTGGTCGACGAGCGGCCCTGGATGGTGATGTCCGCCTACAACTCCGTCAACGGCACCACGATGACCGAGCACCCGCTGCTCGCCGAGCCGCTGTGCGGAGAATGGGGCTTCGACGGTGTCGTGGTCTCCGACTGGTGGGCCGTCCGCAGCACCGCGCCCGCGGCCCTGGCCCGCCAGGACCTGGTGATGCCCGGCCCCGACGGCCCGTGGGGCGACAAGCTGACCGCGGCCGTGCGGGAAGGCCGCGTGCCCGAAGAGACCGTCGACGAGAAGGTGCTGCGGATCCTCCGCCTCGCGGCCCGGGTCGGCGCACTGGAGGGCTTCGTGCCCGCCGTCCCCGAGCCGCCGGCCGCCGAGGACGGGCCCGCGCTCGCCCGGGAGGTGGCCGCCGCCGGCACCGTCCTCGTACGCAACAGCGGCGAGCTGCCCTGGCCGGCGGGCGGCCTGCGTTCCCTGGCCGTCATCGGACACCTCGCCCTCCAGCCCCGCACCCAGGGCGGCGGCAGCGCCACCGTCGAGCCCTCCCGGGCCGTCTCGCCGATGGAGGGACTACGGGCCGCACTGCCCGACACCAGCGTCACCTGGCACCTCGGCGCCCTCGCACAGCGCGGCATCGCCCCCTTCGCGGGCGGCGACCTCACCGATCCGGTCAGCGGCCGGCCGGGCGCACGTCTCGTCTGCCGCGGCGCAGACGGCGCCGCGATCCTCGACGAACACCGGCGCGACACCAACCTCGCCCGCCTCGGCTCCGCCCGGCTCGGCGCCACCGCGACCGTCGAGGTCACCACGCGCTACCTGCCGGACCGGTCCGGCCCGGTACGGATCGGGGTCGCGGGCGCCGGTACGCTCCGGCTGCTCGTCGACGGCACCGAACTCCTCCGAGAACTCGTCCACACCGGTGAGGAGTTCGGCGGCGGACTCGTCGCGCCCCCGCACGCGAGCGTGCCGGTCGAACTCGTCGCCGGCGAGCCGGTGGACATCGCCGTCCGCCTCGACCTGCCGCCGCGACAGGGCCCGGACTCCGGCGTCACCCTCGTCGCCGGGCTCGACCTCGACACCGGCACACCCGATGCCGAGATCGCAGCGGCGGCCGCGGCGGCACGTGACGCCGACGCCGCCCTCGTCGTCGTCGGCACCGGTCCCGAGGTGGAGAGCGAGGGCTTCGACCGCACCTCCCTCGCCCTCCCCGGCCGGCAGGACGACCTTGTCCGCGCGGTCGCGGCGGCCAACACCCGCACCGTGGTCGCCGTCAACGCGGGCGCTCCGGTGCTGCTGCCGTGGCGCAACGACGTCGCCGCCGTGCTGCTCACCTGGTTCGGCGGCCAGGAGTTCGGTCACGCGCTCGCCGACGTGCTCCTCGGCACGGTGGAGCCCGGCGGCCGGCTGCCCACCACCTGGCCCGCGGACGAGGCGGACGTACCCGTGCTCTCCACCACACCGGAGGCGGGGCGGCTGCCGTACGACGAGAGCATCCGGATCGGCCACCGCGCCTGGCTGGAGTCCGGTGCCGTGCCCGCGTACCCGTTCGGACACGGCCTGGGATACACCACCTGGACCCCGCCGGCGGCCCGGATCCCCGGCGAACTCGCCCCCGGGGACGACCTCCTGCTCACCGTCGGCCTGCGCAACACCGGGCAGCGCCGCGGCAAGCAGGTGGTCCAGGCGTACCTGTCCCGGCCGGACAGCGCCGTCGACCGGCCGGCGCTCTGGCTCGCCGGCCATGCGACCGTGACGGCCGGCCCAGGGGAGGCCGTCACCGCGGCCCTGACGATCCCGGCCCGCGCCTTCCAGCACTGGGACGGCGCCTGGCGCACCGAACCCGGCGACTACCTGGTGCACCTCGGCTTCAGCTCGGCGGATCCTGTGGTCACCGAGACCGTACGGATCCGCTGAATCCACCCGCTCCGGAGAGGAGGACCGCAACCCGCATCGGCACCACCCCCCACCGAACCTTCGTTCCGAGGAGAGCCGCATGCACAGAAAGGCACGAAAGCTCCTGCTCGCCCTGCTGGCCGCGGTGGCCGTGCTCGTCACCGTCATCGCCCCGGGGCAGGCCACCGCCGGACCGGCGCCCGAAGACGCCGCCCCCGAGGCGGCCGTGCCCTGGCTGAAGACCGAGGGCAACCGCATCAAGGACGCGGCGGGCAACCCCGTCACGCTGCGCGGCGTGTCCATGATCGGGCCGCGGCACAACGGCGAGTGCACCGAGTGCAACCCCAAGCCCATGTCGGAGCTCATCAACCGGGCCACCGAACCCGCTCTGGGCTGGTACTCCAAGGTGATCCGGCTGCCCGTCACCGAATGGGCGCCCAACGACTCGCTCAGCCTGGAGGAGAACTTCCGCCAGCACATCGACCCGTACGTCCAGCAGGCCGTCGCCCGGGGTGTCTACATCATCGTGGACCTGCACAAAGTGCAGGACTACGGCGGCACGGGCGGCATGCCCCAACAGCGCGTCCTGGACTTCTGGTCGTACGTCGCGCCGAAGTACAAGGACATCCCGAACGTGATCTTCGAGGTCTACAACGAGCCCATCAACCCCGACTCGTGGGCGACCTGGAAGAGCTACATCCAGCCCGTCGTGAACAAGGTCCGCGCCGCCGCCCCGAAGAACCTCATCCTCATGGGCGGCCCGCAGTGGAGCACCCGCGTCAACCAGGCTGCCGCCGACCCGATCAGCGGCGGGAACATCGCGTACGTCTACCACCTCTACCCGAACCAGGGCGCGGCGACCGCCGCCAACCTCGACGCCAAGTTCGGCAACGCGGCGAAGAGGATCCCGGTGATCCTCACGGAGTTCGGCTGGAACCCGGAAGGCCCGTGGTCCGACCCGGTCACCAAGGGCACCACCTCGGGCTGGGGCACGCCGCTGCGTCAGTACCTGGACGCGCGTCCGGAGATCAGTTGGGTGGCGTGGGCCTACAGCAACTACTGGAAGCCCATGATGTACGACCACAACTGGAACCTGCTCGGCGGTGAACACCAGGGCCAGTTCATCAAGCAGTGGCTGGCCGACAAGAGGACCGCCGGACAGCCGGCCCACGGCTGACGCCGGCACGCGGGCTCCGCCGCCCCCGGCGGCGGCGGAGCCCGCCTGCGGGGAGGAGTCGGTGGCGGAAGTAAATCCAACGCCCTTTCTGCCGCGCGCTGTTACGGTGGAGACCGCCGCGAAGCGAAGCCCGGAAGTTACTTCCTTTCAACAAAGAAGAATTCCTCGGGCGACCGGTACTCACAGCACCCTTCGGGGATTCGACAACTGGATACGGTGTCCGCGCTTGCGCGCCGCGGCGGCACCGACCGCGAACCCACCGTCCCGGTACGGAAGATGGTTGCGTCCGCGGTGCTCCGCGCCGACGAGCCGGCCGAGTTCATCGCGTACTGGAAGCAGCGCACCGGGAAGGCGACGCTGCCCGGCGGAGTGCAGCGCGGCGTCGGTGATGCCGCCGCGCGGCTGTTCACCGAGCGGGCCGCCCTGAAGTACGACGGGGCGAACGCGCAGTGGCGGATGGCCGACGTCGTGACCCTGGCCAAGCCCACTCCGGCGGCTCCGTGGCAGGCCGACCTGTTCGACTACCTCGCCGACCGCCGCTGGAAGCGGGACACGGTGCGCGTCACCGAGCGCCTGCCCGTGCTCTCGGCGTACCGGGCCGCGATGTCCATGCCGCCGGCCGAGCGCCGGGCATGGTTCCTCGCGGACCCCGACCGGCTGAAGACAGCCGGCATGACCTGGGAGGAGCTGTCATCCCTCGGGCCGATGGACGCTGCGGCGTGGACGGCGATCATCCCGCACATGGGGCTGATGGCGCTGTGCCGCAACCTGCGGAACCTCGACGAGGCCGGTGTGCCCGACGAGGTCGCCGCACAGGTGACCGCGCGGCTGTCGGACCATGAGCAGGTGCGCCGCTCGCGGCAGTTCCCCTACCGGTTCCTGTCCGCGTACCGGGCGGCGCCGTCGTTGCGCTGGGGCCACGCCCTGGAGCAGGCGCTCGCCGCGTCCACGGGGAACAGCCCGGCCCTGCCGGGGCGCACCCTCGTTCTGGTCGACACGTCCGGCTCGATGGGCATGGGGGTGTCGGCGAAGAGCCGGGTGCGGCACGTCGACATCGGCGCACTGTTCGGCACCGCACTCGCCGTGCGGGGCTGCGACATCGACCTGGTGGGCTTCGCCGACGGCGTGTTCCGGCACCCGCTGGCGAAGGGCGGCAGCGTGCTGCGGCAGGCGGAGGAGTTCTGCGAGCGCGTCGGCGAGGTCGGGCACGGCACCGAGACCGTTGCCGCGCTGCGGGCGACGTACGGCGGCCCCGACCGCGTCGTGATCGTCTCGGACATGCAGGCGTTCGCGTACCCGGGCCGGGGCCGGGGGAAGTCGGTGTCCGACGCGATCCCGGCCGAGGTGCCGATGTTCGGCATCGACACCACCGGCTACGGAAAGGCGTCGATCGACACCGACCGGCCGCACCGGTACGAGATCGGCGGCTTCAGCGACGCGCTGTTCCGCATGGTCGGCCTCCTCAGCAGCGACCGCACCACCGGCTGGCCCTGGGAGAACTGACCGTACGCTGCTGCCCGGGGCGTGCCCCGGGCAGCAGCAGACCTCTCTCCCCCACGGCGTTACGGGGACGATGGCCGGTCTCGCAGGTCAGCGGTCAGGGGATCACCGGGGCAGCGTCGAAGTCCCCGCCCTGGCATGTGAAGCCGGCCGGCGGGGTGCCGTCCTCGACGATTTGGCCGCCGCCGGCTACGCACAGCCCGCACCGGCAGTGCTGATCCCCATCGAACCCACTCGATCCATCGAGCGCACCGGCGGCACGACTGCACCGATTGCCCCACCACGCCCCCTGCACGACCTTGAGCCGGTCCACCGGGTGCGGACCGAGGTGCTTGACGCACCACCGGTCCGGCCGTCAATGAGCGGTGCTGTCTTCGTCGGTCCTGACCCCGAGTACCTCGTCGATGCGCTCCAGGCTGAGCCGTACTCCCGGCTCGCAGGAGGCAGCGATGATCAATTCTCCGCACATCTCGATCTCGGTCATGCTGTCGTCGGTCTCGACCGTGCCCAGGACGGTCTTGGCCGGCGCAGGAGCATGCGCATGTGCCGGGTCGCGCGGCCGGTGCGGAACCTCGACCTGGGCGCGGTACCCCACGGTCCTCAGCAGGTGCTGCAGGTCGCGGGCGGCCCGGGCCTCCTCTGCGTCATCGCCGGGATGTGCGATCTCGCCGCGCAGCTCGGTGATCATGCGGATGAATGATGCCCGCTTGGTCGGTGTGCGCTCGCGCAGGCGCCGGGCCGCCGGGCTGCCCAGGGACGACTGCTCCAGCAGCGCCTCGAAGTCATCGTCTCGATCGCCGGCCATTCCGGTCACCTCCCTCGCTGTCCCGCTTGGCCTTGGTCCGCCACCGGTAGAGCATCCCTTCGATGGCCCTCACCGAGGCCGCGTCGAGGAGTTGGCGGATCTCCTCCTGGGAGTAGCCATCGATGGTGAGCGCCACCGCGGCTTGGGTCCGTGGGTCGTCGAGACCGTTCAGGTGCTCGCGTACGGCCAGTTCGCCCAGGACGTCGTCGGCCACGCTGGTCGGGCAGGCCGGGTCCCCGTAGAAGACCTGCTCCTCCTGCACGGCGCGGCGCTGCCGCTCCTCCCCGGCCCGGTACCGCCGGTACTCGTTGGGGAATTCGTACACGCAGGCGCCCATGAAGTACGTGGTGATGCTCGCGCCGCCCTCGGTGGACCAGCCGCCCTCGACGAACGCGCGCTGCCGGAAGCGGGGCAGCGCCCGGGCCACGGTCATGGTCGCCAGTTCCTCCCGCAGATCGCTGTCCGACGCCAGTTCCGCCAGGGCCTGCTCGTGCGGGTGGAGGCTGAAGCCGCGGTCGGCGACGAGCCGGAAGATGAACCCGGAGTGCATCCACCCGCGCAGCACGGAGACGCCGTAGCGGACCAGCTCGTTCACGAACCGGTCGTATCGCGGTCCCTGGAAGCCGTCCTTGGCCAGGACCGCCAGGATCCGCTGATCACCCGTCCTCCGGTCGATGCACTCCTGCAACTCGTCGCCCAGGTAGCGCAGTTCGTCGTCGGGCACGGGCGCGCCCGAGCCATGGACCGTGAGCCGACCCGAAGGTTGTCGGTCCCGGGCGGGCACGGCCGCGGACTGCCCGCCCGCGTCTGCACCCTGCATCGCCTCTCCCTTCCGGTCGCCGTCAGGCCGGTCGGCGCTGACACAGACTCCCCCTTGTACGTGGACCGCTCCGGAGGAGCCCACGGGCCTCCTCAAGATTTTTTCAGCACTGTGGGCGTCGAAAGGCGCTCCGTGGGGTGCCGTGCCGGCCCTGACGTACCAGCGGGCGTCCGACACCGACGACACCCCCGGAGCCGTACGTGAGCCAGCCGTCCACCCCCACGCCGCCGCGCCCGCCGCAGACTCCCCGGAGCGATCCGTTCATCACGCAGCACACCGCCATCATCCTCGTGACAGCGGTCGTCATCGGCCAGGCCGTCGGCAACCTCGCGTATCTCAGCGGCACACCGGCCGCCGGTGCGGCGCTGGCGGGCCTCCTCAGCGCCGGCAGCAGCGTGCCCGTGCTGCGTGCCCTCATCGGCTAACGCCACCGCGGGGGGCCGGACGGGCAGTACCGGGCGGCCCCACCCGACCGTGTCCGGCCGGGAGATCGACGGTGAGTCCGGGCGCACGTGGTCGCCCGGGGAGGACAGAGCCGACGGGTGCGCCGGCGCGGGGCGGGGCCCCGGTGGGCGTGGGGGTCCGCGACGGCGGGAGGCGGGTCAGTCGTCCGCGAGCCAGGAACGCACGCGGTCGGCCGCGGGCTTCGAGGACGCGATCGCCGCCTCGCTGCTGGGCCGCAGGTACAGCCAGTCGCCCGCGTACTCGATCGGCTGTGCCTCGCGGCGCGTGAACGCCCCGCGCAGGGCGAGTGCCTCCGGCGGCGCCTCCGGCAGTCCGTGGCGCCAGCGGGTCACCTGGTGCCCCACGTACGCCTCACGCATCCCGTCGATGAACCGCTCGCTCTCGTCGAGGACCCGGTCGAGGACCTGCTTGTCGGGCAGGTCGTACACCTCGGCGGCCCGGCGCGGCGAGACCAGCAGGGTGACCAGGCCGCGGCCCGGGGGGACCCGGTGCGGGCACTTGTTGTGCTCCGCGGTGCCGCCGGACAGCAGCGAGTCCTCGCCCGCTGCCATCACGAACGCGTACAGATGCGGCCGGCGGCCGCTGCGGCGGGGCTCCAGGGGGCGGTCCAGCATGACGCCCACCCGGATCATGGTCGTGAAGGTCGACGCCTCCACGAACGCCCTTTCCTCCTCCGGCATCCCCGGGTGGAGCGCGGAGATCTGCGGGGCCGGCAGGGCCAGCACGGCGGCCCTGGCGGTGAGTTCGGTGCCGTCCCCGAAGCCGAGCCGGACGCCCCGTCCCTCCCGCTCGATCCGCTGGACAGGCGTGGACACGTGCACCTTGAGCCGTTCGGCGAGCGTCCGGGCCATGGTGTCCTGGCCGTCCCGGTACGTCTGCCAGCGGTAGATGCCCCGGGTGCCCTGCATGACCGCCAGCATGGGGGATGCCGCGCTCCGCTCGGGCAGCCAGCCGAACGCCGCCGTGGCCACCGGGCCCAGGCAGCGGTTCACCAGCTCCTCGCCGTACTTCTCGCCGTACTGCTCCAGCGTCATGCCGCCGTAGGCGGACTCCTCCGGGCGATCGGGGTCGACGGCGCCCTTGCCCCGGCCCGAAACGAGCATCCGCACCATCTGGGCCCGGCCGCGCCAGCTCAGTCCGGCGCCGGTGAGCAGCGACTTGGGGTGCCCCACCCACGGGTGGGTCCGCCCGTCCTGCCACAGCCCCACCGGGTGCTCGATGCGGTGCAGCTCCCCGCGCCGTTCGAGCCCCAGCTCCTCGATGAACTCCCAGGTGGCCGGGTAGCCGTACGGGCTGATGGTCTCCGCTCCACGGTCGATGGTGTACCCGTCGATCCGCGCGGAGCGCATCCGCCCGCCGGCAGTGTCCTCGGACTCGAACACCTCGACTCGGTGGCCTTCCCGGGCGAGCCGGTGCGCGGTGGTCAACCCGGCTATCCCCGCCCCCACCACCGCGATGTCGATATCGGTCAAAGCTCTTCCTCTCCTCGGGCGACGCGGCGCGCCGACGACGGTTCCCGGGTGTGCGTGCGGGCGCTCCCGCGGTGTCCGGGGCGGGCGGTCAGGTCCAACGGCCGGTGCCGAGGCCCTCCTTGCTGCCGAGCACCTGTTCCCGCAGGTCGATCCGCCGCACCTTCCAGGTGGCGGTACGGGGCACGTCGTCGAAGGGCACCAGGCGCGGCTCGCCGAGTTCGGGCAGCCCCCGGGTCGCCGTACGCCACTGGCCGGGGTCCAGGCGGTCGCCGGTCATGCAGAGCACCGGTACGGGCGGGCCGTCCGGCACTCCGAGCACCGTCACCTCCTGGGCGTCGGGCAGCCGGTCCAGCAGGAGGCTCTCCAGCTCGATGCCGCTGACGCCGGGGATGATGTCCACCTCGCGGTCGACCAGCTTCAGCCTTCCGAACCGGCCGCGCTCGCCCACGTCGCCGGTGTTCCACCAGGTGCCGCTGACCTTCTCCCGGTGCCGCTCGGACTCGCCGAGGTAGTCCAGGCAACGGGCCTTGGTGGCGGCCAGCATGATGCCGGGCTTGCCCCGGCCCACCCGGCGGCCGGTTTCGGCGTCGACCAGCCGGACGCGCGTGAGACCGGGCGAGGGCCAGCCGATGTCACTGGTGACCGAGGAACCCTCGGGGGCCTTGCGCATCCGGCCCCTGGTGAACAGGGTGAAGCACATCGGCCCCACCTCGCTCTGCCCCCAGCCCTGGAGCCACACCGGGAAGCGGCGGCCCGACGCGTTGAGGAAGGTACGGACGGTCCGCGGGTGCACCGCGTCGAAGGTGCCCACGTAGAGCCGGACGCGCGCGAACAGCTCCGGCTCGTCGCGGACCAGTTCCTCCCAGCGCTGGAAGACGTTGGGGCTCGCCTCCAGCGCGGTGGGCCTGTGGCGGCTGATCATCCGTTGCGCGGTGCCGGTGTCGTGCCGGGAGATGATCACGATCTTCTCCGGGGCCAGGACGAACTGCCCGGTCAGCCAGGAGACGGAGCGGCCGTGCGCGAAGGATATCGAGGTGGCCGCCACGTCGCGGTGCTTGCTGGCCAGCACCGGGAACCGGATGCGCTCCATCTTGGCGACGCCGTCCAGCAGGGTCCCGGCGGAATGCACGACGAGCTTCGGCGTGCCGGTGGTGCCCGAGCTGTGCATGACCAGCATCGGCTCCTTGGACCCGCCCAGGTGCACCGGCGGGGTGTTCGAGCCGTCCAGTTCTGCCAGGGTCAGCGCGTCCTGCGGAGCCCCCTCGCCGATCTCGCCCACGACCACGACGCGGGTGCCCGGCCCGGCCAGCTCGATGCCTGCGGCTGCGGCACGGGCCAGCGGGCCGGGGGAGACCACCAGGACCGACGGTTCGAGGCGTTCGAGCATCTTCCGGTGCGCCTCGGGCTTGTTGATCGCGGCGATGGTGGCGGGCAGGGCGCCGAACCGGGCCGCCGCGGCGGCGATCAGCACCAGGTCGAGGTGGTTGTCCTTGATGATGGCCACCCGGTCGCCGCGCCGGGCGCCCGCAGCGTGCAGTCGGGCGGAGAGATCCCGTACGACCTCGGCGAGTTGCACGGCGTCGTAGCGCTCCCCGCCGTCCGGAGCGATGTCGAAGGGTCGGTCCAGGTGGGCAACAGTCTGCTGCTTGGACTCCGCGTGCCAGTCGAAGAGCACGCCCAGATGAGTCGGGTGCTTGCGAAAGACCATTTCAGCTCTCCCCATGACCGAATCACATGCATGAGCCGCTGTGGCTCGTGTGCCAGTGAGGCTCAACGCTGAAGTAGTGCACGAGACTAGGAACCGGCCGGGCACGCTGCCATAGCAACCGGTATGGCAATACGCGAACCGCGTATAGCAGGAAGCAGCCGCCCTCCTGGTGGGGAGGCCGGCGGTTCCTCGGCGGCGGGAAGCCTTCGGGGCGAAGCGGAAGCGTGAGTCAGGGAGCGTCTGGTACGCGCATCGGACCCCCGTCGTCGCCCGAGCGGCGACGCTCCAGCCGGGCCGCCGCCTCCAGTGGCTCGGACGAACGGAGGAAGCGCAGGTCCTCCATGACCAGGGCGGCATCGGTGGCGCCGCTGCGGCGGAGTGCCGGGGGCAGCACGGACAGGTCGGACCAGCAGGACGGGCGGAGGCAGACGCGGTAGCCGTCCCCGGCGGGCTCCAGGGTGAGTGCCTCGCCGATGGCCAGCCTGCTCTTTGGAAGGTGGACCGCGGTCGCTCCGGCGGCTCGTTCCAGGGCGTCGACCGAGGTGACCCCGGAGGCGATGGTCAGGTCCGTGTCCGGGGCGGTGACGTGCGTGTGCAGGTCACGCAGGCGGGTGGCGGCGGTCGTACGGGCGGGATGGTCCTCGGGCAGGCGGTCGGCCAGAAGCCTTGCGGCGCGGGCGACGTGACCCAGCGGCGGAGCGGACGGACGCTCGCCGAGCAGGGCGCACAGCGCCTTGAGGGCGTCCTCGGCGCCGGAGGCGAGGGTGGCCCACTGCGCGGCGGTGAGCGGGGTGAGCCTGGGGTGGCGTTCCGTCCAGTACGCGACCGCCCGGTCCAGGTCGGGGCCCGTACGCCAGAGGCCGGCGGGGTCGTCGGGCATGAGGGACTCGACGATTTCGACGGCCTCGTCGGTGGTGGTGAGCGCCTCCAGGGAGAGCGCGGCGATGCGCAGTTCGTGCTCGTTCAGGCCGAGTTCGCGGGCACGGTCGGCGTCGTCCTTGCGGAAGGCGGCGACGCGGCCCCGGGCCCAGCCGTCCGGCCAGGAGAGCGTGCGGGCCGAGGGGGACAGCAGAATCAGGCACTGGGCCGATGACAGGCCGGTGGCCTGGGCGAACGCCCGCACGGTCGCCTCCCGGTCCACCGGCGGCGGGCCGTTCTCGGCGATCAGGCGGAGTGCCCGCCTGAGCCGCTCCGGGTCGCCCCAGCCACGGCAGGTCCGCAGCTCGACGACGCGGTTGCGCGTGAACAGGAGCTGGTCGGGGCCGTCCGGGGTGTAGAGGAGCGCCGTGACGGCATAGCCGTGGCCCACCTTCTCGTAGTCGGCGACCGCGGCGGCGGCGAGGGGACCGCGGCCCGAGTGGATCTGCCCGAGGTTGTACTCCGGGCGCAGCCGGGCGACGTGCCAGGTGCCGTCGGTACGGAGGAGTTCGGGGACGGCGGCCAGTCTCAGGAGTTGCGCGCGCCCGCCGCCGTTGCCCCACGCGGCCTTGAGAACGGCGGCGCCCAGGCGGCCCAGCGTGTTCTCGACCCCCCTGACGGCGGAGGAGTCGAACACCGCGATCTTCCTGTCGTACGGCACACCGACGGCGGCACGGGTGAAGTGGACGATCCTCTCGTAGGCGGACTCAGGCCCCGGATCGGCCAACTCAGCGGACGCCTCGGGCCGGACGGCGGGTGCCGCGGAGGCGGGCGCCGGGCGCAGGTGGGGCGGGGGAGTGGCCCCCAGACGTCCCAGCAGGGCGAACGCGCGCTCGCGGCATTCGACGGCCGTCCACACCAGGAACGTGACGCCCGTCCAAAGCGAGTCGTCGGTGATCTCCGGCAGGAGCGGGCGGAGCCGTCCCGCCAACTCGTCGCGCACGGCGGTCTTCTCCCGGTAATCGCTCTCGGGGTCCAGCACCCGCATGAGGTCGGCGGTGAGTGCGGCGTCCGCGACGTCGATCAGGGCCTGCGCCTTCTTCTCGTCGACGGTACGCAGCGCCCTGGATCCTTCGGGGTCGCGCGGCGACATCGCCGACCACCGGCCGGGGGGCGCGACCAGGCGGGTCCCGGCAGCGTAGCGGTGGTCCGCGACGGTGCTGATGTTCTCGGCGCCATCGTGCTCGGGCACGCGGCCCCAGCCGCGGACGTAGCGGCCGATGGTCCGCCCGGCCGGGTCCCGCAGCTCGATGATCCGGTCCTGGCCCCGCCACACGGTGGCCTCGGCGCCGCCGGGGAAGGCGACCCGTTCACCGTCGGCGGGCAGGACGCGGCGGGCGGCGGGGTGCGCGCTTCCGTGCGGGCAGTGCGGGCCGCCGTGGTCCAGTACGGTCACCCGGCCGTTCACGGCGATCAGGCAGCGGTCGTAGAGGTCGCGCGCCTCGGTCCGTTCGTGGGACCGGCTGGAGATGGGCTCGTACGTGCCGAAGCCGTGGGACGGCCCGACTCCCCGCGGTGTGACGACGCAGGCGCGGAACTTGTGCTCCCAGAGCCGGCCGGACTCGATCAGCAGCAGATCGGTGCCGCTCTCTTCCAGGTAGTCGGTGATGGTGTGGACGTGGCCGGGGACGAAGGCGGGCAGCTCCAGTTCGTCGAGGATGCCGCCGCTCAGCGTGGCGGCGAGGGAGCGGACCGGGTCCGTTCCGGTCGCGATCGTCCGGACGCTCTCCAGGAGGGGGCCGGGGACGCCGGCGACGGTGAACCGTTCGGCGTCGCACAGGGCGGCGTGCGCATCCGGAAGCCCTTGAAGGGAGATCCGTTCGGCATGCTCGGCAAGGATGGCGGCGACGATCTGCGCGGTTCCCGGCGTCGCGGTCAGGGCCCGTACGGTCTCGGGGGCGGCCTGCTTCGGGACGGTGGGCTCGGTGACGTTGAGCTGGTTGGTCACGTTGCCCACGATCGCGTCGCGCAGCAGCGGAGCCCAGTGCGGGTCGGCGGCAACGGCCGCCAGATCGGTGCCCGTTCCGGCGGCGAGCCGGTCGTACAGCTTGAACGTGTGCAGCAGCTTCGGCCGCGCGAGCGGGACGCCGCTGTCCAGGAGGAGATCGAGCAGCGGGAGGTCCGCGGCGGTCTCCTCCCAGCGGTTCACCTCGTCTTCGTCCACTCCCAGCACCGCCTCATGGGCGTCGCAGGCGAGGCCCTCGGCGCGCAGCTTCGTACCGGCGTCGTGCAGGAGGTCGCCGAGACCGGCGACGGGGAGTGCGAGCCCCGCGTACCGCTTCAGTAAGCGGCCGAGCCAGTCCTGCGCGGCGGCCCCCGCCAGCCCGGGGGAGCGGGTGAACGGGGCGGTCAGGCCCGCGCCCGCGAGGTTGGCGAGGAGGAGCGACGCAGCCGCGCTCTTCGCCCGGGGGGTGTCCTTGGCGGGCAGCGGCAGGATGCCGACGAGCGCACGGCCGATGCCGGCGTCCGCCCGTGCCATCGGGCCGAGCAACGGAAGGACGAACTTCCAGAGGGCCTGCGGTGCGGACTCCATGCAGCCGCTGTCCAGCAGGGCCCGTACGGCGCGTTCGTCCTCGGGGCCGCCGGGCGCGTGCCCGGCGGCCTTCGCCAGCTCCGCCCAGCCGTCGGCCAGGGCCAGGGCGCCGTCCGCGCCGTCGGGGACTTCCTCGCACCACGCGGTGAGCAGGGTGCGGTGCCAGCAGTACGCATCGGGGGCGGGATGCCGGGCGGCGAGCCGCTTGCCGTGCTTCTTGAGCGTGGCCGTCCCGGCGGTGTCCGCTCCCGCGGCGAGGTGCGCCGCGACGAGCGCAGCCTCGTCGACCGGCAGCGCGTGTGCGTCCTGGGCGGCGCGGGCCTTCTCGAAGAAGGCGGCGGCGAAACGGACGCTGCCCGCGTCGGCCAGGATCCGCGCGCACTCCTCGAAGAACGGCGGCAGCAACTCGGGCTCGTGCGTCTCCAGATCGTCGCCGGTGCGGATGAGCGCGGTGCGCGCGAGGCCGGGCTTGCGTGCGGCCACGCCGCGGGCGGCCCGCAGGTCGGTGTGCGCGGCCAGGATGCGGGCGCGCTGCTTCGGGTACCGGTGCAGGGCGGACGCGAGGAAGCCGAGCGGGCCCGCGTGCACGGTGCCGACGCCGTTCTGCGCCACGGGGGCCAGGTCGTACACCGACTTCTCGGCCTTGTCGCCGCTGACTGCCGCGTGCCGGACGAGTTCGACGACCGGCTCGTCGAGGACGGAGTGCGCGTAGCGGACGGCGACGCATGTGTCCTCGTCGGAGCCGGTGGGCGTGCCCGGCAGCACCGCCCCGGCACTCAGCAGCACGTCGCGCGTCGGGCCGGCGATGCGGGAGGGCACCACGGTGCCGGGCTCGCCTTGGCAGGCGTCGCAGTAGTGGGCGTACGCCTCGGCTGCCTCCATCGCCGGCTCCGTCCCGTCCACGGTGCGGTCGGCGTAGAGGGCCATGAGGATGCGGACGCCCTCGGACCAGGCGATGTCGCCGATCTCCCGGCCGCCCGCGGTGAAGCTCAGCCACGACATGGAGGCCGGGCTCATCGGCCCGCTCCAGTCCAGCTCGATCTCGACGCCGAGCGGCTCGGGCGCATGCACGGTGAACCGCGCTCTGTCCCTCTTGATGCGCCCGCGCAACTCGTGCACGCGGCGCTCGAACGCGGCGCCGCTCTCGTAGCGGGCGTCCACGTATCCGAAGGTGTCGACCACGCCGAACGTACGGTCCATGCTCGCGGGACGCGTCCACACCTCGCGGCCCACCTGCTCGACCACCTGCGTGAGGTTCCGTCCCCGCCAGACGGCCAACTCGTCACCGAGCAGCAGCGGGTGCGGGATCGCGAAGGCGTCCGCATCCGTCCACGCGCCCTCACACAGGAGAACGCAGCGGCCGACGTCGGGCGCGCCGTCGACGATCGGGGCGATGACCAGGTCGGTGAGCGTCTCGCGCCACACCGGGTCGTCCCACACGGCCGCGAACACCGCGGCCGGGACGGGCAGTGACCGCACCATCCAGGACTCCACCTGGTCGTGGACCGCCGTCGCGTGCTCGCCGAGCCGGGCGCAGAGGGCGGTGAGCCGTACCGCGGTCGGATCCTTTCTGACGTCGGCGGGCACCTTGGCCAGCACGCGGCCCGCGGCCGTCCGGCAGGCGAGCACCGGCCGCCGCGTCCCCTCGACGGTGAGCTCGTGGCCCGTCGCTATCCCCATCCATCCCATGGCGCGCCATTATTGATCACGCCTCTGACACTCGGCGGGGAACGGATGGTTCATGTGCTGCCCCTCCTGCCGGGGGGCTGCTCCGCAACGCCAAGCCGGTGGGGAAGCCCGGTCGTCGGCAGGCGTCAAGGGGCGCCGTAGCGCTCGGCGTGGTCGGCCCGCAGGGCGGCGTCGAACTCCTCGATGCGGGCTGTGAGCGTCGCGACGAGTTCGGGGTAGTGCTGGGAGAGGTCGTAGCACTCGCCGGGATCGCGGGCGAGGTTGAAGAGCTGCGGCAGTTCCTCGGTGGGGGAGAAGGAGCGGCCGGTGAAGTACGGTCCGGGCACGCGGCCCACGTGCAGCTTCCAGTCGCCGCGCCGTACGGCGTTGCAGTTGCCGACGGACGGCGTCCGCTGGTCGTCGTAGGAGAAGAGGTCGCCGCGGTCCACCCGGCGGCCGGTGGTCAGGGCACGCAGGATGCTGTGGCCGTCGATGGTGCGATCCGGGTCGGGCTCGACGCCGGCGGCCTCAAGGAGGGTCGGGAGAAGGTCCACGAGGGAGGTGGGCTCGCGGTAGGTGACCCCGGCCGGCACGACGGCGGGCCACTCGACCACGAACGGCACGCGCTGGCCGCCCTCGTACGTCTCGGCCTTGCGGCCGTACAGGTCCCCGGCGCTGCCGACGTACCACGGTCCGTTGTCGCTGGTGAAGATCACACAGGTGTTGTCGCGGACGCCGAGGGCGTCGAGCTCGTCCAGCAGCACGCCCACGTAGTGGTCGATCTCCTCCACCGAGTCGCCGTGCGGGCCCGCCGCCGAGCGGCCCGCGAACTCCGAGGCGAGGGGCTCGTGCGGTTGGGTGATGGCGAGGTAGACGAAGAACGACCGGTCGGCATGGGCGCGGATGAAGGAGACCGTCTCCTCCGTGTAACGCCGCGTCAGGCTCGCCTGGTCCACAGGCTGTTCGACGATCTCACGGTCGTCGTAGAGCGGCAGCGGCGCCATGTCGTTGGAGTAGGGGAGACCGAAGTAGCGGTCGAAGCCGTGCTCCATGGGGTGCAGTCCGGGGTCGACGGCGGGGTTGCCGAGGTGCCACTTGCCGAGGTGGGCCGTCGCGTAGCCCGCTCCCTTGAGGTACGTGGCGAGCGTCGTCTCCCGCGACGACATCCCATTGGTGTGGTCGGGGAAGAGCACGGTCGCGAGGTTCACCCGCGGCGCGTAGCAGCCGGTCAGCAGCGAGGCGCGGGACGGGGTGCAGGTGGGAGCGCCTGCGCAGAAGTCGGTGAACCGCATACCGCGGCGCGCCATGCCGTCGATGACGGGCGTTTTCACCAGCGGCGAGCCGTAGCAACCGGGGTCGCCGTAGCCGAGGTCGTCGCAGTAGACGATCACGACGTTCGGAGCGGTGCCTCCCGCGCCGTGGGCGGGGACGGCGGCGCCGACGCCGGCGACGGCGGCCAGGCCCACGGCGCCGGACCCCTTGAGGACCGTCCGTCGGGTGGCGGACGGCGTAGAAGAAGTGGCTTCGCCGGGTTGGACGCTCATACGGTCGTCGTCTCCTTCCGCGCCGCGGCCTCGGCGGCGACGTCGTCGCGCAGTTGCTCCAACGGCCCGCGCAGCCGCTCCACGACGCCGGGGTTGAGCGCGGCCAGGTTGTACGCCTCGCGGACGTCGGCCGTGACGTCGAACAGTTGCGGCATGTACGCGGTCCTGTGGGCACCGAACGCGACGTGCAGCTTCCAGCAGTCGCTGCGCACGGCGTTCAGCCACTCGTTGAAGAAGAGGTAGACCGGTCCCCGGCCGGGGGAGGGCCGGCCGGACAGCAGCGCGGACATGTCCTCGCCGTCGAGGCCGTCCGGCGGTTCCACCTCGGCGAGCGCGCACAGCGACGGCGTCAGGTCCAGCAACGAGCGCGGCGTCCCGTCGCGGGTGCGGCGGGTGACGGAAGGCCAGGACGCGAGGAACGGGACGCGGACGCCGCCGTCGAAGACCTCGGGTTTGCGGCCGCGCCGCTCCTGGTTGCGTCCCTCGTAGCGCGGGCCGTTGTCGCTGGTGACGATCACCAGCGTCCGGCGGGTCAGTCTCCTGCGGTCGAGGTGACGCAGGAGCACGCCGAGGTAGTGGTCGAGCTGCTCGACCAGGTCGCCGTAGGCGCCGGCGGCCGACGCGCCGTGGAAGCGGGGCTCGACCCGGTAGGGGGCGTGCGGTCCGAGGTGGGAGAGGACGGCGAGGAACGGGCCGTCGCGGTGGTCGTCGACGAAGTCGAGGGCGGCGTCGGTGAGGCGGCGCGCGGCCAGGGCGGAGTCGGCGTCGTCCACGACGGCCTTCCGCCCCTCGTACCAGGCCAGCGGCGTGACGTCGGTGCCGTACAGGGTGCCCTCGAAACGGCCGAAGCCGTGATCGAGCGGATGGCGGCCCGGCCCCGCGCCGAGCCGCCACTGACCGAACAGCCCGGTGGCATAGCCCGCGCTCCCGAGCAGCTTCGCGACGGTGACCGCGTCCGGCGGCAGGCCGGCGTCGGTGCCGGGGGCGGTGGAGGCGGGCAGGCCGTAGCGTGCCCCGTAGCGCCCGGTGAGCAAGCCGGCGCGCGACGGCGTGTCGGTCGAGGCGGCGGCGTACATCGCCTCGCAGACAACGCCGTCGGCCGCTAGCCGGGTCATCGCGGGCGTGCGGATGAGGCGTGAGCCGTAAGGGCCGAGATCACCGATGCCCAGGTCGTCCGCCAGAACCACGACAATGTTCGGTGGCATCATGGCCCCGCCTCTCTCCCATGACAGGAACATGTCGACCATAGAAGACTTTCATCAGGCCGCCAACATCTTTGGCGAGGAGAGGGCGAACTTTCTCCACTGTGAGGCGAAAGTGGGAGCCCCTCGCTGAGCCCGAAGGGCCTCCTCGTCCCCGGGGGCCGGCCCACTCCGGTCACCGGGGACGCGGCGGTCACCGCACGGTCGGCTCTACCACTCGGGGGAGGGCTCGCCGGACGCGAGAGGCGTGGGAGTGCCGGTCTCTTCGGGGGCCGGCGTCGGCTCTCCGGTCTCGTTGTCCGGAGTGCCGGGCTCCGAGGGAACGGCTGTCGGCTCTTCCGGCATCTCGCTCGGAGTTTCAGCCCCCGAGGGGACAGGTGTCGGCTCGCTGGGCAGCTCGCTGGGAGTGCCGGGCTCTGAGGGAACGGGTGTCGGTTCGCTGGGCATCTCGCTCGGAATCGCGGACTCCCGCGAGCCGGGGCCGCCGGCCGGCTTCTCGGTGCCGGTGGTGGCGTGGGCGAGGGCGCCCAGGCCGCCGATGGTCAGGACACCCGCGGCGGATGCCGCGAGGATCAGACGGCGCGGACGCCTGCGGTGAGGTGTCGTCAAGGTGACTCCTGATGCGAGGTGTGGACCGGCCCCGGCCGTTGCCGAAGCCCTTGCATGAGAGGAGTACGGGGTCGGGGACGTCGCGGGTTGCACCGCCTGTCCCGGAGAATTTCCGCCCGGCAACGTGCAACCTCCCGGCGCCCGCTCACGTAGAGGACTGTGAGCGGCGTCGTGTCATCCGAAAGGGCGGGGTGGGTGAGGGAAGCGGTACGGGAGCGGGAGTTCCGGGAGTTCGCCGAGGCCCGGCAGGCGGACCTCAGACGCAGCGCGTACCTGCTCTGCGGTGACTGGCACCAGGCCCAGGACCTGACCCAGACCACGCTGATGAAGCTCTACGCGGCCTGGGGACGGGTCCGTCGGGACGGCAATGTGGACGCCTACGCCCGTACCATCCTCACCCGCGTCTTCATCGACCAGCTCCGCCGCCGGGCCTGGCGCGAGGAGTTGATGGAGGCGGTGCCCGAGGTGCAGCCGGCGCCACCGTCCACTCAGGAACTGCGGCTGGTGATGCAGTCCGCGCTGATGGAACTGCCGCCCCGCTACCGGGCGGTGCTGGTGCTGCGGTTCTGGGAGGACTGGAGTGTGGAGCAGACCGCCGAGGCGCTCCGGGTGACCCCGGGAACGGTCAAGAGCCAGAGCGCGCGGGGACTGCGCCGGCTGCGCCAGCTCCTCGGAACGCTCGCCCAGGAGGTGAACGGAAGGTGAGGCGGGAGACGAACGAGCCTGAATCCGCTGACCTGCACCGCGCCTTCGCGGCGATGGTGGACGATCCCGCGGCGCCGCCGATGCCCAGCGTCACCGACGCGGCCGTCACCGGCGGACGCCGTATCCGTCGCCGTCGTGCCGTGGCCACCGCCGGCAGCGCGCTGGCGGTGGCCGCCCTCGCCGTCACCCTCGCGGCCGGCCTGCCCGGCCTGGGTGCCGAGGACCGCTCCAGGCCCGCCACCCCGCCCAGCGGCCCCCCGGCGTCACCCACGCCGTCCACGCCGTCCGCGCCTCCGTCGGAGGTCCCCAGCGGGGTTCCCACACCGACGCGGAACGACGACCACACCGGGGTGCCGTCCACCGGGGGCACCCCGTCCGGCGATTCCCGGTAGCTACTCGAAGAACTTCAGGCTGTAGCCCACGTTGGTGGTACTTCCGGGGACGTTGGCGCGCCGGTAGGTGGTGTTGCTCCACCAGACCGCCGTCCCGGAGTACCAGAAGCGGTTGGACCACGTGTACGGGGTGCCCTTGGCCACCGCGTGGAACAGGGTGGGGAAGCGGTTGCCGGATGGCGGGCCGGCGTTGACGTCGCCCTGCGGAAGGATGAACGTGTGGTGGCCGGGACCGTTGACGTTCACCGTCGGTGTCCACCCGGACATCATGGACGGCGCGTGCGAGCCGAACAGGCAGCCGTTGCTCTTGTACCAGTCCCAGACGTAGGTGGGATCGCCGCCGGCCCTCAGCCGCAGGTCGGCGATGCAGTACTTGTCGCTCCAGCTTCCGTTCGCGGAGTAGACGACATGCAACTGGCCGCTGGGGTCGACGATCGGCTGGGGCGCTTCGTTGATGTACGGGTTGCCGACGACGCGCTCCCATGGCTCACGCGGCTGCGAGATGATGAAGCGGCCGCCGGTGGAGGCCGTGGGGCTGCTCATCCGGGCGACGTAGAGGTTCTGTTCGACGTTGGTGTCGCCGGACCAGCCCGACCACACGAACCAGCGCTGCCCGCCGAACGTGAAGGGCACTCCGTCGATGGCCCACTTGTCGCCGGGCAGGGCCACCTTGACGGCCGCGGAGTATCCGGACGTCGGGTTCGGGGAGCCGATGTGGTACATCCGGTGGGCCGCACCGCGGCCGGCGGCGAAGTAGATGCGGTACTGGCCGTCGTGATGGACGATCTCCGGCGCCCAGACCTCGCCCAGATTTGCGGTGTCCTGCCACACCTGGTGCTTGGGGGCGGTGGCCACGGCCTCCGGAGTGGACGCCGTCCGCACCGCGATCCCGCCGTCCACCGATTTGGCGGAGACGTAGAGGCTGCCCACCTTGATGACGCTGGGGTCGGCGCCGCCCACCAGGGCACTGCCGAGCGTGGAGGGCGGATCCGCCGTCGCTGCCGTCGCTGTCTCCTGAGCCACTTGGCCGGTGGGTCCGTCACCGGGCCGGGCGGCGGTGGCGGCTTGTCCGAGAGCGAGGACGCCGATCAGCCCTAACGGAACGGCACCGGCGAGCCAACGGGAAGGGCGCATCAGATCCTCCTGGCGTGTACATGACTTAGAGAGCGCTCTCAACTGTCACAGCGGCGGGTAAGCCTGTCAAGGAACGGAGCCGGGGCGCAGCGAACAGGCGGTGGTGCGCCCTGGCCTGGACGGCGCCACCCTGTCGCGGCGTGTCCGCGCAGGGTGGCGCTCGCTCAAGCTCGGAGCCGGCGTGGGGACACCGGGTTAACGTCCGTACACCTCGAACGAGAACAGCGAGTACCCGTACTGGGTGTTGCGCTGCGTCCCGTACATGCGGACGTAACGTGCGTCGGCGGAGACGGCGATCGTCTCCACCCCGCCCGGTCCGCTGGTCGTGGAGTGGACATCGGTCCAGTCACTGCCGTCGTCCGAGACCTGGAGCCGGTAGCTCTTGGCGCTGGCCGTCTCCCAGTGGAGTTTCACGGTGCCGATGGCCGTCGTGGCACCCAGGTCGATGCCCAGCCACTGCGGGTCCGCGTAGTCGGATCCCCAGCGGGTGTGGTCCTGCCCGTCCGTGGCGTTGGCCGGGGCCAGTTCGGCGGCGCGGGTCGAGGAGGCGGTGGCGGGCTTGCCGCGTGCCAGGTCCGGAGCCGCATGGACCTCCAGGCCCCGGAGCGAGAAGCCCCGCCCGGTGTGCCGCTTGGTGAGGTTCAGGCGGACGAACCGCACCGGCTGGGGGGTGATGGCCAGGGTCCGGGTGCCGCCCGTTCCTGCGGTGGTCGAGTGGACGGTCCGCCAGGTCTCCCCGTCGGGGGAGACCTCGACGGCGTACGCCTGCGCGTAGGCCGTGTCCCAGTGCAGCGTCACCGCGTCGGCGAACTGCGGCGTCAGGAGGTCGACCATGGCCCATTCGTCGTCCGAAGGCGCCGAACCCCAGCGGGTGCGGGGGTTGCCGTCGGTCAGGAAGTGGGCCCCGACGGTGGTGTCCTGTTCGGAGGAGGTGAGCACCGGGCGCCGCAGGGCGACGTTGTTCGCCGTTGCGCCGAGGGTGACTCCCGCTCCCTGGCGGTCGCCGTCGGGGAGCGTGGCGGTCCGGCGGGTGACCTTTCCGAACCGCGTGAGGGTGACGGCGACGGTGACGCCCGGAGCCTGCGGGGCGGAGACGGTGATGACGGGAGCGCCGGGCCCCGACTCGTCGAGGATGACCATGCAGGGCTGGTCGACGGCGAGGGTCACCCCTTTGCGGACTTCGGCGGTGCCGGGGGAGTAGAAGAGGAGCTGGGAGATGCCCAGGCCGTCGTGGCGTACGCCCTGCAGGGATGTGGTGTTGGCGAGCACCCGCACGGGCAGGTGCTGCGCGTATGCCACGGCCTGGCCCTGGTTGACGCCGGGCCGGACGACGTAGGCGTAGGTCGCGTCGCTCGGCTCCACGCCGTGGTCGAGCCAGAGGCCGAACACGTCCTGGGTGACGGGGGCGGGGTCCTGGCCGGTGGCGATGTCGGCCCAGGACCCGGTGACGGTCTCGTTCTTGACGGTCATGGCGACGGGCTCGAAGAAGGCGTATCCGGTGCCGTCGTGGTAGGCCCACGTTCCGGTACGGGTGCGGGTGGCCCCCGGCTCGACGGTGCTTCCGGCGGCGACGACCTCGCCCACCCGGCGTGCTTGGTTGAGCGTGGTCACGACGGGGTTCGGGTCGGTGGAGGTGATGCCCGCGCCGAGCGCGACGAACTCGTCGTCGAAGCAGAAGTAGCCCTTCCGGGCGGTGGTGCCGTACTTGTCCATGTCCAGGGCCGCGGCGCCGTAGAGCCCGTTGTCCACGCCGCCGACGAAGGTGGTCGACTGCCGGTAGGGGTTGCCCGCGTCCAGGGGGACCACGACCGCGGGGTTGGTGCAGCCGGGCAGGCGGGACCAGTCCCACACCGGGAACAGGTTGCGGTACTCGTCTCCCCTGCGGGCGATGAACGTGGTGCCGAAGGGGACCCAGTACAGGTAGTTGAGTCTTCGGGGGTTGGAGGAGCGCCACTCGGAGCCGATGGTGCGCGCCGAGACCATCTTGACGGTCACGCCCCACTCGGGGCGCTTGTGGGCGGCGAAGTCCGAGCGCCAGAAGTACTTGTGGCCCCTCAGCCCCGTATCGCTGCTCTGGAGGGCGATGTTGCGCCGCAGTTGGCCGAAGTGGCCGGCCTGGCCGGGCAGGACGTCGTCCATCCGCCGGAGCGCTTCGAGGGTGCGCTCGGCGTTGCTGCGGTACCGGGGGGCGGGGTTGAGGAAGACGTTGAACTCGGCGTGGTCCCCGTTGATCATCCAGCGGGTCCCGTCCAGGACCCAGCTCGCATAGTCGTAGACCGACACGGGCGTGAAGGCGTAGGAGGTGCGTCGCAGGACGTACAGCCATTGCGCGACGTCGGTGAGCATGCTGCGGCCGTACCCGGCAGAGTGGAGCTGGTCTCCGTGCTGGTGGTAGCTGAGGTCGCTCTGGATTCCGTCGCCCGTGTTGAGGAGGATCGCGCGGGCCATGGCGTCGCGTCCGGCGGCGACGAGGGCGGGGTCGGGGGTCAGCAGGCCGCGGAAGACGACGTTCTGCGCGTACCAGACGGCGTTCTGGCCGGTGCCCGACGAACTGCTCTGGAGGACGCCGACGATGTCCGCGGTGCGGGCGGCACCGAGCTGTCCGTACAGGAGCAGGCCGATGCGCCCCAGGCGGAGCTGGATGCCGATGCCCCGCTCCCACCAGTTGACGTTGGT
Organism: Streptomyces sp. B5E4; assembly: GCF_039871555.1. NCBI lineage: Bacteria > Bacillati > Actinomycetota > Actinomycetes > Kitasatosporales > Streptomycetaceae > Streptomyces > Streptomyces sp. B5E4. The sequence goes on from NZ_JBDPMI010000007.1 coordinate 97,100, forward strand.
CGGCTTGACCTGGAACCAGTGCTCGACCCCCTTCTGCACGCCGGCCAGCAGCGCGGGGTCGCGGTGGTGCGGTCCGGCAGGATTGGCGTAGGCGGCGGCCATGGCCTGCATGCGGTCCAGCGCCCGGTACGGCGACCACGCCGCGCCGTTGGCGGCGCTGTTGGTGGCGGAGTAGTCCACGTCGCTCCACGAGCCGTCGGCCCGCAGGGCGGACAGGTAGCTCATGGCCTGGCTCTGGTACGTCCATTCCACCCGGGCGGTGGTGCCGTCGTCGAGCCAGTCGTGTGCGAGGTAGATCCCGAGCAGGGTCGAGCGGATGTCCGCGAGGTCGCCGCTGGTGTCGGCGAACGCCGACGGTACGCGGCCCAGCGGGCCGCCAGTCGTGATCAGCGCGGCGAGAGCCGCGCTCGAGGAACCCAGAAAGACTCGGCGTGAAACGGTCACGACGAGACTCCTCTCTGCGAGGTGGGGGCGGGACGGGGGTTACGGGGTGGTGCGCTCGAGTGCGGCGACGCCGATGGAGCTGTCGGCCATCCCGTAGAAGACGTACGGGATGCCGTCGATCTCCTCGATGGCGGTGGGGAAGACGACGTTGCCGAGGGTGCCCTCGGTCTCCTCCCGGGTCTGCGGGGACAGCCACGGCTGCGGGCTGCGTGCCAGCACCCGGGACGGATCGAGGGCGTCGAGCAGGATCCCGCCGGCCCGGTAGACGGAGCCGTGGCTCAGCTCAAAGCCCTTGGCGACCGGTCCGGTGACCCCGTGGTGGATGAGCAGCCAGCCCTCGGGCACGCGCAGCGGCGGCGGCCCGGCTCCGATCTTGGCCTCCTCGAACGGCATCTCGGGCCCCACGACCGGCGCGGCATGGGTCAGTGAGGTCAGCGCGGACAGGTCGGCGCGCACGGCTTCGGCGTCCGCGTAGGCGATCCAGATCGACGGCCGGGGGTCGGTGACCCCGGTCGGGACCGGGGCGCCTTCGCCCGGCCGCAGCCAGTCCAGTTCCCACATCGGCCGGTGCAGCATGGCGAAGCAGGGCCGCCCGTTCGGCCCTGGCAGCACCTCGGGGAAGAACACCAGGTCCTTGTTGGGGAAGAAGTTCAGGTCGGTGGACAGGCCCGGCCGGTACGCGAAGTGCAGCGGACCCAGGCGCCGCCAGTGGACGGTGTCGTCGGAGACGGCCAGGGCCGGACGGGGGCCGAGGGGGCCGTAGGCGACGTAGGTCATGACGTGCACGCCCAGGTCCGGGAGGAAGGTGATGCGCGGGTCCTCCACGCCGGCGTTGTGCGCGCCGCGCTCGAAGCCCTCGTCCGGGGCCAGGACCACGCCCTGGCGTTCGACGCCGACCGGGACGCCGTCTTCGATCACCACGCGGGCCCGGGCGATGCGGGAGATGTTGCCGGCCGAGACGATCCGCGGGAACAGGTAGAGGTGGCCGTCGGGCCCCCAGGCGGTGGCGGGGTTGAGGACGCCTTCGGCCTCCAGCGGGTCGGCCGGGTCGGCGGTCATGAGTACGCCGATGCGCTTCAGGGCGTAGGGGAGTGCGGTTTCGGCGTTGAGCTGGGTCATACCTACCCTTTGATCGCGGAGCCGAGGTTGGCGGAGGTGAAGTGGCGCTGAAAGAGCAGGAACAGCACCACGGCCGGGACGGCGAGGACGCACGCGCCGGCCAGCACGGCGCCCATGGGGTTGGCCTGGAACGTGGAGTTGGCCTGGGAGAAGTTCGCGAGGCTCACCGCGAGGGGTTGCATGTCCGGGTTCTTGGTGATCAGGAACGGCCACAGGAACTCGTTCCACGGGCCGATGAAGGTCACCAGCATCGCGGTGAGGATCGCCGGCCGCACCAGGGGCACCGCGACCGAGCGCAGGATGCGCAGTTCGCCGGCGCCGTCCATGCGGGCCGCGTCGAATATCTCCCTCGGTATCTGCAGGAAGTACTGGCGGAAGATGAGCACGGCGACGGAGTTGATGGCGAACGGAAGGATCATCCCGGCGTAGCTGTCGGCCAGGTGGAAGTAGCGCACCACCATCACGTAGAGCGGGATCATCAGCAGCTGGAACGGGATCGCCTGGACCAGCAGCACCAGGGCGAACACCAGGCCGCGACCGCGGAAGTGCAGGATCGCCAGCGCGTATCCGGCGAGCAGCCCGAAGACCAGGGTGCAGGCCACCACTCCGGCGGTCATGATGAGCGAGTTGAGCAGAGCGGTGGTGAGGCTGAAGGAATCGTCGATCCCGGAGAGGTTGGCCAGGGTCAGGTTGGACGGGTCCGGCAGCAGCCCGCCCAGGCTGGTGTCGCGCTTCTTCTGCAGCGCGCCGATGAGCATGTAGTAGAACGGCAGCAGCGCGGCGACGGCGCCCAGACCGAGCGCGCCGTAACGCAGCAGGCGCAGCGTACGGGCCATGTCAGTTCCTCTCCATGACGCGCCGGGAGATGGTGGCGAGGATGAGCACCGCGGTGACGAGGATCAGCCCGATCGCGGCGGCCGCGTCCGGCTCGCCCTGTTCCAGGCCGCGCTGGTAGATCAGCAGGGCCGGGGTCAGCGAGGCGCCGTTCGGGCCGCCGCCGGTGAGCAGGAACGGCTCGGTGAAGATCTGCCCGGAGGTGATCAGCGACAGGAGGATGACCAGGGAGGTCACCGGCCGCACGGCCGGAAGGGTGACCGCGCGGAAGGCCTGCCAGCGCCCCGCGCCGTCGGTGAGCGCCGCCTCGTGCAGCTCGCGGGGCACGTTTTGCAGTGCGGCCAGATACAGCAGGACGTAGAACCCGAGCTGTTTCCAGGTCACGTACAGCGCGATGAGCGGCATCACCAGGTGCTTGTTCGCCAGCCACGACGGATCCGGCGCCCAGGCGCCGAGCGCGTGGTTGACCGCGCCGGAGCCGTTGAAGAGGAACAGCCACACGGCGAGGGTGGCCACCGAGGCGGTGACGTACGGGACGTAGTAGGAGACGCGGAAGAACACCCGCCATCGCGTGGCCGCGTTCAGCGCCGCCGCCAGCGACAGGGCCAGCACGACGGTCAGCGGGATGTTGATCGCCATGAAGACGACAAGGTTGCGGAAGGCGCGCCGGGTGTCCCCGTCTCCCAGGACGGCGGTGAAGTTGTCGAACCCGACGAACGGGTGCGGGACCGACACTCCGGGGGCGGTGAAGAAGTAGTCGTGGAAGGCCATCCACACGCCGAAGCCGAACGGGATCGCGAAGACGACCAGGACGAAGATCGTGTACGGGGCGGTGAGCGCGAGCCCGAACGGGTGCCGGCCCAGCCAGCGTTCAAGGCGCTGTGCCCGCCCGGGCCGTGGCGGCCGGCCGGCCCGGGCGCTCGCGCGGGGAACGGGGGGCGAGGAGCCCGGGAGCTGCGGCCCGGAGGGCGAGCCGCCGGCGGCTCGCGTCTCCTGCCGGTGGGGATGCGGTGCGGTCATGGTGGTGCGCCTCGTCAGCCGTTGGCCTGGTCGTCGATGGTCTGGGCGGCCTCGCCGAAGGCGTCCTTCACGTCGCCCTTGCCGGACAGCACGGTGTCGTCCCACGCCTTGCGGAAGGTCGTCCACACCTCGCTGGAGCCGGGGATGTTCGGCACGTCGACAGCGCGCGGGACGGCGTCGGCGAAGGGCTCGTAGAACGGGTTCGTCTTCAGGAAGCCGGCGGCGACTGTCGTCACATCGGTGCGGGTGGGGAACTGGCCGGTCTCCTCCAGCAGGGCCGCGTCGTTCTCCTCGCTCATGGAGAACTTGGCGAACTCCCAGGCGGTCTGCTGGTTCCGGCACGAGGTGAACATCCCGACGTTCTTCGAATCGGCGAACGTCGAGGTCTCCTCCGCGCCGGCGGCGGTGGGCAGCGGCACCACGCCGTACTCCACCTTGCCGTCGAACTGCCCCTTGCCCCAGGGCCCGGCGATGCCCATGGCGGCCACCCCGTCGGCGAACGGGCCCGCCCACATGTCGCCGCTGTACGCCTCCGGTGAGGAGTACCCCTCCGCGTACATCTGCTGCCAGAAGCCGAGGGTCTGCAGCCCGGCCTCGCCGGTGAAGGTGGCCTTGTCGTCCTCGACGAGCTGGGTGCCGCCGGAGTTCGCCAGATACAGCGGGTAGAAGTCGAAGAGCGAGTTGGTGTAGTCGCTGGTCGCCGGCGGATACAGCGCGAAGTCCGCCGCCTTGGCGCTCTTGATCGCCTCGGCCGCCGCCAGTACGTCGTCGTAGGTGCGCAGCTTGGGATGCTCGGCGTCCAGCCCTGCCTCGGCGAAGGCGTCCTTGTTGTAATAGAGCATGAACGGGTTGGTCTTCCAGGGCATTTGATACAGCGAGCCGTCCGGGGACCGGAAGCCGTCCACCGCGTCGCCTGAGCGCTGCTCGATGAACGACTCGGCGTCCTTGAACGTCTTCGAGAGGTTCACCAGCCCGCCCTGCTTCTCGAACGCGGAGACCGCGGCGGGTGCGGTGTTGTAGACCAGGCACGGCGTGTTGCCCGCGGTGATCGCCGCGCCTATGACGTCCTCGGTGGACTTGCCCGCGGGCACCGCCCGGGCGGTAACCTTCTCCTCGGGGTGCTCGGCGTTCCAGGCGTCGACGACCGCCTCGGCCCACGCCTGCTCCTGCTCGTTGGTCGAGTACCAGATGTCGATCGGCCCCGCTGTCGGCTTGCCGCCGCCGGAGTCGTCCGATCCGCAGGCGGACAGTGGCAGGACCACCGTCGCGGCGGTCACCAGCACCGCAATGCGCGTATGACGCTTCATAGGGCCTGACCCCTTCAAGGTATGAGGGTGGAGAGATGCTGTAAGCAGCGGCCGCTGCCCGTTCCGCGCCGCCGTCGACCGGTCCCGGCAGATGATCGAGCCGGGGTTACGGGCGCCATTCAAACCGGTTTAAAATCTGAGCGTCAAGAGATCGCACGAAACGTTCCGGCAATCGGCTGCGCGTCCGCCCCCGGGCTCACGGGTACTGGGCGGCGGCAAGGAGGCGAACAGCATGGCCCACCAGCAACCTGAGCCGAGCGCGGGGCAGACCGCGCCAGAGCCTGCGGCGCCGACGCCTCCGCGCCGGCGCAGCCGCCCCACCATCGGGGACGTCGCAGCGCTGGCTCGGGTGTCCAAGGCGACCGTCTCCTTCGTCGTCAACGGCCGGGCCGGCGTCAGCTCCCGCGCGCGGCAACGGGTCCTGGAGGCAGCCGCCGAGCTGGGCTGGCAGCCCAGCGCCGGTGCCCGGGCACTGTCCACCCGTCGTGCCCAGGCCCTCGGCCTGGTGATCCGCCGCCCCCCCGAGCTGCTCAGTACCGACCCGTTCTTCCCGCAGTTCCTCGCGGGGGTCGAAAGCGGCCTGTCACCACTCGACTACGCCCTGGTCCTCCAGGTCGTCGAGACCGAGGAGGCCGAGCGCAACGCGTACGAGCGCTTGAGCCACGACGGCCGGGCCGACGGCGTGTTCCTCACCGATCTGCAACTCGGCGACCGGCGCCCGGTACTCACCGACCGGCTGGGCCTGGCCGCGTTGATCATCGGCCCGGAGCGCCCGGACAGCCCGGTGCCGGCGCTCGGCGTCGACGACGCCGAAGGGGTGCGCCGCGCCGTCGAACACCTGCATGCGCTCGGCCATCGCCGGATCGGGCACGTCAGCGGCGCCGAGGGCTACGTGCACGCCGAGGCCCGCCGGCGTGCCTGGACGACCGCACTGGCCGACGCCGGGCTGCCCGAAGGACCACTCGAAGCCGCGGACTTCACCGGCGCCGGCGGCGCCCGCGCCACCCACGACCTGCTCGGCCTGCCCGAACCGCCGACCGCCATCCTCTACGCCAACGACTTGATGGCCATCGCCGGGATCGCTGCCGCGACCAGTCGCGGACTGCGTGTCCCGGAGGATCTGTCGGTGGTGGGATTCGATGACATCCCGCTGGCCGAGTACATCGCCCCGCCGCTGACCACCATCCGCCAGGACGTGATCGCATGGGGCCGTGCCGCGGCCCAGCAACTGGTCTCGCTCGCCCAGGGGCACCCCTTCCAGGCGCCTGCCCTCCCGCCGGTCGAGTTCGTGGCCCGCGCCAGTACGGCGCCGCCGGCGCGCTGAATCCGACCGACGTACCGACCCGGCCGCGGGCGGGCCGCAGCGGCGTCCCGGCTGCGGTGCAGACCCCGGGCGGTCCACTCGGACAGCGGGCCGGGTGCCTGCTACCGGCTGTCGTCTGCGGTCGTGACCTCACCGCTACGACTTGGATCTCCGGTACGCGGGTCGGCACGCCGAGGGCTGCGAGTCGCCGGCTTACCGATCCGTGCCGGCAGTTGGTCCGCGGCACTCGCGCTGGTCCGTAGGGGGCCGCGCCTTCGCACCCGTGGCCTTCCCGGTCGTGGCGCAGCCTGCGGGCCCGGCAACCGCTCCGGGCCGCCCGCCGGACTGCCGCTGCAATCAAGTCGGCTTCACCCGCCCACATTCGTTCTGTCGCAACGGTTGACGGACACAGGTTGTAGCCGGTAACTGTTTTACGCATCGCTTCAAACCGGTTTGAATATTGGTGCATACCTATCCAGGTAGTGACCGAATCAGCACCCGGAAGCGCCCGTCGGTGGACGGGCGCACATCTCCCGGCAGCGTTGTCGCCACCGGGTGCGTCTAAGGAGCCCGCATGCCCGAAAACGGAGCCGCACCCCTTCTCGACCGACGCCGTGTCCTCCTCGGCGGCCTCGGACTTGCCGCAGGCGTGGCCGGTCTGACGCTGTCGGCACCGGCTATCGCGCGGGCCGCCGAAGCCGGCGGAAACCGCACAGCGGCGGACGACATTCAGCTCATCATCGAACGCATTCAACAGCGCTTTCTCGCCCAGGGCGACGAGATCAAGCTCGCCAACTTCATCTACCTCGCCCGTACGTCCGAGGCGCTGACGTATGTCGAGTCGCTGCGCGCCGACGGCTCGTGGCCGAATGTGGACTACGCCGACACCACGAGTTCCGCGAACGGCCGGGTCTGGTCGCCGTATCACGCGCTCTACCGCATGATGGCGATGGCCCACGCCTACCGCGATCCGGACGCGCCCGGCTACGGGAAGCCGGAGGTTATCGAGGCCCTGAACCGTGCACTTCTGTACTGGGACGGCGTCAAACCGACCAGCACGAACTGGTGGGAGGTCGAGATCGGCAAGTCCATGGCCATGGGCCGCGTGTCGATCTTCGTCGGCGGCGAACTCAGCGCCGAGGCACGCGAAGTGACCTACGCACACAACACCGGCCGGCTCGATCCGGTCGGGGCGAACGGATCCTGGAGGACGGAGAACTACCTCTACGAGGCTGTCGCCAAGCGCTCGACCGCCGACATCGAGCAGGGCTACGACACCATGTCGCAGACGATCGCGGTCGACAGCAGCGGCGGCATCAAGGAGGCCGTGCAGGTCGACTCCAGCTTCTGGGCGCACGGTGCACAGCTCTACAGCGAGGGCTACGGCATGGCGCTGTTCACCATCGTCGCCGCGTGGGCCGATGTCTCGCGCGGCACGAGCTTCGCCCTCTCCGACGAAGAAGTCGACGCCATCGCCTTCTACATCCTCGATGGGACGCGCTGGTTGATCCGCGGGGAGATCGGGATGATGTACCTCGGGTACCGTCCCGCCAACACGATCGACGGCGTCACGAGCTATGCGGCGGACTTCCTGGATCCGCTCGACCGGATGGCGCGGGCCGACGAGGGCAACGCGGCGGCCTACAAGAAGCTCGCCGACAACATCCGCGGGAAGACCCGCGAGAACGGCGTGACCGGGCACAAGTACTTCTGGCGCTCAGAGTTCTCCTCGCACCTGCGCGACGGGTACGGAATCTTCACGAGGATCAATTCGCCACGCATGGTCGGCAGCGAGTACCGCTCCACCTTCCGGCCGGAAGTCGGCAACGAGATCGACTGGAACGCGCAGGGCGTCACGTCGATCCAGGTCACGAACCGGGAATACGACGACCTCGTGCCCGCCTTCGACTGGTTCCACTACCCAGGCATCACAGCGCCGTACGCCAAGGTGACGTCGACGTCGGGAAAGCGTAACGCCGGCAGCTTCACCGGCGGTGTCTCCGACGGGCACTACGGAGCCGACGTCTTCACCCTCGACCGGTCCTCGACCACCGGACGCAAGAGCTACTTCTACTTCGACGACGAGATGGTCGCTCTCGGCGCGGGAATCAGCTCCGGCTCCGAGCACGCCGTCCACACGACCGTGAACCAGGGCGCGGCCCGGTCGAATGCCACCGTCGGCGGTAAGAGCGTGCGCCTGGGGACCGATTCCGCAGCCATCAGTGCCTCATGGGCATACAACGACGAGATCGGTTACGTATTCCCCGAGGGGGGACCGCTCAAGGTCTCGAACAAGGAGCAGAACGGGAGCTGGATCGACCGCGATCCCGTCACGCGGAATGCCTTCACGCTCTACTTCGATCACGGCCGAGCCCCGCAGCGGGCGGAATACGCCTACATCGTCCTGCCCGGCGCATCACCGGCGACGGTACGGTCCTACGCGGCCGGGCCGGCGGTCAGGATCCTGCGCAACGACGAGCAGGTTCAGGCGGTCCTCCACCCGCGGCTGAGGCTGACGATGGCCACCTTCCATGCCGCAGGCTCCCTCGACCTGGGTTCGCGCCGTACGCTGCGGGTCGATCAGCCCGCCGTCGTCATACTCAAGGAGTCCGGCAGCTCGGCCGTGACGAGCGTCGCCAACCCCGACCAGCCCGGCCTGACCGTCGCCGTCACCCTCGCCGCCCCCGGCCGCACTCGCCGCGCCACCTTCGAGCTGGGCTCCGGCGCGAACCTCGGCAAGACGGTGACACAGCCCCTCACTTGATCCCGGCCGGCCGGTATCCGCGCCCTGGCGTTCCGGTTCCTCGCCTTCCGCCACCGGCCACTGTCTGCGTACTGCCGCTCGGCCTGCCGGACTGTCAGGCCGAGCGGCGGTCGCTGCCGTACCGATTTCACGTACGCAAGGGCCGTGGCACGTTTGCCGTGGTTGGAGCAATCTCGCCGTGCAGGCTTGACGGCCCAGGGGGAGACGTTCATCCTCGTCGGGTCAGTGGTGTAGTCCAATCTTGCCGCAATGTGCCGGCGAGATCCCCTGCACCTTGACGCCGTGTGCATGTGCTTCTGCCGTCACCAACGAGGGCTTAGGAGGGCAAAGCAGAGCGTCTGTCAGGATTCGCGACCCTTGAGTGAACTCAGGCACGTGCGGATGCCTGTTCCAGCGAGCAGGACGTCAGGGCATCGGCGCCATCGCGGCTCCCGGGCGCCTGAGGCGACACTTGGAGGTTGATCGTGCACAGTGCTTCGACTCCCGTGCCGGTGAGGGCCCGCCCTCCCGGCCGCCTGCATCGCTGGGCAGCGCTGCTCGCCCTGGCGGTGGTCTTCGTGGCGTCGCAGGGATGGCCCCGTGATGCGGCTGCCGCAGCGCCGGCGTACGACGGACAGCCGCGCTTCGACACCGCGTTGTTCAGCATCAAGAGCCCGAACAACGCCGCGGCCCAGGAGTTCACCACGGCTGACGGCCGTGTGGAGAAGGCCTCTCTCTATCTGGCGAGCCGTGCCACCTCGGGCACCCTCACGGTGGAGGTTCGGACGGTGCGTGAGGATCCCGCCTCCGCGATCTCTTCGAGCACGCGGGACCTCGCGCAGCTCGGCGGCGGCGGAGCGGGGTGGGTCGACTTCCCGCTCGGCGTTGACGTCACCCCCGGAACGACCTATTACCTGTTCGCGCAAGCGACCACGACGGAGAGCAAGGCGATCGCCTGGCACGGCACCAGGTCACCCGTCGAGGGGTCGCTCACCAGCTGGAACTACGACCTCCCGGTCCTCGGAGGCTGGCGGGCATACGCCACCCGTACCGCCTTCTTCATCAACCCGACCGGTGCCGAGGGCTGCGGCGATCCGGACGCGTGCTACCGCGCCGTGCCCGACCACATCTTCGCCGCCTCCACGGCGGGCTTGTACTCCAACGGGAAGACCACGGAAGCCATCACGCCCGTGCAGGCGTACGGCTCCGAGTACGTGCGGGACAGCAACGTGCTGCGGCTCCCCAGCGGCCGCTGGCGCTACCTTCCCGCGGGCGGGACCGAGCCGGTGACGGTGCGGGCGAACGACCCTGACGCACGGCGTCAGATCAGCGAGTCACGCGCCTGGCTGAAGCGCGGCACCGTCCCCGGCAAGACGGGACCGCAACGCAAGGCCGCCGCACGGGCCTTGCTCTCCATGAAGGCTCTCGTCCAGCCCAACGGAGCCTCCGCCGCCGCCTGGTACTCCATCTGGAAATACTCGTGGCCCCGCGACTCCAGCTACGTCGCGGCGGCGTTCGCGCATACGGGACACCCGGAGGACGCCTACCGGATCCTGGCGTACAACGCCTCCACCCAGCGCCCGGACGGCACCTGGGAAGCGCGTACCACCTTGGACGGCGCGGGACCGCCCGACAACCGGCATTGGCAGCTCGACGCGAACGGCTGGGTTCCCTGGTCCACGTGGCAGTGGTACCAGGCCGCTCCGCGCAGGACCCGCGACGCGGACCTGGAGAAGCTGTACCCGGCGATCGAGAAGGCGGCCGACTACGCTGCCGACTCCCTGGACGGCGAGGGACTGCCGCCCGCGTCGCCGGACTACTGGGAACTCGGCACCACAACCCCGAACATCGGAACCGCCGCACCGCTGCTCAGCGGCCTCAACGCCGCGGCGGACCTTGCCCGGGCTCTCGGCCATGACGACCACGCGGCGACATGGGCAGAGGCCGCAGGCAAGCTGTCGGACGCGATCGCCGAGCGCTTCGCCCCCCTCGGCTACCAGCGCACCGTGGACGGTCTGCACGGCCGCGACAGTGCGGCCGCCTTCATGGCACCGCCCTTCAACACCGCGCCCTCCGATCTGCCGGACGCGCTCGACTCCACCTATGACGCTCTGCTGCGCCCGAACGGTGGCGTCGTCCCCGGCGACGACCCGGGCCACAACTGGGGCACGTCTACCTGGACACCGAGCACGTCGTTCTTCGGGCTGGCATGGGCCGGCCTCGGCGAGCAGGAGAAGGCCGGCCGGGTGCTCGACTGGGTGCTCTCCAAGCGCAACGTCCTCGGCGAGTTGCCGGAGAAGGTCGACAACGACGGCAACCCGGCGTCGGTCGTTCCGCTCGGCTGGACGGACTCCCTGTTCGTCCTGACCCTGCTCCAGCTCGACCGCGACAGGGCCCTCCCCGTGCCACCCCAGGCACGCTAGCGCCCGCCGTACGCCGGATCCTGCCCCTGCCCCTGCCCCTGCCGGGCAGGGGCAGGGGCCGTGATAGGGCTGGGAAGGTGCGCAAGGACCTGCCCGACGCGCGCCCTGACAGAGCAACTGCTCCGCGGGGCGGAGCCGTCAGCCGTCTCACCGAACGCCCCCCGGGCCTGAGATGATCGGCAGGATCGAAGGACTGAACGCAGAGGTGGAGAGTTTTGATCATTCCGATACTGCTTGTCGTCCTGGCGCTCGTTCTCGGGGGGTGCGCATGTGTGGTGTGGGCGGCACGTGGAGGGCCCCGATGGGTCCGCGCCGCGGCGACCTTGACGCTCGCCGCGGGGAACGTCGTGCGCAGCTCCGCGGGCGGCCGACGTCGTGGAGGCAACGGCAACACCAGCGGCGACGACTAGATGATTGGTTCCACAAGGACCGTGGCAATGTCCAGCGACCGTCTCATGCGCATCCACAGTGCCGAGTTCCAGGCCATGGCCGAGCGGGTCGTGCGGGTCACTGAGCTCACTTCCCGCCTGAACGTCCTGCCTTTCGACGACGAAGCGGGCAAGGCGGAACTGTTCGAACAGATCCTCGGCAAGCCACTGCCGCCGAGAGTCACGATCTATCCGCCCTTCTTCACGGACCACGGCCTGAACCTCGACCTCGCCGAACGCGTCTTCATCAACCAGAACTGCACGTTCCTGGACTATGCCGGCATCCGCCTCGGCGAGCGCGTGATGATCGGACCGAAGGTCACGTTCATCACCAGCGGCCACCCGGTCGATCCCGGGGAGCGGCGGCTGTACCTCACCGGCGCACCGATCAACGTGGCGGAGAATGTGTGGATCGGTGCCGGTGCCACCATCCTGCCCGGCGTCAGCATCGGCCGTGACGCGGTGGTCGCCGCCGGCGCAGTCGTGGCGGATGACGTTCCGCCGGCAAGCCTGGTGACCGGTAGCAAGGCAACTGTGCACCGACAGTGGATCTCAAGTGATGAATGACGCTACGACGGATCTGCGACCCTTGGAGCCCCGCCGCGGCCCGCGGGAGGGCTCCAAGGCCGAGTTGCCGAGCCGCCGTCAACTGGTGCGGTTGTAGATCGCCGTGCCGGGGCAGCCGGAGTAGCCGAGGCGGGTGCCGCAGCCGGTGTACTGGCTGGAGCCGTTCCACCAGGTCCAGCCGCCGATGGTGCGGCCGTTCAGCCAGGTGTACTGGCCATTGAGGTTCGCGTCGTACGTGCGCAGGCTCCAGTGCACGTGGGCGCCGGTCGCCGAACCGCCGGCGCAGACGTCGGTGCCGATGGTGCCGAGCAGGGCGCTGCGCCCGATCGATGTCCCGTTGTAGTAGGTCGTGTTCCACATGTGGTAGTAGTCCGTCGAGAAGCCGCCGGGGTGGATGACCCTGGTCCAGCCGCCGCCGGCTCCGCACATCGAGGTCGCCGTGCCTTCACGGGACGATCGGACCCGCCCGCTGGCGTTGCCGCCGGCGAAGTCGAGGCTGCTCCAGTAGCCGGACCCGCCGGTGTGGGAGTGCGGACCGCCGGTCACGGTCATGTAGTAGTCGGGCATCCAAGGCAGGAGCAGCCCGCCGGTGTTGGCCGTGGCCCCCGTCGGTGACGCCTTCTTGTCCGGGGTCGCCGTGCGCTGCGCGTAGTCCGTCATGGCCTTCCGCTCCGCCTTGCCGACGAGCGGTGATGTCGCCACGTGGTCGGCGAATTCGCGGTCGCCTTCGAGACCGGAGACCCAGCGCCCGTTCTTGCGGTGGGCGATGTAGAGCCAGCCCTCCGGCTGGCCGTGGGCCTTGCGTGAGGCTTCGACGTACGCCACACCGCGGGCCCATCCGGGCGAGACGGTGCGGACGTCGACGACCACCTCGCGGCCCTCGGCGGCGAGTTTGCTGACAGCCTCCGCCGGGGCGAGGCCCTTGGCGTCGTGGGACCGGGAGAGGACATCGGCGGAGACGGCGTCGATCAGCGCTTTGCGGCCGGCGCCGAGACGGTCGGCGACTTTGTCCGGCATCTTCACGGTGACACCGGCGGACGGCGACGTGGCGGACGCCGGTGTCGTGGCGGGTTTGGCGACTGTGTCCGGGGAGGTGGCCACCGCCGAGGGCGCGGTGGCGACCAGCCCGGTGATGGCGAGAGTGGCGAGGATGGTTCTCACGGACAGCCTGGAGAGCATGGGTGGTACCCCATTTCCGTACGCGAGGCCCTGTCGGGTGAACAGGTCAGCGGATTTTGACACGGCGCGGTCACGCTCTGCGAGGCGTTGAAGTCAGGGAATTTGCAGATTGGGCGACCAATGTCACTCTTGCGTCTCATCTACGGGTAACTGGCAAATTGCTGCGGGCTCTTCGAGGGTTACACCACCGAAGGGCGTATTGCTCTCACGCCGTCCCGACGCAATGAGGTGGAGCGGCTGTTGGCAGCCGTTTCCGGCACGGGCGTGGAGAGCGCACCGGCCTCGTCCGCGGTCCCGGATTCCGTCGCCTCGATCGCCGCTCGCCACGGGCCGATGCGCATGGCACCGGCACTCACCCGTGAGGCCGGGCTGTCGCAGGTCGTCTGCGCCGCGGGACGTGGGTCGGAGTAGCATCCGGCGCACGGACTGGAGTTCGATGGTCCCGTAGGGAGGGAGGCCGAAGGTGACGGAGGCTGCGGCGGAGGATCCTGAGGCGAACGCACGGCTACGAGACCTGGAGTCGCTGCTGGACGCGATCACCGACTACGCCATCGTCCGGCTCGACGCCGACGGCCGGATCGCCGGCTGGAACCGTGGCGCCCGGGTGCTGCACGGCTACGGCGAGGACGAGGTCCTGGGGCAGCCGGCAGCCCTGTTCTACCCCGCCGACGAGCGCGCCGCGGGGCGGCCGGAGCAGGCGCTGGCCGCCGCGCGGAAGAACGGGAGGTACGCGTCCGAGGGCTGGCGGCAGCGCGGGAACGGCGCCCGGTACTGGGCGAGTTCGGTGCTCACCGCGATCCGGGACGCGAACGGTGAGGTGTCCGGCTTCGCCGAGGTGGTCAAGGACGCCAGCGAGCAGCGGCGTGCGGACGCCCTCTTCCAGGGCCTGCTGGAGTCGGCTCCGGACGCCATGGTCATCATCGGACCCGACGGCCGCATCAGGCTCGCCAACCGGCAGACCGACCTCCTCTTCGGATACGACGAGGGGCAGCTCATCGGCCGGGAGATCGAGGTCCTGGTCCCGCCGCGGTTCCGCAGGCATCACTACGGACACCGCGCCGGCTACCTCGCCGACCCCCGAACACGCCCCATGGGCGTGGGCCTGGAGCTGTGGGGGCTGCGCTGCGACGGCACCGAGTTCCCCGTCGAGATCAGCCTCAGCCCGCTGGGGACCGACGAGGGGGTCCTGGTCGCCGCGGCGATCCGCGACGTCACCGAGCGCCGCGAGACCGAGCAGCGCCTGATGCGGCAGCGCGACGAGATCATGGAACTGTCGACCCCGGTGATCCAGGTGTGGGACCGGGTGCTGGCCCTGCCGCTCATCGGCACCCTCGACTCGGTCCGGGCGGCCCGGCTGACCGAAGGGCTGCTGGAGCGTATCGCCGAGACCCAGGCCGAGGTGGCGATCCTCGACATCAGCGGCGTACCGACCATCGACACCCAGGTCGCGCAGCACCTGCTGCGGACCGTCCAGGCCGCCGCGCTGATGGGCACGGAGAGCATCATGAGCGGCGTACGGCCCGAGACCGCCCAGTCCATGGTCCATCTGGGTATCGACATGGGGCGGCTGCGCTCCCGCAACACCCTGCGTGACGCCCTGCAGTTGGCGCTGGCTCTCCTCCGGGAGCGTGACGAGGGAGCTCCCCCGGCCGCGGACCCTCTGCGGGGGGTCCTGTGACCGGCGGGCCCGTGCCGGTCATGCAGATCGGTGACACGCTGCTGGTCGCGCTGCAGGGCGATCTCGACGACACCACCGTCGTCAGGATCGAGGAGCATCTGACGAACGAGGTCGCCCGCACCGGCGCCGGCGGCATGCTGATCGACGTCAGCGGGCTGAGCGTGGTCGACTCGTTCATCGCCCGGGTGCTCACCCGGATGGTCGCCATGGTGCGACTCCTCGGCGCGCAGGTGGCTGTGGTCGGCATCCAGCCGGCCGTGGCCGTCACCCTGGTGGAACTCGGCGTTCCGATGGGCGGTCTCGACACCGCCCTCAACGCCGAACAAGGACTGGCGCTGCTGGCGCGGCTGCGCCGCGCCGACCGCCGTGCGGGCTGACCCGGGGACAGCGGTGTCGGACACGGACGACATCGTCATCGCCGACCAGACCGATCTGATACGGGTGCGCCAGGCCCTGCGCGCGCAGGCGAGGAGCGCGAGCCTGGGCCTGGTGGACGAGACCAAGCTCATCACCGCCGGCAGCGAGCTGGCCCGCAACATCCTCAAGTACGCCACCGGCTCCCGCGGCAGACTGATCGCGGAGCAGGTCGCGGCCGGGGGCCGGCGGGGTGTCCGCGCGACGTTCACCGACGAGGGCCCGGGAATCGAGGACGTCGACGCCGCGCTCACCGACGGTTTCAGCACCGGCGGCAGCCTGGGTCTCGGACTGCCCGGCGCGCGTCGTCTGGTGGACCGGCTGACGGTGACCTCGGCGCCGGGCTCCGGAACCACGGTGGTGATCGAGAAGTGGCAACGGTGACCGCCGCCCCGCACCTGCGCTTCCCCGTCGGCACCGAGGAGGATGTCGGCGCCCTGCGCCGGGCGGTCGCCCGGCTCGCCGCCGGCCGGCCCGGGCTGCGTGCCGGCGAGGCGGAGCTGGCCGTGACGGAGCTGGGCACCAACCTGCTGCGCCACGCACACCCCGGCGGTTACGTGCTGTTCCGCCCGGCCGGCGGGGGCATCGAGCTGATCTCCGTCGATCACGGCCCCGGGATCCCGCCGGAGCGCATGCCCCCGCCGCCGTACGGCCCACCCGCACGCGCCCCCGCACCCGGCCCGCGGCCGTCCCGCGCCGGCGGCGGGCTGGGCGCCGGACTCCCCGCCGTACGGCGCCTGGCCCGCGACTTCGACTGCTACAGCACTCGCGCCGGCACCGTCGTCCTGGCCCGCCTCGACCGGACCCCCCGGCCCGTGCCCTCCCGCTGGCGCTACGGCGGCGTCAACGTCCCGTACGCGGGCGAGAGCGAATCCGGCGACGGCTGGGCGGTACGCCCCGGCGACGGCAGGCTGGACGCCGTCGTCGTCGACGGCCTGGGCCACGGGCCCGCGGCGGCGGTGGCCACACGTGCGGCACTGGCGGAGTTCGAGCGCCAGTTGGTGACCGACCCCGCCGCGTACCTGGACCGTGCGCACGAGGCGATGCGCGCGACCCGCGGCGGCGTGCTCGGCGTGTGCCGGATCGACGCCGACCGCGGCGCGCTGGCGTTCGCCGGGATCGGCAACGTCAGCGGACGCGTCCTGCACCGCGGGGGGAGCAGGCCGCTCCTCGGCCGGCCCGGCACTCTCGGCACGCGGCCGGCGCCGCCGAGCCCGCACGTCGAGCGCGCTCCCTGGGAACCGGGCGCCACCCTCGTACTGGCCTCCGACGGGATCCGCAGCGGCTGGGACCTCACCGCGCACCGCGGCCTGCTGCGGCACGCCCCCGCGCTGGTCGCCGCCGTGCTCCACCGCGACCACGGCCGGCCGGCCGACGACGCCACCGTACTGATCGTCACCGAGGTGCCGTCATGGGAGCGAAGAGGCCCGTACGACCCGGGAGAGGCGAAATGAAGAGCACGCCCGCGCCGCGTACGCTCGTCGAAGCGCAGGAGGCGCTCCGGCGGCGGGAGACCGAACTGGCCGAGGCCGGACGGCAGATCGCCGAGCTGAGCCGCGAGCTGAGCGACGCCGACCACGGCCTCATCGCCCTGCACACCGAACTGGAGGAGGCGCGCGGTGCCGCCGCACGGCTCGCCGCCATCGTCGTGGCCTCCGGCGACGCCGTGATCTCCATCGATCCACAGCGCATGATCCGGACATGGAACCCCGGCGCCGCCCGCCTTCTCGGCCACGACGCCGACGCCATCGTGGGCCGGTCCGCCGACGAACTCCTTCCCGAACATGCGCTGCCGGCCTTCGAGGACGCGCTGGCCGGTGCGGCGTCGGGGGAGCACGCCGAGCCGGTGGAGACCCGCTGGCACGGCGCCGACGGCGGCCTCGTCGACGTGTCCGTCACCGTCTCCGCGATGCGGGGCGCCGACGGGGCCGTGACCGGCTACTCCATCGTCGCCCAGGACATCGGCCGCCGCCTGGTCCTGCAGTCCGAGCTGGCCGCCGCCCGCGCCGAGCGTGAGGTGATGGCCGACCGCGAGCGGATCGCGCGCGACCTGCACGACATGGTCATCCAGCGGGTGTTCGCCGCCGGGTTGACGCTGCAGAGCGTGACCGCCCTCCTCGACCACGACCGGGCGGTCGGCCGCATCGAGGGAGTCGTCGGCGAACTCGACGCCACCATCCAGGAGCTGCGGAACGCGATCTTCGACCTGCACCGTGCCCCGCGGCAGGCCACGAGCCTGCGGGCGCAGATCTTCGACGCGGTCGCCGCCGCCCGCCGCCCCCTCGGCTTCGCACCCACCGTCACCTTCGACGGACCGGTCGACACCGCCGTACCCCAGGAGGTCGGCGTCCACCTGCTGGCCGTGCTGCGCGAAGCGCTGTCCAACATCGGCAAGCACGCCCGGGCGTCCGCCGCCGAGGTCGTGCTCGACACCGGCCCGGAGCTGCTGCTCACGGTCAGCGACAACGGCCGCGGCCTCGGCCCCGGTACGCGCCGAAGCGGGCTGGCCAACCTGCGCGAGCGCGCGACGCAACTGGGCGGCACCTTCGAGGCCACCGCCCGGCCGAGCGGCGGCACCCGGCTCGCGTGGCGCGTTCCTCTCCCCGGGCACCCCGGCGGGTCCGCCCGGCCTTGAGCACCCCGGCGACGCGGGCGGCCGCCCGCCACGGGCGGGTCAGTGGCGACCGTCCGGCCGCTTGCCGTCCGCGTTCGCCCCCTTGGCCTGACTGGCGATCATCGCTGCCTGGATGCGTCGCTCGACGCCGAGTTTGGCCAGCATGCGGGAGATGTGGTTCTTGACGGTCTTCTCGGAGAGGTAGAGCTGTTCGCCGATCTCCCGGTTGGTCAGCCCGTCGCCGATCAACTGGAGGATGTCGCGCTCGCGGTCGGTCAGCGAGGCCAGCGCCGCGTCCCCGGGGTCGGGCTCCGCCTCCTGACGCAGGCTGTCCATCAGCCGGGTCGTGGTCGCCGGGTCGAGCATCGACTGGCCGGTGGCGACGGTACGTACCGCGTTGACGATCTCGGCGCCGCGTATCTCCTTCAGCACGTAGCCGGAGGCGCCGGCGAGGATGGCGTCGAGCAGCGCCTGGTCGTCGTCGAAGGACGTGAGCATCAGGCAGGCCAGCCCGGGCATGCGGGAGCGCAGCTCGCGGCATACGGTGATCCCGTCTCCGTCGGGCAGCCGCACGTCCAGGACCGCCACGTCGGGCCGCAGGGCCGGGCCGCGGGCCAGCGCCTCGGCGGCGTCGGCGGCGTCCCCGACGACGTCGATGTCGGGCTGGGCGTCGAGCAGATCGTGCAGGCCGCGTCGTACGACCTCGTGATCGTCGAGCAGGAAGACGCGTATCGGACGCTGCGCGGTGGATGCAGGGGTGTCGGCCATGGGTCTCCTCGGGGATCGGTCGCACACCCGCTGCCATACGGGCACGTGAGCACCTGAACGCAGAACGATTATCCGTCCCGTGCGGGCCGGTGGCAGGAGCCGGGTCGGCCCGGCGACGAGGCGGGCCGGGACGCCGGCCTTCCCTTACGTCCCGGGAGACGGGAGCCGGACGGTCCCCCCGCCGCGTCCCGGGCGGCCCTACGCGCCCGCCGCCGCGACGACGGACCCTGGCGGGAAAATCGACGACCCGCAAGATCGACGACCGGGAAGATGGCCGACGTACGGCGCCGTCGCCGCGCAAGGGCTCTGCCGAAGGGACGACTGCATGCCAGGTGAACCCACATGTGCCGGCGGCCGGGCGCCCCGGCTGCGACTGGACGACCTGCTGGGGGAACTGCAGTTGCACGTCGAGCAGGTCCGCGGCACCCGCGACCGGCTGCACGGTCTGCTGGACGCCGTACTGAACGTCGGCCGCGACCTGGAACTCGGCCAGGTGCTGCGGCGCATCGTCGAGGCGGCGGTCGACCTCGTCGACGCACGCTACGGTGCCCTGGGCGTCCTCGCCGAGGAGGGCCGCCGAGACCGGCGGCTCGCGCGGTTCCTGCCGGTCGGCGCCGGTGAGGAGCAGGAGGCGGCCATCGGCGCACCGCCGTGCGGACGCGGCGTGCTCGGCATGCTCATCGACCACCCGGAGCCCCTGCGGCTGCGCGAGATATCCGCGCACCCCGCCGCGGCCGGCTTCCCCGGCCGACACCCCCCGATGCACTCCTTCCTCGGCGTCCCGATCCGGGTGCGCGACGAGGTCTTCGGCAACCTCTACCTGACCGACAAGCGCGGCGGGGAGGAGTTCGACGCCGAGGACGAGACCGTGCTCGCCGCGCTCGCCGCCGCCGCGGGCGTGGCCATCGAGAACGCCCGGCTGTACGAGGAGTCCCGCCGGCGGCAGCGGTGGCTCGCCGCCTCCGCCGAGGTCACCGCCGCGCTGCTGTCCGGAGAACCGGAGGAGGCCGTGCTCGGCCTGATCGTCGAACGAGCCCGGGGACAACTCGGCGCGCGGCTGGGGTCGGTGGCGCTGCCCGTGCCCGGAGCCGCGCGGCTCCGCGTGGCGCTCGCCCGCGGCCCCGGCGCCGAGGCACACCGGGAGAGGCTGCTGCCCGTCCACGACTCGCTGTCCGGACTCGCGTACGCCGGCGGGGAGCTCGTGCTCAGCGACGACGTTGAGAGCGAGCCGCGCCTGTACGGCAACACACTGCGCGACATCGGCCTCGGCCCCGCGGTCGCCGTGCCGATGGGCACCGAGGAGGGCCGGCGGGGCGTGCTGTTCCTCGCCCGCGCCTCCGGCGAACCGGCGTTCACCCCCGAGGAGACCGCGCCGCTGCAGGGCTTCGCCGGGCAGGCGGCGCTGGCGCTGGAACTGGCCGACCGCCGCCGCGACGCCGAGCGGCTGGCGCTGTCCTCGGACCGCGAGCGGATCGCGCGCGACCTGCACGACCTGGCCATCCAGCGGCTCTTCGCCACCGGGATGACGCTGCAGAGCACGGTCCGCCTGGAGCGCACCCCGGAGGGCGAGGAGAAACTGCTGCGCGCCGTGCGCGAACTCGACGAGACCGTCGAAATCATCCGGTCCACGATCTTCGGCCTGCGCAGGCACGGAGAGCACGGCGCCGGGGATGCCGGGCCCGGTACGGGTTCGCCGCCCGCCGGCGGTTGACCGGGCCCTCCCCGTACCGCGTCACCCGGCAGGGTCAGAGCCACGACCCGCTGCCGTAGGGCCCGTACAGGTCGAGCAGACGGGTGCGGGCCGACTGCAGCCGGTGACCGATGATCTCGGCGACCCGGCGGGCGACGTCCCGGCCGGTGACCGGATCCGCCTCGCACAGGGCCCGTATCACCCGGGCGTCGAACTCCAGGGCGCGCACCGGGCTCATGGCCTGCGCCCCCAGGTGCCACTGGTACGGCGGGAAGAGCCAGGACCAGCCCAGCAGATCGCCGGAACCGAGCGTCTCCACGGTGGCGGCCTGGCGCCCGGGCACATGCAGGTCGAGGGTGACCGAGCCGGTGCGCAGTATCCAGAACCGGTCGGCGCGCTGGCCCTCGTTGAAGATCCGCTGCCCTGCGTCGAAGGACACGCTCCCCGCGGTCTCCAGCAGACGCTCCCGCGTCTCGGGCTGCAGCGCGCCGAGCAGACCGGTGCTCGTGTTCATCATGAACTCTCTCCCTCCGGTGGCGGTCCCCCGCCGGCAGGGGACCGCGACCAGGATCCGGCGCGAGGCCGGTACGCCTCAGGTGCCTCCCGGGGGCGACCGCAGGGCCGATGGACCCGCCGCGGTCGGTCGACAGGTCCCCCCGGGGGCCGCCGCCCGGCCCGGACGGCGTACGCGCGCCGGGCCCGGCCGAACCTCCCTGCCGGAGGGGCTGCAGGGAGCCGGCCGCCCGGTCGTCCTCGTGCCCGCCCATCAGGCCGCCGCGCCGGGTCCGATGAGCCCTTCGCCCCGGCGACCATCGGCCCCGTACGCACGCCCTCGTCAGACCATCCGCAGACGGCACCCCGAACGGGAGATTGGAGGTGAACGGACCGGACGGCAACGAGAAATCACGCAAAGGGAGCGCACAATCATGGCAGTGCACCAGCAGCCCCCACGGCACTCCGCCCTCCGCCTGCCGCAGCGTCGTGCGGCGCGCTCGACGAACGGGAACCGGACCGAGGCCGCGGCGGGCGAAAGGGCCACGTCCCCGGTGGTCGGCCACGTTCTGGCCGGTGTCCGGGTGATCACCGGTCTCGTCTTCCTCTGGGCCTTCCTGGACAAGGCCTTCGGCCTCGGCTACTCGACCCCGGGCAACGGTGCCTGGATCGACGGCGGCTCGCCCGCCGAGGGCTTCCTCGGCAACGTGGCGGTCGGTCCGATGGAGAGCACCTTCCACTCCTGGGCGGGCGACGCCTGGGCCGACTGGCTGTTCATGCTCGGTCTGTTCGGCATCGGCCTCGCGCTGGTCCTCGGCGTGGCGCTGCGGCTCGCCGCGCTGGGCACCACGGTGATGATGGCCCTGATGTGGATCGCGGAGTGGCCCCCGGCGAAGCACCTGTCGGACGGCTCGCCGAGCATGTCGACGAACCCCCTCATCGACTACCACGTCATCTACGCGGCCGTGGCCGTCGCCCTCGCCGCCACCTACGCCGGCCACACCTGGGGCCTGGGCCGCATCTGGGCCCGGCTGCCCTTCGTCCGCGACCACCGCTCCCTCCAGTGACCACACGGCCCCCGACACGGCGGTACGGGCACCTGCTGCCCGGACCGCCGTACGTCATGAGCTCACCCGGGACCTCGACGGGTCCGCGGACGAAGACACCCCGCTGCTCACGACCTACGGCTGACGGGCACGAACCACCCGGCTCCCCTTACGTTTTCGGTACCACCATGGTGATGAGCATCCGGCCTTGTGACGGCTCGGCTGCGGCATGCGGCATCGGGGGCGGACACCCCGCGGCGGCGGAGAACTCGGTTTCCCAGGCAGCCCAGGGATCCAGCGGCACGTCCGCCTCGGCCTCCCCGGCATCCCGCGGGTTCTGCTGCCCGGTGGGCACTGACCCGGGGGAGTGGTGCTCGGAGTTGTCGGTGCGGCGATGCCGGCCGCGGGGAACGGTCGGGGAGTCGGGATCAGGAAGTAGGCCCTGGGTGGAGAGCGTCTTGAGACGGTCGACCACGGTATTCACCTCCACGCCGGCCTCCGTGGCCAGCGCGTGCAGGTCCACGCCGTTGCGCCAGCCCTCCGCCAGTGCCTCGTCCAGCGCCGACAGCGGCAGCGGCCCGGCGGAGGCCGGCGCATCGGATTCGTCCGTACGGCCTCCGCCTCCGGAACCTTCCCGCATGGCGCGACGGTGGAAGGAAGCCAGCAACTCATCGGCCACGCTGCGGGCTTCTTTCCTGCCGACGCTACGGCGCGCGGACCGTACATCACGTTCGGCAAGTCCCAGCAAGTCGGCTGCTGAACGGTCTCGTCCGAGGCTGACCGCGAAAGCGGCCAACGCGTGCTGGCGTGCGCTCTGTGCCTGGGCAAGGACCGTCTCGGCGATCCTGACCTGCTCGTCGTAATAGCAGAACTCCTCGGCGATCGCCCGATTCTGCTCCCAGGAGTGTCGTGGATCCATAACCGGATCAACGGCGTGTCAGAGGAGAAGTACTGATCCAGTGACTTCAGCCACTCCAATGGCGTAACCGGAGGCTCGCGGACGCACGTTGCCCCTGGGAATGCTCGGCCATCAGGGAAGTCCGGGGACGGCCAGGGGGACGCTTGGCTGGTGGCGATATTCATATGGTCGCGGTCGGCAAGGTAGCCCAGAGTCGTCCTTTTCCGAGCGAGGCCTACCCGGTGAACGGGGCTATCCAGGACGGCGACGCCGTGATCACACTGGCCACGGCGGGATCCTCACACGGTTCCCGCATGTGAGGGCGTGATGCTCACTTGCCGGATAGGTGGAGCTCGCCGGACCAGGTCTCACAGCGGACACGGCCGGAGCCGAAGGTGATCGCGACTGCCTGCCGCCCGCTGTCCGGGTCACCTTTTTCGCTGACTGCCAGTACTGTCTCGTCGAGGTGATCCGCGAACGGCGTCTCGCCGCTGATCGGAGCCACCTCGACGCGACCTGAATCCGCCATGTCGTATCCCGCGAAGGGGGGCGACGTCTCCACTATCAGGCACCAGTCCGATCCGGTCGTGACGTGCGTGGCCACCGCCTCGCTGTCGATCAGCCACACGTCCAGCGGGCCGGACGGAGCCTCCGCGCCGTACAGATGCCACGAAGCCACTACTTGCTTAAGACGCCGCCCGACCAGGTGATCAGGACACACTCCGCCCCCGTGCAACGGGCACTCGCTCACCCTCTTCAACTCCACCCGAGGACCGTACCGTCAGGAAAAACGCCAGCGCACGCCCATATGCGGGACAAGCTTTAGCAGCACGGTCTCCTCGACGCTTTCGCCCAACCATGGCTTGAGAGGCGAGTGGCGGCGGTGGACGCTTGTCCAGCATAGCGCCGGGTTCGACGGCGCCGATATCGCGTGCCTGTGGTGCCGGGGAGGTCGCCACCGCCGTGCTCAGGTTCGTCTTCGGCAGCGGGAGATGATCGTCGGCGTGACCAGAGCTGAGGCGTCCGGTGCGGGACGAGGTCGATTGACCGACATTGACCGGGACGCACGACGGCCGGGTGGCCGGCTGCCAGGATCATCCCAGCCGGGGGTCCACGCAGCATGGGGAGGAAAGATGAAAGCGATCAGACGTGTCGGCATCGGCGTGGGCGCTCTCGTGATGGGCCTGGCCGCGGCGGCTGGAACGACGGCGGCCCACGCCCAAAGCCCGGCGGCCGCGTCGGTCACCGCGGTACCTGGCGCTCTCGCCGCATCGGCCCCGGCGGCACCTGCCGCTCCCGCCGCCTACCCGACCACCCCTGTCGATGTCACGTACGGGGCCACATACGTCCGTGGCACTCTCACCTGGTACTACAGGTCGGTCGGCTTCACGGGGACGTGGCGGGCCATCCCCAGCAGCGGCTGCCGAAGGGTGTGGGTGATGACGTACGATTCCGCCGGCCACTCGTTGGGTGTCAGGAGCACCAGTACCCTGTGCGACGGGGTGAAGCCCTTCGAGTTGACGATCCCAGCTGATGTACCTGGTGGGGCTACGAGGGTCGTGGTCTGTCTTGACGACGTGAATGCCCAGCCGCTCAAGTGCCAGGGGTACCCCCATCCCTGATCAGCCACCCAACCGCTCTCCCGCGGGGTTCATCCGCGGAGAGCGGTTCGACCCGGCGCCGAAATCGAAGGTGTTCGAGCTGGGGACTTGCGCTGTTGTCCCGGCTTTCGCGATGCCCCTGAGTACGGGCGGCCACGGCTGGGCGCCTGCTCATGGGTCGCGCCGTTCGCCCCAGGCCTCAGGATGACCGGGTCCCGCTGCGGTCGTGCTGGGCTTCCTCGGACAGCAGCGTGCCCAGCGCGGCGGCCTCGGGGGTGCCGAGCTCGCCGAACAGTTCCAGGGCCCGTTGCCAAGAGGCGCGGGCCGCGTCCGGCTGGGCCAGCAGCCGGTGGCAGTGGCCGGTCTCCTCCAGGGCCCGCGCCTGCTGGTACCGGTCGCCCAGTTCCGCGGCATGGTCGGCGGCCAGCCGGTGACATTCCAACGCCTGCCGGGCCTGCGCAGCCCCGCTGGAAACCCGCAGTGTGGTGCCCAGTTCGTTGAGCAGCGTCACTTCGGCGTTGCGGTGGCCGATCTCCCGGACCACCTCAAGCGCCTGGTGGATGGCGGTCAGAGCCGCCGGGTAGCGCCCGGTGTGCCGTTCGATGGAGCCGATGCTGCCCAGCACGTTGGCCTCGCTGACCCGATCGCCCACCGTCCGCGCGACGGTCAGGATCTCCTGGTTCATGGCCAGAATCTCGGCGCCGGTCTCGAACGTCTCCGCGAAGCGGCCCAGCGGCTCATACAGCACCCCGTGCGCACCCAGCCGTTCCCGCCCGCCGTGCGACGCGGCCAGCTCCCGGGCGATGGCCAGTGCCGCCGTGTAGTGATGGCGGGCCTCTGGGTATCGGCCTTGGTGCTGAAGCACTTCGCCGAGGTTGCCCAGTGCCCAGCCCTCGCCAGCCCGGTCGCCCAGTGTGCGGAACCCCCTCAGCGCCTGTCGGAAGCTGGCCTCGGCCCGAGGGAAGCGGCCCAACCGCCAGTGCACCGCGCCGAGTCGGGCCAGCGCGACGGCCCGGGTGGCGGGGTCCGGGTCCTGGGCGGCCAGGCCGTGCAGCGCCTCGGCCTGGCGATAGTGGCCGGCGGTGTCGAGGTACCGGGCAAGCAGCCCGGAGAGCACCCCTGCGTGACCGGCGCCGACCCCTTGCGCGCCGCCTCGCTGCGCGCCACTCCGTTCGGCCGCGGCTACGGCGGCGGCGAGCAGGCCGTCCCGTTCGCTGTCCATCCATGCCGCGGCCGCCCGTCGATCGGGCAGCGGGGGCAGGTCTGAACCACCGGGACCAGGCGCCGGACGGCGGTGGCGCTCGTAGGGCGCCAGAACGGCCATCGCCCGCGCAGCGGCGTGCCGGTGGTAGGCCAACAGCCGGTCGAACGAGGCCCTTCGGGTCCGCGCCGGTTCCTCGTCGTGGGCACGGGCCGTCGCGTAGACGCGTACCAGGTCGTGGAACTCGTATCGCCCGGGTGTCGGTTGGCGCAGGAGGTGGGCGGCGTGCAGGGCGGCAAGCCCGGCCGCGGCAGCCGACCGGTCGGTCCCGGTGAGCGCGGCGGCGGTCCAGGAGTCCACATCGGGGCCCGGGTGGCAGGCCAGCAGCCGGAACAGCCGCCGGCAGTCGGGCGCGAGGCTCTCGTAGGAGAGCCGGAGCGCCAGCTCGACGCTGTCCTCGCACCGCAGCCGGGCCCGCTGCCCGGTGAGGAGTTCCAGGTGGTCGGCGAGGGTCCAGCCGAACCGGTCCCGGATCCGCCCGGCCACTACCCCGAGCGCCAGCGGCAGGTGGCCGACCGAGCCGGCGATCAGCGCGGCGGTCACCGGGTCGGCATCCACACGCTCCGCGCCCGCGGTCCTGCGCAGCAGGTCCAGCGACTCGCGAGGGCTGAACACCTCAAGCGGCAGCCGCCCGGCGCCGGTCAGTCCGGTCAGCCGATGGCGGCTGGTGACCAGGGTCCGGCAGCCCTCGCCGAGCAGCAGCGGCGCCACCTGCGCCGCCGATCCCGCGTCGTCCAGCACCACCAGGGTGCGCAGCCGGGCCGCCCGGCGGCGGAACTCCCGTACGCAGCCGCCCGCGTCCAGCAGCCGGATGCGGTCGGCGGACATCCCCAGCCGCCGCAGGAACCCTTCGAGCACTGCCTCCGGGGCGGCGGGCGGCAGGTCGGGAGTGTGCCCGCGGAGGTTGACCCAGAGCACCGCGCCGAACCGTTCGCGCCGCAGCAGCAGGTGAACGGCACGCACGGCCAGGGTGGTCTTACCGATCCCCGCCATGCCCTCCACGACCGTCACACGCGGGGCCACGCTCGGTGCCAGCAACGCGGCCAACTCGGCCTCGCGGCCGGTGAACGCCGGGAGGTCGTCGGGCGGCGCACCCGCCACCGTGGCCACCCCGGCGTCAGCCGACCCGCCGACCACCCGCGCGTAGGCCGCCCGCCACCGGGCGGCTCCCCCGACCATCAGTGCCTCGGCCACGTCGGCCAGCAAGTCCGCGTCGAGCCGTCGGCGGCCCGGCTGGAAGCACCGGTGCACGGTGTCGAAGGCGGGCACCTCGGGCACCCGGCGATCGGCTCGGGCGCGGCAGACCCGCCGGTGCACCTCGCGCTCCGACACACCTGCCCAGGCGCGTAACTCCCGCAACCGGGACACCAGGTCATCCACCGTCCTGGCGCCATCCGGCTGCGGCAGCGCGCCGTTGTCGCCGTCGCGTGCGGAGGACGTCATCCGCTCCCCTCGCAGACCCGCCCGATGCCAGCGGTCACCTACCCGCGGAACGCCCCCGCCACTCCGGGCACGACCAAGCCGCCGCCGGTGGCCCTCCTCTACAGCCACCAGCGGCACCTCATCCAGCGATCGGTTCGGGCAGCCGGTGGAGTTGTGGCGGCACAGGGAGCCCCGAGGCAGAGGCCGCTGAGGTTGCCTCTGTCGTCGGCGACACTGCTGCCGATACGGCTCTCGTATCCGGGTCCATGGCCCTGGCCGTTCTGGTCGGACCAGAAGCAGATGAAGCCGACGGGACAGTCACGATAGGCGGCGGCGCCGACGTCGTCACCGAAGCCGGCGGCCTGGCCGGGGGCAAGGGACAGAGGGACGCCCGCCGGAGCGGATTGCGTCGCTGACGCCGCCGGGGCGACCTTCGGCGTGGAAACCGCCGACGTGGCAGTCAGGAGCGCGCCAAGAGCGCCGCGATCACAATCACCACGGGCGCCAGGAGTCGTGAGAGAAAGCGCAAGATGTTCCCTCCTCAGGCGATCAGCCTGTGAACAGCATCGTCACGCCCCGCCCCGCCCCGCCCGTCGCCCGGCTTCCCAGTCAAGGTCAGTCCGCGTCGGTGACCCCGAAGCGACCTTCGTGCAGCAGGCTGACCCACTGGACCCCATGCGGCTACGTCAGGGACTTCCTCGTCCCGTCCCGCCTCCCTCACCTTGCCGCCGAGCAGCGGCGGATTCGCGTCGAGGTGGTGTTGTGCGTCCTTTGCCAGTCGGTAAGTCTTTCGTGTTTGCGGCGGCGGTGCGGCATCACCAGGCCGGTGCCCGGGTAGCCGCCGTCGGCGGTGGTCGTGGTGTTGCCGACGGCGCCTACCTGAACTGCGGAATGGCGGTGCCCCACCACAAGCGCCCCGGACGGGCCCCGCTCAAGCGGGAGGAGGACGACAACTCCGCCCACCGCAAGGTCCGCGCCCGGGTAGAGCATGTGACCGGCCGGATGAAGAACGAGAAGATCCTCCGCGACTGCCGACATCACGGCAACGGGCTCCACCACGCGGTCGAGGCCGTCGCCCACTGCACAACCCCGCCCTCGCATCATGAGCGGAAAACCGCACCCACCGGCCCTGACCTGCCTGGACGCAGCCGTATGCAACACGCTTTAGGTGCGCGTCGTCGCGCGTCGTCGATATCTGCCGGGGGAGAGGCCGAAGTGGCGTTTGAACGCGGTGGCGAAGGCGAACTCGGAGGTGTAGCCGACACGGGCAGCCACGGCGTCCAGCGGACTGGCCGGGTCGGCTCCGAGCAACTGAGCCGCAAGGTTCATCCGCCACCACGTCAGGTACGTCAACGGCGGCTGCCTGACGAGGGCGGTGAAGCGGCGGGAGAGCGTAGCGCGGGACATCCGTGCCCTGTCGGCCAGTTCCTGCACGGTCCAGGGGTGGGCGGGGTCGTCGTGTATGGCGTTCAGGGCGGCGCTGAGGCCGCGGTCCGCGAGGGCCGCGCCCCAACTGGCGGCCGTACTTGTGTCCTGTCTTTCCTCGAACCAGACGCGCAGACTGCACAGGAGCAGCATGTCGAGGAGGACCGCCACGAGCGCGTCCGTGCCCGGCCGTCGCCTGCTGTCGAGTTCGGCGCCCAGCATGTCCACCGCTGCCCGTAGCTCGGGGTGGCGGCCCAGGCGGGCGGGGATGTGAATCGTCGCGGGCAGTTCGCGCAGCAGGGGGTGCAACGGGTGCGGGGCGAGCCGGTAGCCGCCGCACAGGGTGACGGCGTGGGGCTGGCGGCCGGAGTCGTGCGCGGGCGGATCCGGACTGTCGCCCCGGCCCACCGGGCACCGGGTCGCCGGGACGTCCCCCGGGCGCTCGACCAGCGGTGTGTCCGCGCTGTCGGCCAGGGCGTATCCGTTGCCGTGCGGAGAGAACACCAAGTCGCCGGGGTCCAGCCGGACCGGAGCGACGGCGTCCTCGATGAGCCAGCACGAGCCCTGGAGCACGACGAGGAAACCGGCGGTGCCGGGCTGATCCGCGAACCGCCGGCCCCAGGGCGCATACCACTCGACTCGCTCGCCATCCGGGCGCCCGACCCGGAGGGCGGAGATCACGTCACTGAGGATGTCCACCTTCGACCTGCATGCTCTCGACATCGCTTGCCGAGCCAGATGATACGTACACACATGAATCTGCGACAGTCACGCATTCATTGTCTCGTCACCGCTTCCTAGGCTCATCCATGTGAGGCCGGGGGCAAGGAAGGGGAGCGACTGGTGACGGGTGTACGAGGCGACGGATCGTCGGCGGTGCGACAGTGGGTCGGCGTGAACGCGCACGCGCTGAGGGAGGCCGATCCGGAAGCGGCACTCACCGACCTCCGACCCCTGGAGGCGATGCTGGCCGACGCGGCGATCGTGGGGATCGGCGAGACGACCCGCGCGGGTCACGAGGTGACGGTGCTCGGACACCGGGTCCTGCGCGTCCTGGTGGAGCACCTGGGATTCCGCGTGCTCGCCTTCCAGGACGACGAGTCGGTGGTCGCGGCTCTGGACGGCTACGTCCGGACCGGTACCGGAGACCCGCTGACCGCCTTGAGGGAGTTGTGGGTGCCCTGGCGCACACGGGAGATGCTCGCTGTCGTCGAGTGGGCCCGGTCGTTCAACCAGCGGCATCCCCGCGATCCGCTGCGGCTGGTCGGGCTGCAGCCTCCCGCTGCGCGGCCGGCCGACTACCGGGCCGTCCTCGACCAGGTGGCCCGGGCGGGCGGCGGGGAGGCGTACGGCGAGGTTCGCCTCCACTACGACACCATCGTGACCGCCCATGAGGTGCCCGAGCACGTGCAGCGGAGCCGTGGCACCCACCCCGGGCGGCGCTTCGCCGACCACGCGCAGGACGCCTTCCGGCTCGTCGCAGCCCTTCCCGGCGCCGCCGAACGGCCCGATGCGCTGGAGAAGGCCCGGCTCATCGTGGACTTCCACACCGCCGGTTTCGCCGGAGGCGGCTACGACTACGCCGCCGTCCGGCGCCGGTCGGTGGCGGAGATGACCAGGCTGGCGCAGGACGACGGGGTCAAGGTCGCGTACTGGGAGGGCATTTCGTTCACCGCGAACGCAGCCCGTCTGGAACCCGTCGTACCGCTGGAGAGCTTCCGGAGCGTCGGCAACGAGCTGCGACGGCGACTCGGCAGCCGCTACTTCTCGCTCCTCATCGCCTTCGGGCAGGGCGACGTGAGCCGACTCCATCCCGGACAGCACGTGCCGCCGCCGGCGGCCGACTCGGCCGACGCCGTCCTGACCGCGGCCGGCCCCGACCGCTACCTGCTCGACCTGCGCATGCCGCAGCCGGAACCGGTCGCCGCATGGCTGCGTGGGCCGCACCGGCTGCGGGGCATAGGCGGGCTCTACGACGCGGCGGCCGACCAGGACCACTACCTGACGACGGGCCCGCTCGACGAGTGGTTCGACGCCGTGGTGCACGTACGCACCATCACGCCGACGAACCTGCTGTCCCACCGGCCCCGATGACACGCAACACCCACGACCAGGAGCGCACCATGCACACGACCGTGGCCGTCGTCGGCGGCGGATACGGAGGCATCACCGTCGCCAAGACGCTCGACGCCTTCACCGACGTGATCCTCATCGACCCCCGTGACGCCTTCGTCCACCACATCGCCGCACTGCGAAGTCTGGTGGATCCGCGATGGACGGACCGGATGTTCTTCCCCTACGACAACCTGCTCAGCCGGGGCACGTTCCTCCAGGACGAGGCGACCCGCGTGGACGCGTCGTCCGTCCTCCTGGCCTCCGGGAACCGGATCGAAGCCGACCACATCGTCTTGGCCACCGGATCGGCCTACCCCTTCCCGGCCAAGCCCCACAGCACCGCCGGCGACACCGCCGTACGCGCCTACCGCACCACCCACCACGACGTCGAAGCCGCCGACGCCATCCTCCTGCTCGGCGCCGGCCCCGTGGGCCTCGAACTGGCGGGAGAACTCGCCTCGGCATGGCCACAGAAGACGATCACGATCGTCGCTCCCGACCACCCGATCGTCCCGGGTGACTATCCGGATCTGTTCCGGAACGAGTTGCACCGCCAACTCGACGCCCTGGGCGTCCGCGTCATCCTCGGTGACCGCCTGCGCGAGCGGCCCCCTTCGGAACCCGGCGAGGCGAAGACGTTCACCGTCGCCCTGGAGTCGGGCGAACGTCTCACGGCCGACATCTGGTTTCGCTGCTACGGAGGCCCGCCGGCCACCGACTACCTGGGCGACGACCTGCTCGCCGCGCGCGGGCCTGACGGCCGGCTCGCCGTCACCTCCGACCTGCGGCTGCCGGGCCTGCCCCGCGTCTTCGCCCTCGGAGACATCATCGCGACCCCCGAGGCGAAGCAGGCCAGCGCCGCCATCGACCACGCCGGGGTCATCGCGGCCAATATCCGTACGCTCATCGACGGCGGCGGCACGCTCACCGCGTACCGCCCCGGCCCGCCCGGCATCGTCCTCCCCCTCGGACCCACCGGCGGGGCGACCTACGCACCCGGCTGGGAGGAGCACGTGGGTCCGGAGATCGCGGCCCACGTCAGGAAACGCGCGGTGGACAAGGGATACGACCTGATCCACGCGGACATCCTCGATGCCGAGACGACCGCCGAACTCAAGGGCGCCGACCTGATGGTGGACGACTTCGCCCGGCTCTTCGACCAGCCATGACACGGAGTCCCTGCCGCTCCCCGGTCGGTATCAGACGGCCGGCCCCGCGCGGTAGATCCGGGTCTGCTCGGCGACCCGGGTGCCGAGGTGCTCAGCGGTGAGCAGATCGGACTTGGACATCGCCTCCGCGCCCTCGTCGACGTTGGACTGGGCAGCGGCGCCCAGCCATACGCCGAGCCGGTTCAGGTCGTCTTCCGACCCGGTGCTGGAGTTCCATCCGCCCGGCATGCCGAGGCTGATCCAGTGCATGCCGTGCTGGGCCGCCAGGAGGGCCATGCCCTGCAGGACGTGCAGCTTGTCGCCGTTCTTGGACCCGGAATTGACGAAGCCGGCGGCGATCTTGTCCTTCCAGCGCAGCGTGGTCCACCGCGCCACCGAGTCACGGCCGAACGTGGCGAACTCGGGGGCCGCCGCTCCCATGTGGACGGGCGAGCCGAAGACGATCGCGTCGGCGGCGTCGAGCAAGTCCCACTGGCCGTCGGTGATATCGGCCACCGGGAGCAACTCTGCCCGGACGCCCTCGACCAGCCCCGCCCCGTCCCGTACGGACTCGGCCAGCCGCGCCGTGTGCCCGTGTCCGCTGTGGTACGCCACAACGATCAGTGTCGTCGGCGCAGGCGTGTCGATCATGGTTGCTCTCTTTCGTTGCGTGGGTCTCGTTGTGCGAGCGACGCACACCAGCCTGGGCGCGAACCCGGGTGGGGCGGACCGGTCGTTGGAGCGGGTTCGGCCAGCCGAAGGAGCAGGCGCCCTCCCCCTCCGGGGAGAGCTAGCGTGGGAGGCATGGCAAAGGAGTCGTGGCCGGCCGCCTTGGAAGCGGCGCTCAGCATCCTGCGGGCACCGCTTGAGCGGGTCCTGCCGCGGGTATCGGACGTCCTGGACGGCATCGTGCCCCATGACGGGCTGGTCCTGCTCACCGGCGACTGCGTCCTGATGTCCCCGCTGCGCACTCACGGACTCGACGACGTCACCGCCACCGAGAGGGGACGCCTGGCGGGGCTGGTGGGGATCGACCGGCCGTGGTTCGGGGAGCTCCCGCTGGGCGGTGTGCAGCGCAAGGTCCTGGTGGTGACCTCCCCGGCGGCCGAGCCCGCGGGGGAGTCTCCGAGGGGGCTGCTGGCGATCGTGCTGTCCGGCCCGGACGAGCCCCCGCCCACCGCGCAGGTGACCGTCCAACACCTCGTCGACCTGGCCATTTCGCGTATCTCGGACCAGGTCTCAGGCGTCGAGCCCGTACAGTCCGCTCCGCCCGGGACGGCCATGGCCGACCTGACCGACGCCTACGCCGCCACCCTCACCGGGCTCCTGGGCGTGCTGCGCGCCGGCCGGCTGGACGACTCCGCCGCCCGCCGCGCCGCGATCGACCTCGCCGTACCGGCCCTGATCGAAATCCGTACCGGAGGCGAGCGCGACACCCGCGAGCAGAGCGCGGGGGAGGCTTTCGCCATCCTGGCGGACAAGCTCGCCCTGCTGACCCGCCACGACGACATCACCCTCGACCTCGCCGCGCCCGCCGAGCCGGGACGCCGGCTGCCGGGCGAGGTCGCCGCCGCCGCGCGCGCCATCGTGCGGGGGGCGGTGCTGGCCCTGCTCGACGAGGGCGGGCACACCCGTATCAGAGTCGCCTGGGAGACCGCGGACGAGGACCTGTGCGTCACCGTGCGCGACGACGGGCCCGGCACGATCCCGTCCGATTCGCCGGCGGTACACCGGCTGCGCGAGCGGGCGTCCGGGCTGGGCGGTGCCGTTGTCCTCGACGCCGTACCGGGCTGGGGCACCACGATCACCGTGTCGCTCCCGCTGGTAGCGCCTGCGACCCGGCCCGGCGGGACGCTGGAAGTGCTCAACCCCAGGGAACACGACGTCCTGGAGCAACTCGTCCACGGGCACCGCAACCGCGTCATCGCCGGCAACCTCAACATCAGCGAGCACACGGTCAAGTTCCACGTGGCCAACATCCTGGCCAAGCTCGGCGTGGCCTCGCGGGGCGAGGCGGCCGCCCTGGCACGTGACCGCCTCCCTACGGCGTCCCTGCCCCGCCGCCGCCCGGCCTGATCACGCTCGGACCGGGCGCTCTCGCCCCGGGCGGGCGCACCGGTCAACCGAGGCTGCGCTGCGCGTGATGCACCACCTCCCACAACGCGCCGGCGACGGCGACCTCCGTGCCGGCGAGGCCGACGCAGGTGGCCGTCTCTCCGTCACACGGCCTACGCCGGAGGGGACGCGGCCAGCGCGCCGGCCGTACCCGGCGCCACCCTCCGCCGACCGGACAGCTACCGCTCTCACTCCTTGACCGCTCCGGCGTTGGCCCCACGGATGAAGTGGCGCTGGAAGAAGAAGAACAGCACCGCGACCGGCACCGTCGACAGCACCGCCGCCGCGAGCTTCAGCGGGAACTGGCTGCCGCCGCCGAGGCCACCGGAGACGAACCTCGCCAGGCCCGTGGTCAGCGTCTCGTACTGCTCGGACTGCGTGGCGACCAGGAAGTGGGTGAACTCGTTCCAGGAGCCCTGGAAGGACAGGATCGTCAGCGTGATCAGCGCGGGTCTTGCCATGGGCAGCACCACCGACCAGAACGTGCGCAGCACCCCCGCCCCGTCGATCCGCGCCGCTTCCTCCAGTTCGCGCGGCAGGGTCTCGAAGAACTGCTTCATGATGAAGATCCCGGCCGCGTCCACCAGCAGCGGCACCACCATCCCGGAGTAGGTGTCGAACATGCCGAAGCTGTTGAGGACGAGGAACCTGGGAATCAGCAGGACGACCCCGGGCACCGCCATCACGGCCAGGACGAAGCCGGCGAGCACCGCTCGGCCGGGGAACCGCAGCCGGGCCAGCGCGTAGCCGGCCATGGAGTCGAACAGCACCCGCCCCGCCGTTATCAGCACGGTGACGAGCGCGGAGTTCGCCAGCCAGCGCGGGAACGGCACGCTGTCCGCCGTCCCGCCCAGGCCGAACAGCCGCTCGTAGGTGACCGTCGTCGGCGTCGACGGCCACAGCGCCAGCGGGTCGGCGGCCGCGTCCGCCTCGGTCTTGAAACTGTTGGAGATCTGCAGCAGGAAGGGCAGCAGATACAGCAGCGCCAGGCCCGCGACCAGCGCGTAGCCGAACAGACGCGCGGGCCGCGGGAACCGGGGCAGGACCGGCCGCTCGTCCCGGGGGTCGCCTGCCGGGCGCCGCCGGCCGAGCAGGCGGGTGCCGAGACGCAGGCGACGTACGGACCTGCCGCGAGCAGCGCGCTTCACGGCCATGGTGCGGCCGTCTTCCGCGGCGCGGGACGTGGTGTCGGTGGAGATCATGCGCGGCTCCTCTGTGAGATGCCCCGCCGCCCTCGGTTCCAGAGCCGGTCCCGGCCGGGGCCGCGTTCGCGCAGCAGTCGGCGCTGCAGCGCGACGAGCGTCAGGATGATCGCGAAGAGGAGGAAGGCGACCGCCGCGCCCTGCCCGTAGTCGGCGCTGTCGAAGGCCGAGCTGTACGACAGGAAGGCCGGCGTCAGCGTGGTGTTGGCGGGGGAGCCCTGCCCCATGACGTACACCATGTCGAAGACCTGCCAGCTGCCGATCAGCGCCAGGGTGAGTACCAGGAACACCACCGGGCGGATCGACGGAAGGATCACGTGCCACAACATCCGGCGACGGCCCACGCCGTCGAGCGCCGCGGCCTCCTCCAGCTCGCGCGGGATGTTCTGCAGGGCGGCCAGGAAGATCAGCATGAAGGTGCCGGAGGTGGTCCAGGTCGCCATCAGCACCAGTGTGAGCAGCGCCACCGAAGGACCGGCGAGCCACTCGGTCAGCGGCAGCCCGAGGAAGTCGTGCGCCGCCAGGGACGCGCTGGGATCGTCGGGGTCGACCAGGCCGAGCCCGCCGAGCAGCACCCAGATCACGCCCCGCGGGTCGTTCAGCCAGTTCGGTCCCTCGACGCCGACCCGGGAGAGCAGGTTGTTGACCGCCCCGCTGCCCTGGAAGAGGAAGAGGAACACCGTGGCCACGGCGATCGAGCTGGTGACGGACGGGAAGTAGAACGTGGTGCGCGCGAGCCCGCGGCCCTTCAGCAGCCGCTGGTTGACGACCAGGGCGAGAAGCAGACCCGTCGAGGTGGCGAGCGGCACGGCGAGCAGGACGTAGTACGCGTTGTTCCGCAGCGAGGTCGCGAAGAGCGTGCGGTCCAGGCCGTCCTGCGTGAGCAGCGCCCGGTAGTTGTCCAGGCCGACGAAGTCCGCCTCGCCACCGGTGAAGGGGTTGGACTGGCCGTTCCAGTCGAGCAGCGACACCCACATCGCCATGAACACGGGCAGCGCCAGGAACAGCCCGAGGACAACCACCATGGGGCTGACGAACAGCCAGCCCCAGACGCTCTCGTGGCCGCGGAAGGTGGCCCTGCGCCTCACTTGGCGCTCTCTTCTATCACCGGCTCTCCGTTGCGCTGCAGGTCGGCGAGGATCGTCGCCGGGTCCGCGCCCTTCAGGCCGAGCAGCTCGCTGTTGAGCTGGGCGAGTACCTTGTCCATGCCCTGGACGGTCACCGGTCCCTGCATGCCCTCGCCGGCAGGGGTCCAGGGCTCGCGGTCGGGGTGGTCGCCGAAGTACGTCTCCGCCGCGCTCTCCCGGGCCGGGATGGCGCCGAAGCCCTCGCCCATGGCGGCCTGTTGCTCCGGCGCGGCGAGGTGCCGCACGAGATCCACGGCGGCGGCGCGGTGCGCGCTGTCCTGTGCCACGCCCCAGCAGGTACTGAAGGCGAGGTCGCCGCTGCCCGCGGGACCGTCGGGCAGCTCGACGAGCCGGTAATCGGTATCCGGGTAGTCGTGCTCCATCTGGCCGGCGAACCAACTGCCCTCGATGGTCATGGCGGCCTTGCCCTGGCCGAAGGCCTCACCGGCGTTCAGCGCGTCGACGTCCTTCGCGTACTTCCACCAGCCGTCCTGCAGTCCGCGCTTGACGAATCCCAGTGCCTCGGCGTTCTCCGGGGAGTCGGCCGTCATCTCCGTCTGCTCGACGTCGGTGATCCACCCGCCTGCCTGCTTCATGAACGCACCGAGGCGCTGGTACTCCTCGCTGGTCACCAGCCCGGTGACGTCGCCGTCCGTGAGCTTCTTCGCCACGCTCTCCAACTCGGCCCAGCTTGCGGGGTAGTCCGCCTCGGTGAGGCCGGCCGCCTTCCACAGCTTCGGGTTCACGGCCAGGGCCAGGGAGCTGGCGTCCTTGGGCACGCAGGTCAGATCGCCGTCGTACGAGAACGACTGTCGCAGCGCCTCGGGGAAGTCCTCGGCGTTCTCGACCTGGTCGCCGTAGGGGAAGAGGGAGCCGCCGGAGGCGTAGTTGGCGAACTGGTCGGAGGCGACGTAGAAGACGTCGGGCGGGTTGCCGCCGGCGAAGGCCTGGCCGAGCTGCTGGTTCATGTCCTTCGCCGCCTGCACGCGGACGTCGTTGCCGGAGGACTTCTCGTAGCCGGCGACCGCCTTCTCCACGGCGCTGGTCTCGGCCGCGCCGGAGGAGGCGATGAGGACCGTGAGTTCTTGCTTGCCGCCGTCGTCCTGCTCGGTGTCGTCGTCTTCGAAGCCGGAGGAACAGCCGGTGACGACGAGGAGGCTGAGGCCGCCGGCGAGTACGGCCAGAGAGGTGCGGTTTCTCATGGGGAGTCCTTCGGGTTGCGGCTCGGGACAGGGGGAGGGGTGCGGTGTTCGGATGCGGCGCGGGGGAGAGGGCTCGTAGGGGACGGCTCAGTGGTGCGGGCGCGGCCCGGACCCCGTGGGGGCCGCGGAGTCACGGACGACGAACGAGGGCGGCAGCAGCAGCCGTTCGGGCGCGCGGCCGGGGTCGGCCATACGGGCCAGCAGCAGCCGGACGCACTCCCGGCCCGCGGCGTCCAGCGGCTGCGTGACGCTGGCCAGCGCCGGCGTGAGCAGCGGTGCCGCGGGGGTGTCGTCGAACCCGGTGACGGCCACGTCGGCGCCCGGGGCGAGGCCGCGGTCGGCGAGCGCCCGGTAGCAGCCGACGGCGAGAGTGTCACTGGCCGCAACGATGGCGGTGGCGCCGGCGTCGAGAAGCGGACCCACGGCGGCCCGGGCGGCCTCCACGTCGTCCTCGCTCTCCGCCCGCCGGCCGCGTACCGGCAGCCCGTGGCGCTGCATGGCGCGCTTCCACCCCGTGGCCCGCTCGTCGCCCGTCCCGGAGCCGCGCGGCCAGCCGAGGAAGGCGATCCGCACGTGGCCGAGGCCGACGAGGTGGTCGACCACGGCGTCGGTGCCGGCGGCGTTGTCGACGTCGACCCAGTCGCCGACCTTCCGGCCCGACCACATCCGGCCGAAGGCGGCGAACGGTACGCCGCGCCCGGCGAGCCACGCCTGCCGGGGGTCGCCGTGCGCGGTGCCGCTGAGTACGAAGCCGTCGACGTTGTGGGTGTCCAGCAGTTCCTGGTACGCCTCCAGCAGCCCGGGCCCGGTGGGGGCGGCGAACAGCAGGATGCGATGGCCGGCCTCGTCCGCGGTCTGCGAGAGCGCGTGCAGAAAGTGATCGAGCACCGGGGTCGCGGTGCCGGGCGGCACGGGCTGGATGCCGTAGCCGAGGAGCTTGCTGGAGCGGGTGCGCAGGGTCTGTGCCGCGCGGTGCGGGCGGTAGCCGAGGGCGTCGATGGCCTGACGCACGCGCTCCAGCGTGTCGGGGCGGAGCAGCTCGGGCGCGTTGAGGGCGTTGGAGACGGTCTGCGGGGAGACCCCGGCGCGGGCGGCGACCATCGCCAGCGTCACGTTCCCCGCCGCGCCTGCCCGCTGGGGCGCTCCTGCCCGTTGCCCTGACGGCTGTGCCATCGCTGTCCCTCCTGCGCCGTGCTCCCGGTGCCAGTCCGCGGAACTCCGTGAAAGTCCTTGAAGATCCACGAGTTGGAGCGATCCAAAAGGATTGTGATCCATCTGAACTGCACTTACAGTCCTTGGAACGCTCCAATGCCCCAGAGATTGGTCCTCACCCGAGATGAGTGTCAAGACCCCGGAGGGGACCGGCGCCGAATCGGTCTCCCACGCGGGATTGCAGCCCTTCCTGCACGACCGCTGCGTCACGCTGCACGCGCCGGCCTTCGCCGTCTCCCGGCCCGACGGGCAGATGTGCGACGGCGCGGACGGCTTCTACCACGGTGAACGCCGCGCTCTGGCACAGCTGTCGGTCTCCGCCGACCGCGTGCCCGTCGCCCCCGTCTCGGGCGGGCTGGAGGGCGCGGACCGGGCGCTGTTCCGTACCGTGCTGCGCGGAGTCGCCGAGACCACCGCCGACCCCGCCGTCGTACTGGAGCGGCGGCGCGCCGTCGCACCGGGCCGGCTGACCGAGTCGCTGCGGGTGCGCAACTCCGGCGGGATCCCGGCCCTGATACGGCTGACCGTGGGCGCGGGCACCGATCTGGCGGCCATGGAGCAGGTCAAGGCGGGCCGGCCACCCGGCCCGGTCGCGGCGGCCATCGACGTCGCCACCGGCACCACGCTCGTCTGGGGCGACGCCACCGTCACCGTACGGCTGGCCGCCGTCCCCGCGCCCACGGGTATCGAGGCGGGTGCCTCGGGCGGCCGGTTGCACTTCGAGGTGGCGCTGCCCCCCGGCGACTGTTGGGAAGCCGACCTCGTGTGCACCGCCGAGGATGCGGAGGGCGAGCCGTTCCCCGCCGCGGCCCTCGGCCGCCCACCCTGGCGCACGCCCGAAGTACGCAGCGCCGACCGCCGACTCGACGCCTGGCTCGACCAGTCCCACGCCGACCTCGAACGCCTCCTGCTGGCCGACCCCCGGCGCCCCGACGACCTGTTCCTCGCGGCCGGGGCCCCCTGGTTCGCCACGCTCTTCGGCCGCGACTCGCTGTGGGCCGCGCGGATGCTGCTGCCGCTCGGCACCCGGCTCGCCGCGAGCACGCTGCGGATCCTGGCCCGCCGCCAGGGGGCCGTCACCGACCCGGCCACCCAGGAGCAGCCGGGCAAGATCCTGCACGAGGTACGCCGCGTCGGCCTCCGCCTTCCCAGCAGGTCCTCGTCGCTGCCGCCGGTCTACTACGGCACGGTCGACGCCACCCCTTTGTGGGTGACCCTGCTGCACGACGCCTGGCGCTGGGGCTTGGACCCGGCCGAGGTCGAGGCGCTGCTGCCGCACGCCGAGCGCGCCCTGACCTGGATGAGCGAGTACGGCGACGCCGACGGCGACGGCTTCCTGGAGTACGTCGACACCACCGGCGCGGGCCTGGCCAACCAGGGCTGGAAGGACTCCGGAGACGGCATCCGGTTCCGCGACGGCCGGCTCGCGGAGCCGCCGATCGCCCTGTGCGAGGTGCAGAGTTACGCGTACGAGGCCGCCCGGGGCGGCGCCGCGCTGCTGCGCGCCTTCGGCCGGCCGGGCGCGGAGCGCTGGGAGGAATGGGCGGAGCGCCTGAAGTCCCGGTTCCGCGAGGCATTCTGGGTCGAGGACGCACGCGGTCGGTATCCGGCCGTCGCGCTGGACCGCGACAAGCGCCCCGTCGACTCGGTGACGTCCGGCTTCGGGCATCTGCTGGGCACCGGCCTGCTGGATCCGGAGGAGAGCGCCCTGCTGGCCAGGCGGCTGGCCGAGGGCGACCTCGACTCGGGCTTCGGGCTGCGCACGCTCAGCAGCGACTCCGGCGGCTACAACCCGCTCGGCTACCACATCGGCTCGGTCTGGCCGCACGACACCGCCATCGCCGTGCACGGCCTCGCTCGCGCCGGCTTCCCGGAGCCCGCGGCGGCCTTGGCCACCGGCCTGCTCCGCGCCGCCGGCGACTTCGACGCCCGGCTGCCGGAACTGTTCGCCGGCTACGGCACGGACCAGGGCAGCCGTCCCGCCCCGTACCCGGCAGCGTGCCGCCCGCAGGCGTGGGCGGCTGCGTCCGGGGTGCTGGTACTGCAGTCGCTGCTGGGCCTCGCTCCCGATGTCCCGAACGGCACCCTGACGGTCTCCCCGCAGGTCCCCGGCGCCCTCCTCCCTCTCCGCGCAGCGGGCCTCGAACTCGGCGGCGCCCCCCTGGAGATCGCGCTATCCGCCGACGGCATCCCGACAATCCACGCGCCTGCGGGCATCACGGTCCGGACCACGGGATGAACCGGCGCACACCGGATCTCCGCCGCGCCGCGACGACGCAGGACCGCATGAGGAGGAGCCTTCTCACAGGTACGGAATGAGGATCTGTGCGTACTCCAGCCGACATGCTGGAATGGGTCACCGTGAAGCCAATGGATCTCCCGTCGGTCGATGAGTCCGGCCTTCCGCTCGCGATGGAGCGGAATCTCGCCGAGCACGCCTGCCACCTGCACCGCAACATGAAGGGCGCGTCCGTCACCGAGACCGGCGACCTGGTGATCGCCGACAGCGGTCTCGCCGACGACACCTTCAACATCGTCGCGGCGGCCCGCTTCGCCCCGGACACCGCACCGACCCGCGCCGCGGAGGTGGCCCGGACCTTGGCCGCCACCGGCCGCCCCTTCTCCTGGTGGGTGGGCCCCGCCTCCACACCGGGCAATCTTGCCCAGCACCTCGAGGCCGTCGGCCTGGAGGCGTCGGAAACCGAGACGGGCATGTGGAAGGACCTGCGCGGTCCTCTCCCCGAGGTGCACCCCGACGGCCTGGAGATCCGCCCGGCGACCACTGCGGAGCAGCTCGCCGACTACGCCACGGTCCTCGCTGCGAACTGGAGCCCGCCCGCGGCCACGGTGCGCCGGTTCTTCGCCGCCGCCGACTCGGCGCTCACCGCCGACTGCCCCGCCCGCTACCTGGTCGGCTACGTCGACGGCCGCCCCGTCTGTTCGGCCGAGGTGTTCCTCCACGCGGGCGTCGCCGGGATCTACAACATCGCCACGCTCGTCACCGAACGCCGCCGTGGCTATGGCGGCGCCATCACCGTGGCGACCCTGCGCACCGCCCGCGCCGCGGGCTACGAGACCGCGGTGCTGCAGGCATCCGCCGACGGAGAACCCGTCTACCGCCGCCTCGGTTTCGCCGCCTGTGGCCACTTCACCGAGTACGCCATCACCGCCTGACCAGTCACAGCAACCGCCCGCTCCTCATCAGCGGGCAGGTCTGCCGCCCGCCGGCCCTCCCCTCACCCGCCGATCACGGGACAGCGTCGGCTGCCGTGAGGCCGAGTGTCTCGCGCTCGCGGTGCACGTCCGCGACGAACTCCTCCACCTGCCGGTCGACCTCGTGCGGGGGGAGGGAGTGCTCGGCCGCCAGCAGCTCCCCGACCCGGTCCGCGACGGAGGCGGCGGCCTGGGAGTCGAGGATCCGTGCCGGGATGCGGCGCTGCAGTACGTCCGTCACGGTCCGGGCCATCTCGTGGCGGATCGCGTAGACCGCTTCCGCCCAGAGGTAGGGGAGGCTCGGAGTCATCGGCTCGGCGAGAGAGGGAGTCGCCGCGATCAGGTCCTCGACGAATCGGGCTTCCGTGCCGTACCGGCCGCTCAGGTGGCCGAAGCGACCGCCGGTCGCCTCGACCGCCTCGGCATCGAAGTCGGCACCGCCGACCAGGGGCAGGGCGGCGGTGCGGCAGGTGCGGCGGGTGCCGAGGAGCCCGCAGACCTTGTCGGTCGCGATCTGGGCCATGGTGCGCGCCACCGTCAGTTTGCCGCCTGCGACAGTGACCACGCCGTCCTGCACGGTGACTTCGTGTTCGCGGCTGAGTTCGGAGGTGTCGCCGTCGCCGGTGTCGATGAGCGGGCGCAGACCTGCCCACGTGCTGGTGATGTCCTCGACCGTGATCTCCGTGCTGAGCGCGGCGTTCAGGGATTCCAGCAGGGTTCGGGCCTCGGCTCGGGTGCAGCGCGGGTCGTCGAGGTCGTCGGTGTACGGCGAGTCGGTCGTCCCGACGTAGCAGTGGTCTCCCCAGCGCACCACGAATCCCTTGCCGCCCTTGCCGCGCGCTCCCCCGAGCATCGGGAAGGTGAGCGTGGACTGGCTGCGCACCTTGTCCCAGGGAACGACCACATGGACCCCCTTGGCGGGGCGGATCTGGTGGCGGTGGTCCGCGTCGGCCAGGGTGCTGACGGCGTCGCTCCACACGCCTGCGGCGTTGACGACGACCTTCGCCCGTACCCGGAGGTCCTCGCTCGTCCCGTCGGCTCCCGTCGCGCGGACGGTGGCGATGTGCCGGCCCGGGGACGACTCGAGAGCGACGACTTCGGCCCGGTTCGCGACGTGGGCCCCCAGCAGGGCGGCGGTGCGCGCGACGGCGAGGGTCAGCCGGGCGTCGTCGGTCCGGCAGTCGAAGTACAGCAGGCCGCCCAGCAGTCCTTCCGGGCGCAGAGTGGGGCACTGGGCGAGCACCTGCTCGCGGGAGATCCGGCGGTGGCGCCGGCCGATCCGCCAGCCGCCCAGCGCGTCGTAGGCGACGAGGCCCGCACGGAGGGTGCGGGCGACGGCAGGGCTGAACACGCCCTCGGTGCGGTAGATCGGGAAGAGGAAAGGCAGCCGGCTGACCAGGTGCGGAGCGCGCTCGTAACATGCGCTGGCGTTCGAGCAGCGAGTGGTAGACGAGGCGGACCTCCTTCTGCTCGATGTAGCGCAGCCCGCCGTGGATCATCTTGGAGGAGGCCGAGGAGGTCCCTGCGGCGAAGTCCGTCCGCTCGACGAGCCCGACGGTCAGACCGCGGGTGACGGCGTCGAGCGCGACGCTCACCCCGGTGATGCCGCCGCCGACCACGAGTACGTCCAGCGGCGTCCCCCGCAACGAGGCGAGCGCTGCCTCACGGTCGAAGGCGACGGGTGCGGTCTGGTTCGCGACGGCACTGCGCAGAGCACGGGACATCGTGGCGGCCACCTCGTGTGGTACATCTGCCGAGGAGCATGATCGGCAGGATTCTTTCGGATCTACTGGGAATCCTGCGGTGCAGGCTTCGGGAGGTCCAATTCATTGACGCCGCGTGTCAACGAAGGTCGTGCCTCTTTTGCGAACCGGAATGAGTGCTGATCCAATCCGAAAGATGTCGACTTTCCGTGGATCACATGGATCACATGGATCAGGGAGCGATCGTGGCCGACGAGACGAAGGTTCCCGCCGTCCTGCAGGGTGCCTTCTTCGTTCTGCAGGCCGTGGGTGAAGCGGGTCCGGCCGGCGCGAATGCCGCCGAGGTACAGATGCGTACCGGGCTGGGCCAGCGCACCACGTACCGGCACCTGGCCTCGCTCAAAGCCCTGGGCATGGTGACCGGGGCGAGTGAGCGCAGCCGCTACCGGCTGGGGCCGGTGATCGCGGGTCTGGCTCAGAACACCTCCGACCAGCGGGAGTTTCTG
Source organism: Streptomyces sp. B5E4 (assembly GCF_039871555.1). Classification (NCBI taxonomy): domain Bacteria; kingdom Bacillati; phylum Actinomycetota; class Actinomycetes; order Kitasatosporales; family Streptomycetaceae; genus Streptomyces; species Streptomyces sp. B5E4. Next base: position 141,319 of record NZ_JBDPMI010000007.1, read on the forward strand.
CGTCGGGCGCGGATGTTCTGCGAGGAACTCGCGGAGCGGTCCGGTGAGCCGGTCCATGTGACGGTGTGCGACCAGGGGACCGCGGTGACGGTCGCGACGGCGAGCAGGAGTTCCCCGGTCTCGGAGAAGTCGCCGCCGATCGTGCCGGGCTCACGGCGCCCGCTGCACGCGAGCGCGAGCGGCAAGGTGTTCATCGCGTACAACCGGTCCGCGCTTGAGGCGTACAGCGTGCGACCGCTGGAGCGGTTCACCCAGTACACGATCACGGACCTGCGTGAGCTGGAGCGCGAGTGCCTGCGGGTGCGGCAGCAGGGTTTCGCGGAGGACCACCAGGAGTACTCACTCGGCATCACGTGCGTCGCGGTGCCCGTCGTGGGCGTCGGCGGTCGCGCGGTCGGGGCGCTGACCGTCTCGACGAAGCGCCCGGTGATGAGCGAGGCCCGGCGGTCCGAGCTGCTGCGCGCGCTCAGGCCCGCCGCGAAGGAGTTCTCCGCGGCGATCGGCGGCGAGGGCAGGGCTTGAGCGCGCAGCGGCGTGTGGTCCGGGTCAGTCCTGCCGGTCCTCGGCAGACGCCGCCGGCAACTGCGCACGCCGCCACCCGAGGGCTCGTGAGACCGCGTCCTGCCACGCCTGCCGGCGGATGTTCCGCTCCTCCGGGCTCATGCGCGGTGTGAACTGCCGCCCTTCGGTCATCGTGGCGCTCACCGCCTCTTCGCCGGCCCATACGCCGTGGGCGATGCCCGCGCACCAGGCGGCGCCCCGCGCCGTGACGTACTCGGCGTGTGCGGCCCGGACCACGGGGATCTGGAGCAGGTCGGCCTGCGACTGGAGCAGCGCGTCCGAGCGGCTGAGGCCGCCGTCCGCCATCACCACGGTCGGGCTGGTCGTGGCGTTGCGCGCCATCGTCTCGATGATGTCGACGACGGTGTGGGCGGTGCCGTCGACGGTCGCACGCACCACGTCCGCGGCGGTCGTGCCCCGGTTGAAGCCGATCATCATGCCGCGCGCCGTGGCGTCCCAGTGGGGAGCGGCGAAGCCCGCGAGTGCCGGGACGCTGATGAGCCCGGAGTCCGCCCTGCCCTCGGCGTAGACCGTGTCGATCCGGTCGGCCGCGGGCAGGACGCCCATCTGGTGCACCATCCAGTCGACCGCGCTGCCGCTGACGAAGGACCCTCCTTCGAGCATGTGGGCACGGGACCCCGCGGCGGTCCACGCGACGCGGCAGTCGACGCCGTCCCCGGCGTCCATGGGGTCGCGTCCGATGTGGAAGTTGATGAAGCTGCCGGTGCCGTGGGTGCATTTCACCGTGCCGGCCCGGAACGCGCCGTGGCCGTACAGCGCGGCCTGCTGGTCGCCCAGGACCCCGGTGATCGGGAGCCGCGCTCCGACGAGCCCGGGGCGCGTCGTGCCGTAGTCCGCGTCCTCGGGCAGCACCCGGGGGAGTGCGGCGGCGGGGATGCCGAGCTCGTCGAGGAGCGCCGTCCACCAATGGCCCGTACCCAGGTCGAGGAGTCCCGTCGAGCCCGCGCACGAGGTGGAGGTCGCGAAGACGCCTCCGTCGGTTCCGCCGGTCAGGTTCCAGATGATCCAGCTCTCCGGGGTCCCGGCACGCAGACGGCCCTGCTCGGCCAGGTCACGCAGGGCGGGGTCCCCGGTGAGCAGCGCGTCGAGGTGGAGACCGAGGTGCGCGGCTCCGAGTACCAGGCCCGTGGCGGCCTTGGCCCGCCCTGCCCACCGGGCGGAGAGCTCGGCCGCGCGGGTGGCCGCGCGGGTGTCCTGCCAGTTGACGACCGGGGCGACGGGCTGCCCGGTCTCCGCGTCCCAGAGCACGGTGGTGGTGCGCTGGACGGCGATGGCCAGCGCGGCGATGCCGAGCCCGCCGTCCTCGGCGGTGGCGACCACATCGCTGATCACGGACCGGGAAGCCTCCCAGAGCTCCGCCGCGTCCTGCTCGACGCGCCCGTCGGCGTGCGTCGTGATCGCAAGGGGGAGCGCGCTGCTCGCGACGACCTGGGACCGGTCGTCGAACAGTACGGCCCTGGTGCTCGTGGTGCCCTCGTCGAGCACGAGGACGTGGCGTGTGCCCATGTTCTCCTCCACCGCGTCGTGGTCCGGCCTGCGTGCTGCGCCGCCGGTTTCTCGCCATGATCAGAGCGTCGCGCCGGGATGCAAGGACATTGCCACGCCGTGACAACGAGGCCCCTTTCGCGGGACCGGATTGACGCCGGGTGTCAACGCCTTTGACGGCCGGCACCGGCGGCCGGCGAAGGTGGCGAAACGGCCGGCGCCCCAGTCGCCGCCCTGAGCGATCGACGACGTACGTAGGGAGCAGCAATGACCACCGGTGCCATCGCCACGGTTCCGCAGGAGGCGCTGGACGAACTGCGCGCCACTGTCGACGGGGCCGTTCTCGTCTCGGCCCCCGCGGAGCTTCGCGCCATGTCCGCGGACGCATCGGTTCGCAGCAAGAAGGCCGAGGCGAACGACGCCCCGCTTGCGACCGCCGCACTCGTCGTCCGTCCCACCACCACCGATCAGGTGTCCCGGGTGATGCGCTGGGCGACCTCGCACGGCATCCCCGTGACGCCTCGCGGCCTGGGGTCGGGGACGGTCGGCGCAGGCATCCCGGTGCGCGGGGGCGTCGTACTCGACATGGCGGACTTCACAAGCATCGGCGAGGTCGACGTGACCAACCGGACGGTCACCGTCGGTGCCGGTGTCCGGCTGTCCGAGCTCGACGAGGCGATCAGGCATTCGGGCCTGACCATCGGCCACTACCCGCAGTCGTACTACCTCGCCTCCGTGGGCGGGTGCATCACGATGCGGGGATCGGGCACCTTCTCGTCGCTGTACGGGAACATCGAGGACCGCACCGGAGACCTCGAGGTCGTGCTTCCCAGCGGCGAGATCGTGCAGACCCGCTCGATGCCGCGCGCCTCGCTCGGGCCCGACCTGAAGCAGCTGTTCATCGGGTCCGAGGGCATGTTCGGCGTGATCACGCACGTCACCCTCAAGCTCGTCCCCCAGCCCGGGGCGCGCCTGTTCAACTCGGCACGCTTCGACACCTTCGAGCAGGCCCTGCAAGCCGTCCGCCGCTCCCTGATCGACGGCGTCCGTCCCGCGGTGGTACGCATCTACGATCCCGTCGAAGCATCCGCCAAGCACGCCACGTTCGCCGGAACACCCGGCTGGCTGACCATCCTCGCGTTCGACGGCGCCCCCGACCTCGTCGCGGCCCAGGAGAAGATCACTCTCGGGCACGTGGCGGAGCACGGCGGCGAAGCCCTCGGACCGGAGCCCGGCGTGAACTGGGAGCAGCGCCGCTTCGACTACTCCTGGTCGACCGACGCCGTCGGCAAGCCGGGCGGTGTCGCCGAGGCGATCGAGGTCACCGCGACATGGTCGGAACTTCCGGGCCTCTACGAGCGCCTCAAGCAGGCCGCGGCGCCGCACATGGACGAGTTCATGGCGCACGTCAGTCATGTCTACGACCAGGGCGCCGCGCTCTACGCCATCGTCCGCGGCGAGTTCGCCTCGGACGAGGAGGCCATGACCGCGTACGACGCCGTGTGGAGGTCCGTGATCGAGGAGAGCCTGCGCTCCGGTGCGATCATCGGCCACCACCACGGGGTGGGCCTGGAGCGCGCCCCGTGGATGCGGGAGGCACTGGGATCCGGTCTCGATCTCATGCGCACCCTGCAGAACTCCCTCGACCCGGCCGGGATCATGAACCCGGGCAAGGCCGGCCTCTGACCGGCCGGCCGGCCCCGGCGCCCCGCCCCGGCCGGGGCGCCGGGGCCCATTCAGCCGGGCTGCCACCGACCGCACACTCCCGCCGCATCCGGTGTACTCCGCCAGGTCACGGGGCTCGTGGGAAGATCCGCGCATCGAGGTGAGCAAGAATCGCCACTCGTACCAGCAGCAAGCGTGACTGTTCGGACGGGGAGATGACGTGGACTGGTCGGCTGGCGTTCTCGGGTTCGCCGCCGGGGTGGTGATCGCGTTCGTCACCGCGCCGGTCGGGGTCTCCGGTGCCGTTTTCCTGCTGCCCGTCCAGTTGAGCGTGCTGAGCGTGCCCAGCCCGGCCGTGACGCCCACCAACCTCCTGTACAACGTCGTCGCCGGGCCGGGCGCCCTGCTGCGCTATGGGCGGGACGGCCTGCTGTACGGGCCGCTGACGCGGCGGCTGATCGCGGGCAGCCTGCCCGGCGTCGTCGTCGGCGCCGCCGTGCGCGTCTTCGCCGTGCCCGGGGGAGGTGTCTTCCGGGTGCTGGTCGCCGTCCTGTTGTTGCCGCTCGGTGCATGGCTCGTGGTCCGCACCCTCCGCCCCGGCACCCTGCGGGCGGCTGAGCCGTCGCCGCGCGCCGTTACCGGGCTTGCGCTGGTGGTCGGGGTGGTCGGAGGGATCTACGGCATCGGCGGCGGCTCCCTCCTCGGCCCCATCCTGGTCGGCCGGGGCATGCCCGTCGTCCGGGTCGCACCGGCCGCGCTCGCCGCGACCTTCCTGACGTCGTCGGTCGGGGCCGGTACCTACGCGCTGCTGTCCCTCACCGGCGGCGAGGACATCGCGCCGGACTGGTCGCTGGGACTCGCCTGCGGGCTGGGCGGGCTGATCGGCGGCTACTTCGGCGCCCGTGTCCAGGCCCACGTGCCCGAGAGGGCGCTGCGGCTGCTGCTGGGCGGCCTGGCCGCGGCGGTCGGCGCGTTCTACGCAACGCAGGCCGCCGCCGCCTGAACGGTGACCGGCCAGAGCCTGGCGAAGTTCGGCCTGGTCGGGCTGGATCCTGGCTCCTGCGCCGGTCACCGGTGAGACGCGACCTGGTCACGATGACGGCTTGTGCCTCGGAGTGACGGTTCCTCCCAGGCACGTGGATGAGGTTGATGGCCCGGAGGGCATCGGGATCGTGGGCTCGCGGTCCGGCTGTGAGGCTGCGTCCGCGGTGGGCGACGGGATGGAGTCGCCATGATATAAAAATGAGAATCATTACCAATAACTCTCTGGACGGGAGACCGCTCATGGGTCACGAGCCGTGTCGAGGCCGTCTGCGTCGCCGTTCTGCTCGCGGGCTGCGCGAAGCGGTTCAGCGGTACGTCGCGCACCTCAACTGATGCGTACGGAAACGGCCGGGGGCAGGCCGGTAGCGGAGAAGTCCCAGGCGGCCGACGCGGGTGCCGAAGCGGAGATACGGCTGAGGGATCGGCTGGGCTCCCGTACGGGGCTGGCCGTCGCCTGCGGCGTCCTGCTTCTCGGACTGCTGGTGTCCGTGGTGGTGGCTATCGGGCTGGGGCCTGCGGCGGTCGCGCCGGGCGACACGGCCCGCTACCTGTGGGCTGCGCTCACCGGTGGTCGCGTCGAGGCCGGCGAGGTGACGACGTATCAGATCGTCTGGCAGATCCGTACGCCCCGGGTGCTGCTGGCGGCGCTGGTGGGCGCGGGGCTCGCCGCCATGGGCGTCGCCGTCCAGGCGCTGGTGCGCAACGCGCTGGCCGACCCGTTCATTCTGGGTGTCTCCTCGGGGGCGTCGGTCGGCGCGGTCGCGATCTCGGTGAGCGGCGGGCTCGCCGGTCTGGGCATCTACGCCGTCTCGGCAGGCGCCTTCGTCGGCGCGCTGGTGGCCTCGCTCCTCGTGTACGCAGCCGCCGTCGGCCGCGGCGGGACACTGGCGCCGCTGCGGCTGGTGCTCACCGGGGTGGCGATGGCGCTCGGCTTCCAGGCCGTGATGAGCGTGATCGTCTACTTCGCGCCGGACAGCGAGGCCACGGCCACCGTCCTGTACTGGACCATGGGCAGCTTCGGCGCCGCCACCTGGGGTGTGTTGCCGCTGGTGGCCGCGGCCGTGCTGCTGGGCCTGGCCCTGCTGTACCGGCACGCCCGGCCGCTGGACGTGCTGGCGCTGGGAGACGAGAGCGCGGCAAGTCTGGGCGTCAGCCCCGACCGGCATCGCAGAGGGCTGTTGGTGCTCGTCTCGGTGGTGACCGGTGCGATGGTCGCGGTCAGTGGCGCGATCGCCTTCGTCGGGCTGGTCACGCCCCATGTGGTGCGCATGGTGGCCGGCGCCGGCCACGCCCGGGTGCTGGCCGTCGCGCCCCTCGCCGGGGCGGTGTTCATGGTCTGGGCCGACCTGGTCTCCCGGACGCTGGTGGCTCCCCGCGAGCTGCCCCTGGGCGTCATCACCGCACTTGTGGGCGTTCCGGTGTTCATCACGCTGATGCGTCGCAGAACCTACGTGTTCGGAGGCCGCTGACGATGGACCTGACATTGGACGGGCTGACGGTCACCGTCGATGGCCGGAGCTTGGTGCGCGAGCTGTCCCTCGACGTGGCGAGCGGTCGGGTGGTGGGCCTGGTCGGTCCGAACGGCAGCGGCAAGTCCACCGCGCTCAAGTGCGTCTACCGGGCGCTGCGACCGAGCGCCGGCACGGTGTGGGTGGGCCGGGACGATCTCACGCGGCTCCCGATACGCCGTAGCGCCCAGCTCGTCGCGGCCACCACCCAGGACGGCGCCGTCGAACTGGACTTCACCGTCGAGGAGGTCGTCGCCCTCGGCCGCGCCCCGCACCTGCGCGGCAACCGGCCGCTCGGGTCGCGCGAGCGGGAGCTGTGCGAACGGGCCATGGAGCAGCTCGACATCCGCCACCTCGCCCGGCGCGGAATCCTGAGCCTCTCCGGCGGGGAGCGCCAGCGCGTGCTGCTGGCCCGGGCCCTCGTCCAGGAGCCGAAGATCCTGGTGCTGGACGAGCCGACCAACCACCTCGACGCCCGCCACCAGGTCGACCTGCTCTCCCACCTGCGCGGCGCCGGCCTCACGGTCCTCGTCGTCCTGCACGACCTCAACCTCGCCGCCCTGGCCTGCGACCGGATCGGCGTGCTCTCCGACGGCCGGCTGACCGCCGTGGGGCCACCCGCGGACGTCTTCACCGCGGAGCTGGTCGCCGACGTCTTCGGCGTCACCGCCACCGTCGTCCCGCACCCGCTGACGGGCGCTCCGCAACTGCTCTACTCGCTCAACCCCTCGGCTCTGAAAGGCGGCATCCCGTCATGCCCGTAATCCTTCCCCTCCGCCCTCGTACGGCGCTCGGCCCCGCTCTCGCGGCCGTGTTGCTCCTCAGCGGCTGCGGTGCTGACGTCGACTCGGATGACGCTGGGAAGGCGCCCACGACCACCGTCAACCGCTGCGGCGAGCCGGTGGAGTACACCCGCCCGCAACGCGCGGTCGTGTACGAGGGCGGCAGCGCGGACAAGCTGTTCAGCCTCGGCCTGACCGAGTACGTGCACGGCTACGTGATGCCGCCCGCGAACCCGCCGGTGACCGAGTCGCCGTGGGCGTCGGAGTACGCGAAGGTGAAGATGCTCAGCGACGACCTGCTCAACAAGGAGCTGGTCGTGGAGGCCGGATCCGACTTCGTCGTCGCCGGCTGGAACTCCGGCTTCAGCGACGAGCGCGGCATCACCCCGGAGATCCTCGACAAGCTCGGCGTCCAGAGCTTCATGCACACCGAGAGCTGCTACAACTACCCCGGCCACCCGGAGCAGGCCGGCCCGTTCGAGGCCCTCTACACCGACCTCGAACGACTGGGAAGCATATTCGGCGTCGAGGACAAGGCGGACAAGGTCGTCGCCGGCCTGAAGGAGCGCGTACGGACCGTCGCCGCCGCGGCGCCCGAGGGCGACCCCGTGCCCGTCTTCCTCTACGACTCGGGCACCGACCAGCCGTTCACCGCCGGCAGCCAGGTTCCTCCCACCGACATCATCGCCACCGCCGGCGGCCGGAACATCTTCGCCGGCCTCGACGAGCGCTGGACCCAGGTCGGCTGGGAGGCGGTCACCGATGCCGAGCCGGAGGTCGTCATCGTCCTCGACTACGGCGACCAGCCCGCGGAGAAGAAAATCGACTTCCTGAAGTCCTCGCCCCACACCAGGCACCTGCCCGCGGTCAGGAAGGACAACTTCTTCGTTCTCGACTACAACGAGGGCATCAGCGGGCCGCGCAACGTCGACGGCCTGGAGAAGTTCGCGCGATACCTGCGCGAGCTCGACAGCTGACCCGGCCGACCGTGCGGTGGCTGCCGCTGTCAGGCTCGCTCGGGCCGCGCGGTGGGCAGGCATGGGCCGCAGATGCCGCTGAGTTCGAGGGTGTGCTCGATCTCGGCGAAGCCGGTTGCGGCACCGAGGCGGTCGGCCCAGCGCTCGACCACCTCGGTGTCCACGTCCCTGCTGAGGCCACAGCGGCGGCAGATCGGACAGTGCCGGTGGCCGGCCTCGGGGCGCGGCCGGTACAGCCGTTCACCGGACTCCTCCCGGACGACGTCCACGTGGCCGGCCCGCTCCAGCCCGCGCAGCGTGCGGTAGACGGTGGTCGGGCCGACGGCCACACCGTGGGCGGCCAGCTCTGCATGCAACTGCTGGGCGGATACGAAGCCGCCACCGCGCTGCAGGGCGCTGATCACGGCGGCGCGCTGGCGGGTTCTGCGTAGCTCCGTCTGTGTCATGGCGATGCTCCGCTGGTCGGACCGGCACGGGCGTGGCCGCCGGTTCGGGGCTGCGGGTTCCCGGCGGCGGGAGGCCGCCGCCGGGTTCCGGGTGGGTGCACCGCGGTCAGGCGGGAGTGCCGAGCAGGGCGTCGAACGCGGTCGACAGTGTGCGCCAGGAGGCCGGGCCCGCGGTGTACTCGGCGTCGGTGAGCAGGCAGGCGTCCAGCAGCCGCCGCAGCGCGTCGCGGTCCAGTCCTGGGGCGGTGAAGGTGAGGTGCTGGCCGCGGTCGCCGTGCTCGGGATGCCAGTCGATGGCGGCGGCGACGCGGCGTGCGGCGGGCTCCAGTTCCCAGGCGGCCCCGGGCAGGGCGGCCAGCCAGGGTCCGGCGTGCTCGATGCACAGCGCGCCGCCGGTGGCGTCCCAGGTCAGCAGGGCGTCCGGGCGGTCGGCGAGCCAGAGGCGGCCCCGGCTGCGTACGGCGGCGCAGGTGATGTCCTCCAGGGCCGCGTAGAGCCGGCCAGGGTGGAGGGGGCGGGTGCGGTGCCAGACGAGGGTGGCCACGCCGTGCTCGTCGGCCTCCTGGGGCAGCAACGCGCAGGCCGGGTGGTGCCGCGACGCGGCGGCGTCCACGTCGAAGCCGGCAAGTGCGGCGCGGGCCAGGCCCGTCGAGCCGATGCGCGCCTTCAGGGCGGTGGCGTGGAGTTGGTCCAGCAGCGCGGCGTCGGCCGGCTCGGCGGCGCCGGCGCAGGTGACGGCCAGCACCGTCGCGTACTCGAGCTGGCGGGCGAAGGTGTCGGCGACGGTGCGCTGGTCGTCGGGCGCCACGGCGAGGTCCTGCTCGGCCAGGTCCTCGCCGCAGGTGAGGAACGGCACCAGCGAGTCGGTGTCGACGGCGGTGAGCACGCCGGCGAGCTCGACGGCCTCCTTCGGTGCGGCGGCGATCAACTCGGCGATGGCGCGCGGCTCGACGGAGTCCCACAGCTCGACCACCGCTAGCCGGTGCCCACCACCGGTGGCGAGCGAGAGCAGCGTGGGGACGAGGTCGTCGCGCACGGCGCAGCAGCCGCACGGAGTGGCCATGCGGGGCAGGCCCAGGTCCCGTACCCCGCCGGTGTCCCGTACGGTACGCGGCATCCGGCCGCCCTCGATCCCGGCCAGGTCGTGGTGCACGGCGACCGCTCCGGGATGCGCCCGCAGCAGCGACTCGACCGCCGCCGTGCGCGCCTCGCGGTGCAGCCCGGCGACGACGACCACCTGCAGCGGCGTCCGTTCCCGGGTCAACTCAGCCCTCCCGGTGCCGGGCATAGCGGCGCTCGAACCGCTCGACGCGGCCGGCGGTGTCCAGCACCTTGGTCCGGCCGGTGTGGAAGGGGTGGCTGGCGGAGGAGATCTCCACGTCGATGACGGTGTAGGTGTTGCCGTCCTCCCAGGCGACGGTCTGCTCGCCGGTCGCGGTGGACCGGGTGAGGAAGGCGAACCCCGCGGCCCGGTCGCGGAAGACGACGGGGCCGTAGGAGGGGTGGATGCCGGGCTTCATGCGTGCGGCTCCCTTCAGCGCTCTTCGCGGAACAGCACATGGCGGCGTACGACCGGGTCGTACTTGCGCAGGTGCAGGCGGTCGGGGTTGTTCCGGCGGTTCTTGCGGGTGACGTACGTGTAACCGGTGCCCGCCGTGGAGCGGAGTTTGATCACCGGACGCAGTTCGTTGCTGGCCATGGCCGCAGCATATACCGTAACGGTTATCGTTTTCATGTAGTCTGGGGGCCTGGCGCGGATGTGCGCCCGAAAGGAGAAGATCCGATGGCGAAGACCAGCAAGGTGGCGAAGAACGAGAGGCGTCGGGCCGTCGTCGCCCGCTACGCCGCCCGCCGCGCGGAGTTGAAGGACCTCATCCGCAGACCCGACACCCCGCCGGACGTCCGCGCGGCGGCGCAGCGCGAACTGCGTGCCCAGCCGCGGGACGCCAGCCCTGTGCGCGTACGCAACCGCGACAGCGTCGACGGCCGCCCCCGTGGCTTCCTGCGTGCCTTCGGTCTGTCCCGTATCAACGTCCGCACCCATGCCCACGCCGGACACCTGCCCGGCGTCCGCAAGTCCAGTTGGTGAAAGGGGACCGCCGTGGCCGTACCCAAGCGCAAGCTCTCCCGTAGCCGCACCCGCCACCGCCGCGCTCAGTGGGCGGCTGTCGCCCCGCAGTTGGTGCCGGTCACGGTCGACGGCGCCACCCACCGCGTGCCGCGGCACCTGGTCCGTGCGCATCAACGTGGCCTGCTGCGATTCGAGGACTGACCGTCGTGGCACACCGACTTTCACGCGGGAGGCCGTCGTGACCAAGCGCCACGTGGATCTGGGCACGGTCCAGGAGACGCTGCTGATACCGCTGTACGGACGCGCGGTGGAGAACCGCAAGGACGAGCCCGCCCTGCGGGATCCGCGGGCCGAGGAGATCGTCGCCTCGGTCTTCTACGACTTCGCCCGCTTCGACGAACTGCCGAGCCTGGTCGGCACCGTGCTGCGTACCGCGTTGTTCGACCGGTGGGTACGGGAGTTCCTCACCGCCCACCCGAGTGGCACGGTGGTCGAGATCGGCGTCGGACTCAACACCCGCTACGAGCGAATCGGCGACGGCAGCGCGAGCTGGCTGGAGTTCGACCTGCCCGACGTGATCGCGCTGCGCCGGAACTTCTTCGCCGACACCGGCCGCCGGACGATGCTCGCCGCCTCGGTGACCGACGAGTCCTGGGCCGGCGAGGCGGCCGCGCTGGGCGGCGCGGGACCGTACTTCTTCGCCGCCGAGGCGGTGCTGCCGTTCCTCACGGAGGCGGAGGCGCGCGGTGTCGTGGAGTTGATCGGGGAGCGGTTCCCCGGCAGCCTGCTGGCCTTGGACACCGCCGGCCCCGGCGTCGTCGGCACGCAGGAGACGCACGACGCGCTGAGCAAGGTCGAGGCCCGGATGCGGTGGGCGTGCGCGGACCCGGCCGAGGTGGCCGGCTGGATCCCCGGCGCCCGGGTGCTCGCCTCGCACACGGTCACCACCCTTCCGCGCCAGGTGCACGAGAAACTGTCCGCGGAGTACCGGGACATGCTCGCCGGGCTCGCCGGTCAGCGCCTGCCGCAGGTCGAGGACTACCGCCTCAACCTCCTCCGGCTTCCGCCCTCGACCGTCCAGGGTTATTGAACATGATTGCCATCCTGATGGGCGTGATGCCGCGTCACCCGCGCGGACCGCGCAGGAGCTTCCTCGCCCCCGGCCACCGACCTCACCCCCTGCGCCCGGCACTTCACCCGTCACCCGCACCCCTGGTGAGCAAGGACGCATGAGCCACGATCTCGCATCGCGCCAGGCCATCCCCGCACCCGCCGCCGACCCGGGCGGCCACGGTGTCGTCCCCGCCCGGCTGCCCGCCGCTCGTGCGCACGAGGCATCGGACCACCTGGCCCGTACCGGCACCGTCGTCCTCACCGGCTACGACACCACGGCCGACGCCCTCGTCGTCGCGGCCGCCCAGGTCCTGGGCAGCCGGCTGGCCGAGGTCTATCCGCATCGGCTGCGCACCTCCCGCGACGGCGACCCGGTCCACCTGCACGCCGACGGCTTCGACCTCGTCGTCGACATCGGCGGCGCACAGCGCCGCCGGCGCGACCCCGACGAGGACTTCGTCCTCGTCCAGTGTGTGCGCCCTGCAGCCTCCGGCGGCGACTCCTTCGCCGCGGACGCCTACCGCGTCATCGATGCCCTTGCCGCCGTCGATCCCACGCTGCACGACTTCCTCACCGGCACCGACATCGACCTGTACGGCGCCTGGGCGGGACTGCGCGGCCTGCCCGACGTCCCGCGCGTCGGCCGGCACGTCGAATACACCCGCACCGGCCGACGCATCGTCCGCCGCACCGACGGCGCCGCCCCGCTGCACCGCGACCCCGACGCCGACCGCGTACGGACCATGCTCACCTGCTTCGACCAGACGGTCCGCGCCCTTGAGCCGCCCCTGCCGCGCTTCCGCCTCGACGAAGGCGACATCCTCGTCCTGGACAACTACCGCTGCTGGCACGGCCGCGACCCCCACCCCGGCGACCGCACCGTCCGCATCCTCACGCTGCGCAGCGTCGACGCCCGCTGACCGCTTCCGGGAACCGCCGGCCACGCGGACCACGCTCGCGACCGGCGCTACGCGCTGCTCGGCGCCGACCGTGACCGCCTCACCGGACCCGGTACCCGGCTCGCCACCGCCATGCGGTTCACCACGCCGGGTGGGGGCGTAGCCGGTCGGAGGCCGTCCGGCACCGGGGGTGTCAGCGCCCGGAGGGGGAACGAGGGGGGACCTCGCGACCCATACAGGCGCGGATGCCGTGTCGAACCACTCAGTCCACGGCATGCGGGCATTGGGGGCCACGGCCGCGAAGTGGGTGCGCCGTCGTCCGGGGTACCCGGCGGGAGGTTCGGACCGCGGTCATGCCGCGTTGCGGGCCTCGGCTGGCGAAAGGTAGCGAAATGACCGGTACGGAAACCGCGGGGCCGGACGTGACGTCGAGGCCGCGTCCCCGGACCAGCCGACCGATCTATTGGGCGGCTCCCCATGCCAAGGTCCGGGGGTTCCGATGGCTGAGCCTGGGCAGCGGTCAGCCACACCCAGAGCAAGAAGACGACCGCTCCTCTCGCCCAGTGCCCGGCGCCGCAGGACGGTGTGCAGCATGTCCTCGGTGATGACCGGCGGCCGGCCGCCGTGCTTTCCCTTGCGGGCCCGCAGCGTCTGGCCCCTCAAGCGTGGACTCCCGGATGGTCTCCCGCTCGGTCTCCGCCATCGCCGCGAAGAACGCGAACAGCAGCCTGCCGTGCCCGCTGGGGTCGTACATGCCCGCCAGCGGTCCGGCGGGCATCTCCAGCACCAGGCCGTGGGCGGACAGGTGGTCGGCGAGCGCGGTGAGTTCGGCGGCGTCGCGGCCGAGCCGCTTCATCTCGTAGACCGTGAGGATCACCCGGCAGTGCGGGGCGTGGGCCTTGATCTCCCGGGCTGCGCTCAGCGCGGCCTCGCATGCGGGGCGGACCCGGACCCGGGTGCTGATCTTCTCGGCGAAGATCTTGTCCCGGGGGATGTTCTTGGCGGCGAGCGCGTCGAGTGGGGAGTCGAGTTCCTGGCCGAGGGTCGAGCAGCGCGCGTAGCCGATGCGGATATCGGCGGTCGGGGTGTCCGGGCCGATCGGCGCCGGGGGCGGGGTGACTGGACGCCACGGCTGCCCAGGGCCCCGGCGGCCGGGGTCGGCACCCGCAGCAGCTTCGCCAGCCGGGGCACCTTGGTGAAGCGGCCGGTGTGGGAGGCGCCGGCGACCGCGCCGCCGCGCGAACGGCACGGCGATCCGGCCTCGGCGCCGCAGCGCGGACACGGGTGGCACTCGATGTTGTCCGCGTCGGACACGGGTGCAGTTCGAGGGTCCGTCATGAGCCGCGGTTTTCGCCCAATGCAAGTCTCAGAAGGGGGTCCGTCCCGCTCTTGAGTGAGAGCGAGTGATGCGAACCGATCCGAGGTTCGGAGAGCCTTCCCGGCCGTCGAGTGATCTTGCTCCGGCAAAGGGTCGTTGATGAGAATCGCAGCCTGCGACGGTCATCACGCACAGCTACATGTCGGGCGGGCGGAAAGCGGAAGTCCCCGATCTGGGTGATCGGGGACTTCACCAAGCCCGGCCGGAGGTCCTTCGTCGCGGCCCGCCGGGCGCCGGGTGCCCGTTTACGCGGCCGGGTTGAGTTCGGCTTGGCCGAACAGCAGCGCGTAGCCGGTGGGGAGCTGGTGGAGGATGCGGGTGCTGAGGTCGGGGCCAGCGTGGGCGGCGACGGCTGCGAAGACGGAGCCGGTGTCCCAGCGGGTGGTGGCCAGGGAGGCGCCGGAGCGGGCGGCGAGGTCCTTGACGAAGGCCCATCCGGTGAGCGGCTGGGTGTCGGGGATCTGCGCGGTCAGGAGGCGTGCGGCCTCCAGGGGCAGGCGAGCGGCCAGGTCGACGCGTTCGTCGCCGGTCAGCTGCCGCCCCAGCCCGGCAAGGACCAGGCGGACGGCTTCCTCTGCTTTCTCACGGGTGGGGTAGGCGCCTTCGTAGCGGACCTTCTCCAGCATCTGCTCGTACGCCGTCCCGTACGGCTGCTGGTGCTCAGACGGTACGCGCACGTCGGTGATCACTGTGGTGCATGCCTTTCGTGAAGCCAGGGTGGAGCGGTGCCGGTGTGCGGCACCGCTAGTCAGGTGGGCTGGGGGCGGCCGAAGAGGAGGTCGTAGCCGGCGGGGAGCTGGAGCAGGATCTGCCCCAGCAGGTCATCGCCGGCGGTGTCGGCGACCGTGGACAGGACGGCGCTGACGTCCCAGGTCGCGGTCTGCTCGGTGGCGCCCTCGATCCAGGCTGCGGTCGCCCGGACGAACCGCTCCGGGGGCAGCGGTTCGGCGCTCTGCGGCGGGTTAAGCAGGATCAGGGCGAAGTCCTCCGGCAGGCGGGCTGCGAGCTGGGCGCGGACTTCGCCGACCAGGTGCGCGCCGAGCAGGGCGAGCACCACCCGGGCCGCGCGCTCGGCTTCCTCCGCAGTGCCGTACTCGCCGCGTTCCTTGACGTGGTCGAGGAACGCTTCGCGTCGCAGAGTCATCTCGGCCGCCACCCCTTACTTCTTCGGACTGCCCGTAGGGGTGCGGAGGGCGGGTGAGGGGGAGATCAGGTGCCCGTCCTCCGCACCTGTCCGGCCGGTGTCAGCCGGAGATCTCCTTGTGGCCGGTCCCGACGCCGATGGAGATCTTGCGGGGCTTGGCGCGCTCGGCGATCGGGATGCGCAGGGTGAGCACGCCCGCGTCGTAGTCGGCCTTGATGTGCTCGGTGTCGAGGGTGTCGGCGAGCACGATCTGGCGGGAGAAGACGCCCAGCGGCCGCTCGGACAGCTCCATCTGCACGTCGTCGGCCTTCGCCGCCGGCCGCCGCTCGGCCTTGACGGTCAGCATGTTCCGCTCGACGTCGATGTCGAGCGCGTCCGGGGTGACGCCCGGCAGGTCGAAGGCCACCACGTACTCGTCGCCCTCACGGTAGGCGTCCATCGGCATCGCCGACGGCCTCGACCAGGTACCCGGGCCCATCAGCTGCTGCGCCAGCCGGTCCAGCTCACGGAAGGGGTCGGTGCGCATCAACATCGTGAAAACACCTCCAGCAGGTTCAGGCAGTTACTGCCAATGCGCTTCGCTGACACCGTTGTAACATGTCATCCAATGGATGACAAACATGATGTCGTCTGCCTGATGACAAGCCCGAGGGAGGTGCCCGTGAATCCGGCCGACCAGCCGTCCTCGCCCAGCACCGACGCCCACAGCCCGGCGTCGTTCCTTGCCGCCGCGGCGGCCCTTGACGCCATAGACGACGCCTTGCGCGTCGCCCAGCAAGAGTCCAAGGGCATCCCCGATATCCCCGGTCCCAGGCCGGAGCAGGCGCTGGCCTCCCTGATGCTGCTGCGGCAGGTCCGCGAGCAGCTCGCCGGATGGGAAACCGGCCTGATCGAAACCGCACGCGACGCCGGCGCCAGCTGGGCCGACCTCGCCCACCCCCTCGGAGTCGCCAGCCGCCAAGCCGCCGAGCGCCGCTACCTGCGCGGCCGCCCCGGCCCGGCCGGGACCACCGGCGAACAGCGCGTGACGGCCACCCGCCAGGCCCGTGCCGCCGACCGCACCACCGCCGCCTGGGCCCGCCGCAACGCCGCCGACCTGCGCCGTCTCGCCGGACAGATCACCGCACTCATCGACCTGCCCGCCGCGGCCCGCCGCTCGCTCAGCGAACTCCACTCGGCCCTCGCCCACGACGATCCCGCCGACCTCATCGCCCCCTTGACCGCCGCCCGCCCCCACCTGGTCGCCGCCCACCCCGACCTCGCCGCCCGGCTCGACACCCTCACACCCCCTGACCCCGCCCGGCACACCGCAACAACAGCCCGGACAGCCCCGCCCCCAGGTGGGTGAACGAGCGGAGACCTGGAGACCGCGCGCGCCGGCCTGCGGGCCCACCTGGCCCGCTCCCTCACCGGGCAGGGCGTGGGCGAGGGGTGAAACGCAGTGAGTGGCCAAGGTGTCGAGCTGCCGGTTCGTGCCAGGCTGCGGACCGGCCCCGGCCTTTCAGGCGGCCTGACCGAACCCGGCCGCGGCCGGGTCCGGCTCGCGCAGCGGGGTGGAGTCCACGTCCAGCTTCGGGTCGTACGCCTCCGGCTGGATGCCGAGCTCGTGGGTGCTGTACTCGCCGAACCGGTTGATGCGCTCGGTCAGGTACGGCGAGATGTGAGCCAGGTCCTCCGGCTCGATCGTCCAGCCCTCCTCCAGCAGCTGGCGGACGATCTCGGCGATGTCCAGGGCATTGTGGAAGATCGCCGCGTTCGTGAGCAGATGGAGAAGTGCCGGTTCGCCGTGTACGACAGCTCATGGCCTGAGACGCCGGGGATGTGCCGGGCGGCCTCGTACGGGCCCATGTTCGTGCCCTTCACGAGCGTCGTGATCACGTAGCGGCCGAACGGGTCGGCCTTCTTGGGCTCGTTGCCGGAGGCCGGCCCGGACCGTCACCACCACGCCACCCAGTACGCCGTGCGGGCCAGGATGCCCATCAGCGACCGCTCCGGCATCCTCGCCTTGATCTCCTCCTCCAGCCGCTTCGCCGAGGGCCGCTGACCCTCCGAGCGGTGTGGCTTGAGCGAGGGGATGCCGGTCTCCGGGTCGATGACCAGGCCCTCGTTGCGGCATGAGCCGGACCGCCCTCGTCGATGTGCTTCAGCACGGTGCGGTAGTTGCCGATCAGGGCCTCGACGATCTCCCGCTCGGCCAGCCGGATCTCCTCCAGCTCCTGCTTCGCCTTCTTGCCCTTCGTCGCCACCCGCTTGCAGAACATCGTCGCCAGGTCGTCACGGACCCGCATCCGTGCCTCGTGCACCAGGCAGGCCACCAGCGCGAGGCGCTTGACGGGTCTGTAGTCGCGCAGCCGCCACGTCGGCGGCGTCCGCCTCCCCGGCGAAGTCGGTGACCTTGCCCGCGGCCACCCCGTCCATCCATACGTCCGTATCGCCGAGGCCGTCCAGCCACTCCAGGCGCTTGGTCAGATTCTTGAAGTGCGACCAGCTCGGGCCCTGCGCGGGCGTCTTCAGCCGGTTGAACAGCGTGGTGCCGTCGCCGTCGCGGTCCTCCAGCAACCGTGCCAGGCCAGTCCGCTCAGCCGGGCCGGTCCGGTCGTGGATGCCGTCGCAGATCGCGGTGTTCACCTCGCCAGGCAAGCTCCTCGCGCGTCGGCGAGAAGAACAGATGCAGCTCGTGCGCGGTGATCAACCGCTTGAACGGCGGATACGCGGTCCGTTCGATCGAGGTCACAACCCGCCCCAGGCCCCGGACGATGGTCAACATCACCACCAACGGCACTGAGCCGAACGGGTGACGGGCCTGGACCTCACGGCTACAAGATCATCCCATGGCCCCTTTTGGGCTCACCTCGGCGACACCCCAAGCTGGCCGCGACGCCTGCGGGAGCGACGCCGGTCAGGCTCGCGTAAGCAGGAGGTATGAGCGTGCACAGCGGTCTCACGCGATCGGTTTCCTCCGGTCCTCGGTGGATACCCGCAGAACATGACTAGGGCGAACGGACGAACGAACACCGCGCAGGGCAACGCGAAGGTCACAGCCGCGAAGTCGCAGACCAAGGGCAAGCCGGGTGCTGTCGTCGACGAGGTCGGGCAGCAGACGGAGCGGGCCGAAGAGCCTCTTGCCGAGGCCGCGGACACCGGGCTCAGCGTTTCGGACCGGGTCGGCTCGCTGTCCACGAAGGCCGTGTCCCTTGCTGGAGCGACCTGGAAGGCGCTCAACGCCCGCAGGACCGTCGTCCTGGGGACCGCTGCCGTCCTGGCCGTCGGGGTCTCGGCGTACGCGGCGGGCCGCCGTTCGGGGCTCAGCCGGCGTGGCCCGGTCTCCCGGTACACGGGATGGCGTATCTAGTCTCCACTGGGGCACGTGCCCCGTGTCGACCCCGCCCGCCCGACTGTCGTGACGACGGTGGGGCGGGCGGCTGCGCGGCTCGTGCCGGTCGGTTCGGCAGTCCCCCCGAGCGCCGGCACCCGGCTCACCTCTGCTTCCTGCGGCTTCCCAGGGTGAGGTAGGCAAGGCGGACGACCACCGCGGTCACCACGAGCCGGTGGACAGGGGGTTTTCGAGACCCGCGTGGGTCGCACCCGTGGCGGCCGTGCGTGTCCGCTTCGGCGTCCTGAAGGTCGGCCACCTTGCCGCGGATCCGGTGCTTCGGGTGGGCCTGGAGTTGAGTTCTGCCAGGGTGTCACCCAGTCGACAGCGTGCCTTCAGCACCGCGATGCGCAGATCGTCCTGAGTGCTCTGGGCGCTTGTCATGGTTGTCCGCCCTCTCCTTGATCGCTTCTACGTCGGCCCTGACGCCCTTGATCGTCTTCTCGGGCTTCACGGGAGCCGCCTTCTTTGCGTGTCGCTGGGCCGCCATCAGCTCACTGAACTGCTCGCGCACGGCGGAGATCACCCCCGCCGACTTCGTCGCGCTTCCCTTCGTCTCCGAACGGGCTTCGTCCTTACCGTTCCTCTTCTCACTCATGACCGGCTCCGAGTGGCCGCTGAGGCCGCGGCCAAACCACGTTCTCGCTCCGCGTTCGCACGCCGGGTTGGCGTACGTCTCCCTTTCACGGGTTTCGGCGCACCGGGCCGACGCGGGGTGCCTGGTGTGCGGCAGGGGGCGTCGCCACCCGAGCCGAGAGCGGCTTCGCGGTGTCGAGTACCCGTCCGGTGCGTGCGGGAGCGGCTACGGCCTGCGCGGGTCGTCGGCCGCTTCCGTGGCTCCGGGCGGGCAGCGGAACGCACGGACCTGCTCATGGCCCTGCGCAGGAATCCGCAGATTTTCTCTTCCGCTGCCCGGTCGGGCCGTCAGTAGGCAAGCCGGATGCTGACGTCGAGGGAGCCGTCGTGCGGGACCTTCAGGATGTGCATCCGCCTGCTGCCGTCACGCAGGTAGGTGACGGAGGCGGCGGCGATGCTCGCGTTCCGGGCAGCGCCCCAGCGGATCTGGATGACGCCGGAGTTACGCTGGACGTCGATACCGGTTGCGGTGGCCGTGGTGGAGCCTCCCCAGGACAGGGCGGTGCCGTCGGTGAACAACACGCGGTCGGATGCCCGGAGGATCAGCGGCACCGTCTCGGTCGCCGGCGAGTGGGCCCGGACGGAGCGCTGGACCAGTCCGTTGCCGACCTCGACGTCGGTGACGACCGACCCGCTGGGTGTGCCGAAGCGGAAGGCGTAGGGGCTGCCGCCGAAGAACTGCCCGGCCTGGGGCCCGTTGGAGTCCGGTGCCTGACCGGGAAGGACGGTGGCCCACACGCCGTAGTTGTTGTCGTTCAGGGACTGGATGACGGTCCCGGCGACCGGGTGCCACAGGAAGCTGAGGCCGGTGCGGGCCCTGCTCGTCGGCCGGGCACCGAGGTAGGCACCCAGGTAGACGTCGGGGCGGCGGATGTAGAGGAAGTCCTGGCCCTGGTCGGTGCGGCGCTCGGTGAAGTTCTTCGAGGCAAGGTACGGGACGGCCTTGATCGCCCGGTTCCTGGCCGACCGCGTGGGGTACTCCTCGTCGTACATCGCGTGGGTGAGGATCCGCGGAGAGGTGTTCTGCTTGGTCAGCCCGGCCACCGGCGAGGCGTCCGCGGCCCAGGAGCCGCGGGCCGACGCAAGATCCTCCCGGGCGGACATGAACGCGCCCAGCGCGGACACCACGGGGACGAACTGGTTGTTGAGCGCCGTGCGTTCCGGGTCGGGCCGGGTGTCGTCGTAGGCGAGGGTGCTGGTACGGGAGGAGGGGGCGATGTTGCAGAACCAGCCGGAGCCGTCGGGTTCCCGCAGCAGGTTGTAGCCGAGCCAGTCGGTGTACTTCCGGGCCATGGCCACCAGGTGCCCGTTGTGCGACTGCCGCCAGGCGTCGGCCATCTCGGGCAGCATGACCTCGAAGTTGTAGTTCATGTCCATCCCGCCCTCTTCGTAGAAGAAGCCGGCCGGGCCCTGCCCGTTCTCGGCCATGCGGGCGAAGGCGTTGTTCAACTGGCCCCGCAGGGTTGCGTCGGGGTTGGTTCTGAGCGCCAGCGCGGCTCCCGCCAGTCCGGCGGTGACCTGGTTGGTGTATCTGATCGGGGCCTGCCAGGCGCGGGTGTTGGACGGATCGAGAAGCCAGGTCATGGCCCCGTGCAGGGCGCGGGCGATCTGGCTGCGCCGACCGGGAAGCAGCCCGGCGTCCTTCAGCAGCACATGGGTCTTGCTCAGGTAGCCGAGGGCGAAGCCGGTCGCGGCCAGGGAGTGCTCGCCGGCGCTGTACTCCGGCCATGAGCCGTCGGAGTGCTGGAGGCCGAGGTAGTGGCCGAGCGCCGCGTCCAGCCGCGCCAGGAGGGCGGAGTCGCCCCGGTACGGGTTCCAGGAGCGGTTCTTGGTGAGGAACCAGCTCAGTGTGTAGACGTGCTCCTGGACTCGCGTGTTGTACGGAGCCGCGGGGGAGCGCCACCAGCCGCCGCCCATGAAGCCGTCGTCCTCGACGTCGTTGGCCATCTGGGCGAGGCTGACCAGGTAAGGGGCGTAGAGCTGTTCGTCGGCGGCGAAGGCACGCCGGGAGGGTGCGCCCGGGGGCAGGGGCGGCAGTGTCGGCAGGGTGCCGGCGGCGAGTGCATGAGGGGCGGGCATGGCGGCAGCGAGGCCGGCTGCTCCTGCCGCCGTGATGAGCACGCGGCGCGACAGCGGGGATCCGTACGTCATGGGGCGTCTCCTGGAGGTCATGAGAGCGGCGAGAAAGCCGACGGTGCGAGGCCGTCCGGCTGATCGCACAGACTCTTCGGGCCTGGAGGCCTCGTCAAGGTGCTAATACGAATTACTTCAGGGCGGCAGACTCTGCACGGCGGTGATCACGTGGACGTCCCGCGGTGGAGGCAACCCGAAGTGCAACGTCAACGCCGACGGCACGTCACCGGGACCGGGCGCCGGCCGGGGCCGCGGGGTGGGCAACCCCCACGGGAGGCGCGGCTTCCGTTGAGCCGCCTCTGCCCCGCAGTCCGTGGTGGACGAGGTGGGTGACGCCCGGGGGGATCTGCCGGTCGGTGCGGCGCAGAAATGCGTCGGGCGCGGGGTGGGCCGGAGGGGATTGGTGGTCTTCCGGCATTGACGTGGACACGCTTCGAGCCTACGTTCCGTCCGGAAAGCCGGTCGTTGTTCGAAATTACGAACCAACTGCCCCCGGTGAGGAGCCACCCCACATGTCCCTACCGCCAGCTGTTCCCTCCGTTCCACGACCAAGTCGCCGGGGCCTGCTCGGCTCGGCCGCCGGGCTTGCCGGGCTCGTCGCGCTCACCGGCGCGGGCGCGGTCGGCGCGGCGAGCTGCGCCGCGCCCTCCTCCGTGGCGTCCGGCAAGACGCCGCTTCGCTACTGGCACCTGTTCGGCGGCGGTGACGGCGTCACCATGCAGGCGATGCTCGACGCGTTCCAAGCCGAGCACTCCGGCATCGCGCTGGACGCCGCCCAACTGGAGTGGGGGGCGCCGTACTACACCAAGCTCGGCATGGCCGGCGCCGGAGGCCGGGCGCCCGAGGTGGCGGTGCTGCACCTGGCGCGGCTGCCGGGCTTCGGTCCCGGAAAGCTGCTGGACGCGTTCGACCTCGACCTGCTCGCCGAGTACGGGGTACGCCCCGGGGACTTCCCGGCGGAGATCTGGGACCGCGGCACGATCGGCGGCGAGCAGTACGCCGTACCGCTCGACACCCACCCCCTCGTGCTCTACTACCAGACCGAGATCTGCGAGCAGGCGGGGCTGCTGCGGGCGGACGGGCGGATCAAGACCCTGGAAGGCGTCGGCGAGTTCGTCGATGCGCTACGCGCGATCCGCCGGGTGACCGGCCGGCCGCCGCTGGTCATGGAGACCACCGGCGCGGACGCGGCGGGCCCGGCCCGGGTCTTCGCCACTTTCTACGCGCAGACCGGTGGCACCCTGCTGGACGACACCGGCACCCGCCTCACGCTCGACGAGGACAAGGCCCTGCGCGTGCTGGAGTTCATGCGCATGCTCACCCACGAAGGGCTCGCCGTCCGCATCGCCGACTACCAGGGAAGCGTCGGGATCTTCAACGCGGGCGAGACGGGCCTGGCCCTCAACGGCGACTGGGAGGTCAGCACGTATCTGGGCACCGAGCTGCCGTTCTCGATGGCCCCGGTGCCGAACCTCTTCGGTCGCCCGGCCGCCCAGGCCGACTCCCACTCCTTCGTCCTGCCGCACCAGGAGGACCGCGGCGGCGAGCGCAACCGCGCCGCCCACCGGTTCGTCGCCTGGATGCTCACGCACTCGGCCGACTGGGCCAGCGGCGGGCACATACCCGCGTACACCCCCACGCTCAGCAAGCCCGCCTACCTCAAGCTGGAGCCGCAGTCCGAGTACCGCCACGTGATCGACTACGTCGCACTCGACCCGCCCGCCTGGTTCGCGGGCTCCGCCTCCCTGATGTGGCTGGAGCTGGGGCACACCTTCTCCGGGGTGTTCACGGGATCCCGCACACCCGAAAGCGCCCTGGCCGAGGCGACGGCGGGCCTGAAGAAGCTGCTCGACACGCCCAGTCCGCTCGGCGACGTGCCGGCCCCGGCAGGTGATCGGGCATGACCGCACCCACGCGGACCGAGCGGGACGCGACCGCTGCGCACGACGCAACCGGCGCCCCCGCACCCGTACCCGGCGGCACCGCCATCCGGCACAGCCGTTTCGAGCACGGGCTGATGTTCGTCGCGCCCTTCCTCGTCCTCTATGCCCTCTTCCTGGTCTGGCCCGTGGTGCTCGGCATCAAGATGAGCCTGACCAGCGACAACATCACCGGCAGCGGCGGCGAGTACGTCGGGTTCGACAACTACGCCGAGGCGCTCTCCGACCCCGACATGTGGGAGGCGCTCTGGCAGACCGTCTGGTTCACCCTCCTGTCCACGGTGCCACTGGTGCTGCTCGGCCTGGTGATGGCCCTGCTCGCGCACGGCCTGCGCTTCGTGGACTGGCTGTGGCGGCTGAGTTGGTTCGCGCCCTATCTGCTGCCCTCCGGCGTCGTCGGGCTCCTGTGGCTGTGGATCATCTATCCCGCCGACTTCGGCCTCGCCGACCAGGTGCTCGCCGAGTTCGGCCTGCACCCGGGCATCGGCTGGCTCACCGACCCGCAGTACGCGATGCTCTCCATCGTCATCACCACCATCTGGTGGACCGTGGGCTTCAACTTCCTGCTCTACCTCGCGGCATTGCAGTCCATCCCGCAACACCTCTACGAGGCCGCCGAGCTGGACGGCGCGAGCGCCTGGCAGCGCCTGTGGCACCTCACCCTGCCGATGCTGCGGCGCACCACGGGAGTGGTGGTGATCCTCCAGTTGCTGGCCTCGCTCAAGATCTTCGACCAGGTCTACATCATGACCCAGGGCGGGCCGGACGGCTCCACGAGGACCACCCTGATGTACGTCTTCGAGGAGGGCTTCACCGGCTACCGGATCGGCTACGCCTCCGCCGCCTCGTACATCTTCTTCGCCCTGATCGTCCTCGTCTCCCTCATCCACCTGCACCTCGCCCGCAGGACACGGCAGGAGAGCACCTCATGAGCGCAGCGGCCGACACCTCACGCCCGGACCCGGTCTCGTCCACCGCGCCCACCTCCGCCGGCGGCACCGGCGGCGGCCGGCGGCCGCGCTGGACCCGGGGCCGCGTCGCCATGCTGCTGGCCGCACTCGTCCTCGCCGCCGCCTGGGTGCTCCCGCTCGCCTACGCCCTGGCCACCTCGCTCAAGCCCATGGGCGAGGAGGTCGAGACCCCGCTCACCTGGATCGGCTCCAGCGTCACCTTCGACGCGTACGACAAGGTGTGGGCGGCCGGGGACATCCCCCGCTGGATGCTCAACACCCTCTACATCTCGGTGATGACCACCCTGCTGACCGTGCTGCTGTGTGCCATGGCGGCGTACGGGTTCGCGCGCACCGAGTTCCGCGGCCGGAAGGCGCTCTACGCGGTCGTACTCGCGGGCATCATGGTGCCGCCGCAGGTGCTGATGGCGCCGCTCTTCGCGGAAATGGCGGCGCTCGGCCTGGTCGACACCTACTGGGGCGTCATCCTGCCGCAGGTGGCCGTGCCCGCGATGGTGTTCATCCTGGTGAAGTTCTTCGAAGGGGTGCCGCGCGAGCTGGAGGAGGCGGCCTTCTGCGACGGCGCCGGCCGCTGGCGGGTGTTCTTCACGATCGTGCTGCCGCTGTCCCGGCCCATCCTCGCCGCGGTCTCGATCTTCGTCTTCATCCATACGTGGAACAACTTCCTCTGGCCCTTCCTGGTCACCACCGACCCCAACGGCATGACGCTGCCCGTGGGTCTCGTCAACATCCAGTCCAGCTACGGCGTCCGCTACTCCCAGGTGATGGCCTCCCTGGTGATGGCCGGACTGCCGCTGCTGGTGGTCTTCGCCCTCTTCCAGCGCCAGATCGTCCGCGGTGTCGCCCACACCGGCCTCGCGGGGAAGTGACACCGGCCGTGCAGCGAACCGACCCCGGCACCCACAGAGAGGAACCCATGAGCGCCACCGCACGCTTCACCCTCGACCCCGCCTTCACCGTGGGCGAGGCCGACCCGCGGCTGTTCGGCTCCTTCGTCGAGCACCTCGGCCGGTGCGTCTACACGGGCATCCACGAGCCGGGCCACCCGGCCGCCGACCCGGCCGGGCTGCGCACCGACGTCCTGGACCTCATTCGCGAGCTGGGGGTGACCGCCGTCCGCTACCCCGGCGGCAACTTCGTCTCCGGCTACAAGTGGGAGGACGGCGTCGGCCCCCGGCAGGACCGGCCGCGCCGCCTCGACCTGGCCTGGCGGACCACGGAGAGCAACCAGTTCGGGCTCCACGAGTACGCGGACTTCCTCCGCAAGACGGGCTGCGAACCGGTGCTGGCCCTCAACCTCGGCACCAGGGGCGTCGCCGAGGCCATCGAGCTCCAGGAGTACGCCAACCACGCCGAGGGCACCGCGTTGGCGGACCTCCGTATCGCGCACGGGAGCAAGGAGCCGTACGGCATCCGGCTGTGGTGCCTGGGCAACGAGATGGACGGACCGTGGCAGACGGGCCACAAGACCGCGGCGGAGTACGGGCGGCTGGCCGCCGAGACCGCGCGGGCGATGCGTCAGATCGACCCGGGCCTGGAACTGGTCGCGTGCGGCAGCTCGAACCAGGCCATGGCGACCTTCGCCGAGTGGGAGAGGACGGTCCTCACGGAGTGCTACGACCTGGTCGACTACATCTCCCTGCACGCCTACTACGAGGAAGTGGACGGCGACCGCGACTCCTTCCTGGCCTCGGCCGTGGACATGGAGTCCTTCATCGACAACGTCGTCGCCACCTGCGACCACGTACGGGCGCGGCTGAAGTCGAAGAAGCGGATCAACCTCTCCTTCGACGAGTGGAACGTCTGGTACCAGCGGCGCTTCCACGCCGAGTTCGACCGGAACCCGCCCGACTGGGCCGAGGCCCCGCGGCTGCTGGAGGACAACTACACCGTCACCGACGCCGTCGTCGTCGGCTCGCTGCTGATCGCGCTGCTGCGGCACGCGGACCGGGTGAAGCTGGCCTGCCTCGCGCAACTCGTCAACGTCATCGCACCGATCATGACGGAGCCGGGCGGCACGGCCTGGCGGCAGACCACGTTCCATCCCTTCGCCCAGGCGGCGCGCCACGGCCGAGGCACGGTCCTTGATGTGCGTGCCGAGTCCCCGACGTACGACACTGCGCGATACGGCCACGTCCCGCTGCTGCACGCCACCGCCGTACGGGACGAGGTGAGCGGCGCCGTCACGGTCTTCGCGGTCAACCGCTCGCAGCACGCCGGGCTCCCGGTGGAGATCGCCGTGCGCGGGATGGGGGTGACCCGCGTCTCCGAGCACAGCGTGCTGTCCGACACCGACCCCGAGGCCCGCAACACCGCCGCCGACCCCGACCGTGTCACGCCGCGCGGGGCGGAGGGCACGGCGCTGTCGGGCGGGGTCCTGCGGGCCGTGCTGGAGCCCATGTCCTGGAACGTCATCCGTCTGACCTGAAGGAACAGTCCCGGTGTCCCGCGATCCGGCCCGCTCGTGGAGCCTCGCATTCTGCACACGAAATCCCGGACTCTGTCCGATATCTCGTCATCGACTCGTGCGGCTACTCACTCCAGAAGGCCTGACGCGCGACGGACCCGTTCACCGACCGGCGGTACTGACCCGGTGATTTGCCGGTGTGCTTCTTGAACACGACGCTCATGTACTCGGAATGGCTGAAGCGGAGCCGTTGGGCGATCTGCTGGAGGGTCCAGTCCGTGGAGGAGAGCAGTTCGGCGACGTGGGCCACCCGGACGCGCACGATCTCGCCGTGGACGGTCCGGCCAAGGCTCCGAAGGAAACGGTGGTCGAGTGCGCGTCGGGAGAGCCCGATATGCCTGAGGACGGCGGTTACCGCGAGATTCTGGTCCGAGCGGTCGCGGATGAACCGCAGAGCCTCGGCGACGAGGGGGTCGTCCACGGCCAGGATGTCCGACGACTGCCGGGTGACGAGACGGGTCGGTTCGATCAGGCGCAGGCCCGGTTCGAGGGCGCGGCCCTGCATCATGAGGTCCAGGAGCTCGGCGGCGAGATATCCCGTCCGCGTCGTGTCGGGCTCGATGCTCGACAGCGGCGGGGCCGTGAGGTTGCCGATGAGTTCGTCGTTGTCGACACCGATGACGGCGACCGAGTCCGGCACTGCCAGGTCGGCGGTCTTGCAGGCCTCCAGCACTTCCTGACCGGCAATATCATAGCAAGCAAAGACACCAACGGGTTTGGGAAGGCCGCGCAGCCATTCCGCGAGGAGTTCGCGGTCGGCGGCGCGCATGCCCGTGGACTTCATCCGGAACTCCCGCGGAACCGAGCCGCGCTCGCGCACGTGCTCGGCGAACCAGGCGCCGCGCTTCAGGGACCAGCCGAATCTCTCGTCGCCGCAGAAGGCGAAGTGCCGCAGTCCGCGTTCCTCGAAGTGCCGGAGGGCCCACCGCGCGATCGTGCCGTCGTCGGTCTCGACGCCGGGTAGTTCGGGTACGAGCCGGGCGGCGCTGAGATCGACGGTGGGCAGACCGAGCCGCCGGATGAAAGAAGCGGTCTCGGCGCCTTCGATGCGGGCCAGTACGCCGTGGCCGTGCCAGTCTTCGAGCCAGGAGAAGTCGGTCTCGTGGCGGCTGTGCTCGGCGAGATACATCGACCAGCCCGGGTGGGCCTCGACGTACCTCTTCACGCCGACCAGCACACCGCGGGCGTACGCGTTCGAGGTCTCGACCAGCAGCGCGACGTGACGAGTCTGGCGGGCGGGCATGTAAAAACTCTAAGCCAGACTGCGGGATAACGCATGGCTTGGTCTCCGCCGCCGTTCGTAATCTACACGGCCATGGGAGGTCAACGATGACGCAGAAGGTACGGGTGGCGATTGCCGGCCTCGGATTCGGTGCCGAGTTCATCCCCATCTATCAGGCGCACCCCGATGCCGAGTTGGCGGCTGTCTGCCAGCGCACCGAGACGGCGCTGACGCACGTCGCCGATCACTTCGGTGTCCCGGGCCGGTTCACCAGCTTCGACGCGATGCTGCGGGACCCCGGCATCGATGCCGTCCACATCAACACCCCGATTCCGGAACATGCCGAGCACACCGTTGCGGCGCTCCGGGCCGGCAAGCACGTCGCGTGTACGGTGCCGATGGCCACGACGCTCGAAGAATGCCGGGAGATTGTCGCCGCTGTCCGGGAATCGGGCCGGAAGTACATGATGATGGAAACGGTCGTCTACTCCCGGGAGTTTCTGCACGTCCGCGATCTCGTGGCGAACGGCACGATAGGCCGGGTCCAGTTCCTGCGCGGCGCCCACTACCAGGAAATGGCGGGCTGGCCCGGGTACTGGGAAGGCCTGCCGCCCATGCATTACGCGACGCACGCGGTGAGTCCGGTGCTGAGTCTCGCCGGTGCGCTGGCGGAGAGCGTCGTGTGTATCGGTTCGGGCCGTATCTCCCCGCGCCTCGCCGAGAAGTACGGTTCACCGTTCGCCGTCGAAAGCGCCCTGATCACCCTCCGCGGTACACCCGTCGGTGCCGAGATCGCGCGTTCGCTTTTCGAGACGGCACGTGAGTACGTGGAGAGCTTCACGGTGTTCGGGAGCCGGGCGAGCTTCGAATGGGAGCAGACACAGGGCTCCGGGCATGTGCTGCACACCGGGGAGAAGCCGAAGAGTATCGGGATCCCGGACTTCGGGCACCGACTGCCGCCTCAGATCGCTCCGTTCACGACGCGTGGCGTCTACGACGACGAGAACGAGCACCTCTCCTTCGTCCAGGGCGGCGGCCACGGCGGCTCGCACCCGCATCTGGCACACGAGTTCATCCGGAGCATCGTCGAGGAGCGGGCGTCCGCGATCGACGAGGTCACCGCGGCGAACTGGACGTCCGTGGGCATCTGCGCGCACGCCTCGGCGATGGACGGGGGAGCGCGGGTGGCGCTCCCCGACTACGAGGAGCTCCGCGAGCAGGGCTCCGCCGCGAACTGACCGGCGGCGGATGCATCGACCGGGCGGGTGGGGCGACGCGCGGTGTGCCCGCCCGAGCGAACCAGAACACGCGCCGCTTCACGGCACCGAGCACCTGGAGGAACGGATGAAGCCTGCCCGGATCGACTCACCACAGGCAGCACACGACGATGTGGAAGAGGGGAGCGCCCGTACGCGTGCAGGCGGGAGCCCCCTGAACGCGAGCCGGCGGCGCGGGCCGGGACACCGGGCACCACGCCGGCGCACGGCCCTCCGCAGGCTGCCGGTCTGGGCGGTCGGCCTGGCCGTCACCGCCGTTGCCGTGTGGGTGGTGTTCCTCGCCGACGGCACACCGGCCGGACCCGCGGCGGAGGACCCGGGCAAGTTCCTCGTCACGGTGCTCGACGCGGTCACGTTCGCCGGGCTCCTGTTCGTCGCGGCATCAGGCTTCACCCTGATCTTCGGCCTGATGCGCACGGTGAACATGGCCCACGGCTCGCTGTTCCTGCTGGCCGCGTACCTCGCCATCCGTGTGCAGGAGGCGATGGTCGGCCAGTCACGCAACATCGAACCGGCGCAGGTCGGCATGCTCGACTGGCTGGTGCCGATGCTGGTCGGCGCCGGCGTCGCGGCCGTCGCCGGCCTGGCGGTCCAGCAGCTCTTCCTGCAGTGGAACGAGGGCCAGGAACTGCGCCAGGCGTTGATGACGCTGGCCCTCACGGTCGTCCTGGCCGACCAGATGCTGCGTGAGTTCGGCGGGCTGGCCCAGACGATGGTCTGGCCCGGCGCGATCACACACTTCTTCTCCGTCGAGGGCGAGCGCTACCCCGTCACCCGTTTGTTCATCCTCGGCGTGGCCGTGCTGGTCGGCATGCTGCTGTGGCTCTGGCTCACCAGGACGGGCATGGGGACCGTGATACGCGCCGGCGTGGACGACCGCGAGATGGTGCGCGGACTCGGCATCAACATCAAGCTGGTCTTCGCGATCACGTTCTTCGTCGGATCGTTCCTTGCCGGGGTGGGCGGTGTGCTCGGGGCCTCCTTCGCCGGAGCCGCGCCTGGCACCGACGGAAACTGGCTGCTGAACTCACTCGTCGTCGTCATCGTCGGCGGCCTCGGCTCGCTCCGGGGCGCCGCGGCCGGCTCGCTGCTGTACGGCACCGTCGTCGCGTTCTCGCCCGCCTACCTGCCGAGTGAGTACTCCTACTACGCGATCATCATGACCTTCGTCCTGCTGGCGCTGGTCCTGGCGATCCGGCCCTACGGACTGTTCGGGAGACCGGCATGACCGCGCGTCATCTGCTGACCCGGAGCAACCTCCTCGGGACCGCCCTGGTCGTCGTCCTGCTGCTCCTGCCGAATCTGGCGACGGCGTACTTCGTCAACTTCGTCATGACGCAGACGCTCATCCTGGGCCTGGCGGCGGCGACCATCGTCTTCCTCGCCACGTACGGGGGGATGACCTCGCTCGCCCAGTTCCTGCTCTTCGGCATCGCAGGCTTCATGTTCGGCAACGCGGCCCAGGAGACCGGCGCCCGCGGCCTGAACCTCGGCTGGCATCCCTGGGCGGCGGTCGTGTTCGCCGTCGCGGTCACCACCGCGGCCGCGTTCGTCCTCGGCGCACTCGCCAGCCGCACCACAGGGCTCTACTTCCTGATGCTCACGATGGTCTACGCCGTCATCGGCTACTACGTGTTCGCCCAGATCGTCGAGATCTCCGGGCCCGGCGGCCTCACCAGCATCCAGCGGCCGGACCTCCTGGGGCCGCCCGTACGCCTGTACTACACGGCCTTGGGACTCTCCGTGCTGACTTACCTCGGCTTCCGGGCCGTCGGGCGGACCGGCTTCGGGCTGACGCTGCAGGGCGTCCGCGACGATCCGGTCCGGATGGCGTCGCTGGGGTTCAACGTGCCGTTGCACCGGACGCTGGCCTTCACCCTGGCCGGGTTCGTGGCCGGGGCGGGCGGCCTGCTCAACGTGTGGTGGAACGGCCAGATCGACCCCGCGTCGATCGCGATCGGACCCACCCTGATCCTGCTGATCATTGCGGTGATCGGCGGCATCTCGTCCTTCGAGGGCGCCTGGCTGGGCGCCTTCGTCTACGTACTTATCTTCACCTACCTGCGCGATCTGCCGCTGATCGACCGGATCGGCATCACCGAGGCCCGGTTCAACACCGTGATCGGAGTGATCGTCCTGCTGATCATGCTGCTCTCTCCCGAAGGGCTGACCGGAATCGCCCGGCGACTGCGCCCCAGCCCCCGGCCGCGCATCCGAACAGGTCCGGACCCGTCCACCGGAGAAGCGCCGTCCACTCGTACGACCGAGAAGGAACTGGGAGTTACACGATCATGAGCGCACTCAGACGCCCCGCGGCACTGACACTCTCCATGGTGGCGAGCCTGGCTCTGGTGGCCGCCGGATGCAGCGGGGACGACAGCTCCTCCGGGCTGCCCGCCGACGAACAGTCGTCCGAGTTCTCGCCCGAGGACGGCGACGGCGTCCGGCTGGGGATCCTGGGCCAGTGCGAGGGCCCGTTCGGCGGGTTCCACGAGGACGTGGTCGCGGGCACGACGCTGGCCTTCGCCCGGTTCGCCGGTGCCGGCCCGAAATCGTCCACCAGCGCGCTGAAGGGCTTCAGCGGCGCGGAGGTGGCGGGCACCCCGATCGAACTCGTCGGCATCGGCTGCGGCGACGACACCGCCGACCGCATCCTCCAGGAGGTGCGCCGCCTGGTGGAGCAGCAGGGAGCCAACGTCATCATCGGCCCGCTCTCCGGCGACGAGGGCATCGCCGTCGCCGAGTATGCGAAGGGCAAGCCCGACCTCACGGTGTTCGCGGGCATCTCCGGCTCGCAGGAGCAGACCCTGCAGGTCCAGGCGCCGAACTACTTCCGTTTCTACGGGGACGGCGCGATCTGGAACGCCGGCCTCGGCGACCTGCTCTACCACGAGGAGGGCTGGCGCAAGGTCGCGGTCATCGCCGACGACTACAGCTTCGGCCACACGTCGGCGGCCGGCTTCATCGCCGACTTCTGCGGCGTCGGCGGCGAGGTCACCCACCGGGTGTTCCCGCCCCTGGGCACCACCGACTACTCCTCCTACATATCCCAGCTCCCGAACCCGGATGAGGTGGACGGCTACTTCTGGGCCGTGGGCGGCACCGGTACGCAGGCCGCGCTCGAGGCGTTCGTCAACGCCAAGGGCGACCTCACCGGCGACGAGCACGCGGGCAACTTCTTCTTCAACCCGGACCTCGCGCAGGCGCTCGGCACCGACATCGCCGGCGCGCACATCGGCGGCTTCGCCACCCTGCCGGGTGACATCCAGACCCCGGAGATCAAGGAGTACCTGGCCGCCGCCGACGAGACGTGGGAGTCCATCCCGGGATCGCTGAGCGGCAACGATCCCGCCCCGCCGTCCACCGCCGCGGCCTTCGGCTTCTTCTACGGGTACTACACGGCCGGCGTGGCGCTGGTCGAAGGACTCAAGGCGGTCGACGGCGACATCTCCGACCCCCAGGCGTTCCAGGCCGCCATCGCCGGCCTCACCCTCGACCTGCCGCACGGCAGCATCAGCCTGGACGAGAACCGCAGCGGCATCGTCGACGTCGGGCTCTCACGCCTCGCCGTGGACGACTCCGACGAGGTCGTACAGGAGAGCGTGGCCATCGTTCCCGGCGTCGACCAGACCTTCGGCGGCACGTTCGGCCCGCACACCCCGTCGCCGGGCCGGGACTTCCCGGAGTGCGAGAAGCGGGACCTGCCCTGGGAGGGCAACGCCATCCCCGTCGTCGACGGCGCCCCGCAGAGATAGGAGACCCCGGTCATGGCCCACACCCATACGGCGCCGTCCGAGCCTGCCGGCAGCGCGCCCGTCGTCCAGGTCCGCGCGCTCACGGTGGCGTTCGGCGGCCTGCTCGCCCTGAACGGTGTCGACCTCGCCGTCGCGCGGGGCGAGCGGCTGGCAGTCATCGGACCGAACGGAGCCGGAAAGACCACTCTGTTCAACGTGATCGCCGGCGATGTCACGCCGACCGGCGGGTCCGTCCTCATCAAGGGCGTCGAGTGTGTCCACCGGCCGTCGCGCTACCGGCCCCGGCTCGGCGTCGCACGGACGTACCAGAAGGCCCGGGCCCTGGCCGGCCTCACCGTACGCGAGAACATCTACCTGGCGCTCGCCGGAGTGCGGGGTCGGCACCGGGCACTGTGGCGGTCGTCCACCGACCGGCGGATGAGCGACGAGGCCGCCGGCGTGGCGCGCCGGGTCTGGCTGGCGGGACAGCTCGACGCCACGGCGGGAGAACTGGCCCACGGGCAGCAGCGCCAACTGGAACTCGGCATGGCGATCGCCACGAGGCCGGACGTGCTGCTGCTCGACGAACCGGCGTCCGGCCTGTCGCGGGGCGAGCGCGAACGCCTCGTCGAGCTGCTGGACTCGTTCGACGAGGACCTGACCCTGCTGCTCGTCGAGCATGACATGGACGTGGCATTCAGCATCGCCCAGCGGGTGGTGGTGATGGCCGACGGGGAGCAGGTCACGGCTGGCACCCCCGACCGGGTCCGCGCTGATCCACACGTCCACCGGATCTACCTGGGCACGGAGGCACCGGTATGAGCACGGCCCCCCTTCTCGACGTTCGCCGGCTGCGCTCCGGCTACGGCGCCTCCGTGGTCCTGGAGGAACTCGGCTTCAGCATGGGCGTCGAGGCCGTCGGGATCGTCGGCCGCAACGGCATGGGGAAGACCACGCTCTGCGACACCGTGGTCGGATTCCTGCCGGCGTCGGGCGGGGAGGTCCGGCTGCGCGGTGAGCGGGTCGAGGGCCGGACGCCGGAGAAGATCGCCGGCGCCGGTATCGCCTACGTCCCGCAGGGCCGGCGGCTGTTCCCGTCGCTGACCGTCGACGAGCACCTGACCATGCTGGCCAGGCGGGCACGCGGCAAGCGATGGACGCCCGAGGCGGTCTACGAGCTGTTCCCGCGGCTGGCCGAGCGCAAGAAACACGGCGGTGCCGCGCTCTCGGGCGGCGAACAGCAGATGCTCGCCGTGGGACGGGCGCTGCTGCTGAACGGGCACCTGATCGTGATGGACGAGCCGTCCGAAGGGTTGGCTCCGACCATCGTGGACGTCCTCGTCGACGTCGTGCACCGCCTTGTCGACGAGGGGGTGGCTGTACTCGTCGTCGAGCAGAACCTGCGCGCCGCGGTCCGGATGGCCCGGCGGCAGCTCGTCATGGTGTCCGGCCGGCTGGAGGCCGAGTTCACCGGCGACGAACTGCTCCACCGGCCGGACCTGCAGAACAGGTACCTCGGCGTCGGCGGCGCCGGCCGGGCACCTGGGTGAGACGTCCGGGCCCCGGCCGTGCGGTGGACGAAGGGAATCGCGATGGGAGAATCGATGAAGGCGGCAAGGACGTTCGGCGTCAACACCTGGGTGTGGACCTCGCCCCTGACCGACCGCAGGCTGGCCGAGCTGGCACCCCGCGTACGGGAGTGGGGCTTCGACGTGATCGAGCTCCCGGTGGAGAACGTCGGCGACTGGGATCCCGGCCGGGCGGCGAAGCTGCTCGACTCGCTCGGCCTGTCGGCCACCCTCGTCGTGGCGATGGGACCGGGGCGCGAGCTGGTGGCGGCCGGCGGGGAGACGATCGCCGCCACGCAAGATCTCCTGCGGCGCGTGGTCGACGCGGCGGCCACCGTATCCTCGCCGGTCGTCGCGGGCCCGCTCTATGCCTCGGTGGGGCGCACCTGGCGGATGGACGACGCGGAGCGGCGCGCCTGCTACGAACAGTTGCGGGACGGCCTCGCCCCGGTGGTCGAGCATGCGCGTGAAGCCGGCGTCACCGTGGCGGTCGAACCCCTCAACCGGTACGAGACGAGCGTGGTCAACACCGTCGACCAGACGCTCGACGCGCTGGCCGGGCTCCCGGCCCAAGGCTGCGGCGTCGCCCTGGACATCTACCACATGAACATCGAAGAGCAGGACATTCCGGCGGCCGTCCGGAGGGCCGGTGACCGGATCGCCCACGTCCAGGTGTGCGCCAACGACCGGGGCGCTCCGGGCGCGGACCACCTCGACTGGCCGGGCATCCTCACCGCGCTCGACGTGGCCGGCTACCGGGGCCCACTGGTGATCGAGTCGTTCACCGGGGACAACGAGACGATCGCGACGGCCGCCTCGATCTGGCGGCCACTGGCACCGAGCCAGGACGCGATCGCCGTGGACGGGCTGTCCTTCCTCGCCGGGCTGTCCGCCGGACGCCTGCGTACCCCTTGATTTCTTCGGTCTGCACCCGCAACGAAGCGACGGAGAGGACTATGCGACAACGCCACAGACATGCCCTGCTCACGGTGGTGATCGCGCTGCTGGTCTCGTTCCTTCCAGGAATGGCCACCAGCGCGGCACAGGACGCCGAGCAGGAATACGACGTGCTGTTCTTCCACAAGACGACCGGCTTCCGGCACGACTCGATCCCGTCCGCCCTGGCGGCCGTCGAACAGCTCGGCCAGGAGAACGGTTTCACGGTGACCGAGACTCAGGACGCCTCGGTCTTCACCGACGAAGGGCTGGCGCAGTACGAGGCCATCGCCTTCTTCACCGACGGTGAGAAGACCCTCGACACCGGACAGCGGCACGCGTTCGAGCGCTACGTCCAGCGCGGCGGAGGGTTCGTCGGGCTGCACTCGTCGTCGAACATGGACAAGACGGACTGGCCCTGGTGGTCCGAACTCATGGGCGGCGCGTTCTTCAAGAGCCACCCCTCCGGCGCCGACCAGTTCCAGGAGGCGACCGTACGGATAGAGGACCCCGCACATCCGTCGACGGCCGGGCTGCCGGCCGAATGGGTCCGCGAAGACGAGTGGTACAACTTCACCGCCAATCCCCGTGAGGACGTCCACGTCCTGGCGACGCTGGACGAGTCGACGTACGACCCGGGCCCGGACGCCATGGGCGACGACCACCCGATCGCCTGGTGCTCCGCCTTCGACGGCGGCCGGACCTGGTACTCGGCGCTGGGCCACAGCCCGGAGGACTACGACGAGCCGCAGTTGCGCCAGCACATCCTCGGCGGCATCCAGTGGGCGGCAGGCGCCGCCCAGGGCGACTGCGGCGAACCCCGCGAAGGGAGCCCGACGGAGTCCTCCTTCGAGAAGGTCGCGCTGGACGACAACACGGCCAACCCGATGGAGCTGGCCGTCGCCCCGGACGGACGTGTCTTCTACGTCGAGCTGGGCGGCACGGTGAAGGTCTACGACCCCGAGAACGGGGCCGTGCGGACCGCCGCGCAGATCCCGGTCCACCGCGGCAACGAGAACGGGCTGCTGGGCATCGCCCTCGATCCCGACTTCGAGACGAACCAGTGGGTCTATCTCTTCTACAGCGCACCGTCGCCCGAGGTGCAGCACGTCTCCAGATTCACCGCCGACGGCGACACCCTGGACATGGAGTCCGAGAAGGTCCTGTTGGAGATCCCGCACCAGCGGGAGGTGTGCTGCCACTCCGCCGGCTCGATGCGGTTCGGCCCCGGCGGCAACCTCTTCATCTCCACCGGCGACGACACCGCGCACTTCGCGTCGGACGGCTTCGCCCCGATCGACGGGCGCGTGCACGACAACCACAACAGCGAGGACGCCAAGCACTCCTACGACGCGCGACGCACCTCCGGCAACACCAACGACCTGCGCGGCAAGATTCTTAGGATCACCCCCGAGGACGACGGCACCTATTCGGTCCCGGAGGGCAACCTGTTCCCGCCGGGCACCGAGAAGACCCGGCCCGAGATCTACACGATGGGCCATCGCAACCCGTTCCGGATCGCCGTCGATGACGAGACCGGCTGGGTCTACGCCGGCGAGGTCGGTCCCGACGCGGGCAGCGACAACGCCGACCGCGGCCCGCGCGGCTACGACGAGTGGAACCAGATCCGCGAGGCCGGCAACTACGGCTGGCCGTACTGCATCGCCGACAACCGGGCCTACCGCGAATGGGACTTCGCCTCCGGCACCCCGGGTGAGTCCTTCGACTGCGAGAACGGGCCGGCCAACACGTCCCCGTTCAACACCGGCCTGGACACCGTCCCGCCGGCCAAGGACGCCTTCGTCTGGTATCCGTACGGGCAGTCGCCGCAGTTCCCGGAGCTCCCCCAGGGCGGCGGGCGCTCCGCGTACGCCGGCGACGTGTACCACTACGACCCCGAACTGCTGGGAGACGGGCAGTTCCCTGAGTACTACGACGACGCGGTCTTCGTCATGGAGTGGTCGCGCAAGTGGATCGGCGCGCTCCGACTGGACGAGAACGGCGACTACAAGAGCTTCGAAAGGTTCATGCCGAACACCACCTTCCGCAGCCCGCACGACATGGAGTTCGGGCCGGACGGGGCGATGTACCTGATCGAGTGGGGCATGGACTTCAACTACGGCGGGGCGAACGTCAACCCGGACTCCGGCCTCTACAAGATCAACTACACCAAGGGTGCGCGCACCCCCGTCGCGAAGGCCGCCGTCGACAAGGACTCCGGGCCCGCTCCGCTGGACGTCGCGTTCTCCGGCGAGGGCAGCCACGACCCGGACGGAGACGAACTGACCTACGCCTGGGACCTCGGTGACGGAACGACGTCGGACGAGCCCCACCCGACCCACACCTACAGCGAGCCCGGCGAGTACACCGCGCAGCTCACGGTCACCGACCCGTCGGGACGTTCCAGCAGCTCCAACGTGACGATCACCGCGGGCAACACCCGCCCCGAGGTGACCGTGGAACTGCCACGCAACGGCCAGGTCTTCGACTGGGGCGACGAGATCCCCTTCACCGTCTCGGTCTCGGACGCCGAGGACGGCTCAGGCGACGCGATCGACTGCGAGCGCGTGACCGTCCAGCAAGGGCTCTACCACGACGAGGGCGGCAACGCCCATGTGCATCCGGGCGAGGTGGAGAACGGCTGCGAAGGGGTGCTCACCACCCAGAGCGACGCGGACCACGGCGAAGCCGCGGACATCGCGCTCACCGTGACCGCCAGCTACACCGACCTCGGTGGCGAGGCCGGCGCGCCGGCGCTCACCGGCGGCGTGACGCACTTCCTGCAGCAGACGCGGAAGGAGGTCGAGCACTTCGGCGACTCGTCGAAGGTGAGCGTCGGCGACGCGGAAGACGAGGAGACCGGCGGCGGTGAGGCGATCACCGCCGGGGGCGGCGCCTGGGCGTCGTACGACCCCTACAACCTCGACGGCATCGGCGACGTGACGCTCCGTGCGGCGGCTGCCGCGGACGCCACGGTCGAGGTACGGCGCGGAGCGCCCGACGGCGAACTGCTGGGCAGCGCGCAGATCGAGGGCAGCGTCGAGGTGCCGCGGGCCGGCGGCCCGGAGGGCTTCGGCAGCGCCGTCCGACTCGGCGGGTCCGGCGAGTCGGAGAAGGTGGAACTGCCCACGGGCATCGTCGAGGGTGCCGAGGACTTGACCGTCTCCGCATGGGTGAACTGGTCCGGCGGCCAGAGCTGGGCCCGGATCTTCGACTTCGGCTCCGGCACCGGCAACAACATGTTCCTGACGCCGAGCGCCGGCGGCACCGGCAACCTCAGGTTCGCGATCACGACCGGCTCCGGCGAACAGCAGATCGACGGCTCGCAGCCGCTGCCCACCGACGGCTGGCAGCACGTCGCGGTCACCCTGTCGGGCACCACGGGAACGCTGTACCTCAACGGAGAACCGATCGGGACCAACGACAACATCACGTTGGACCCGTCGGATCTGGGCCCCACGGCGCAGAACTGGATCGGCGACTCCCAGTGGTCGGCGGACCCGCTGCTCAACGGCACGGTCGACGACTTCAACATCTTCGACCGCGCCCTGGCGCCGGGAGAGATCAAGTCGCTGACCGCCGCCCCCGGCGGCGACGTGGGCGGTGGAAACCTCGCCTGGTACCGGTTCGACGAGGACGGCGGCGCGCACGTCGCGGACTCCTCCGATCAGGGCAACGATGCGCGCATCGTGCTCGCGGAGGGCGCTGCGACCTGGCAGAACGTGACGGTGGACCTGAAGCCGACCGAGGGTACGTTCCCGCTCTACCTCGTCTTCCCGGACGGTCAGGTGCGGGTCAACTGGATGGAGTTCGGCAAGGGAGGAGCCGAGCCGGGGGAGTGTGCCACTCCCGATGACCGGGCGACGGTGGTCGTCGGCGACGTCGACAGCGGGGTGACGAACTACGAGGTCGGCGGCGGATGCACGATCAACGATCGGATCCTGGACGAACAGCCGTGGAGCAACCCGGGCGAGTTCCGCGGGCACGTACGGGAGGTGACAGCGGAGCTCGTGGAAGACGGCGTGATCACCCGGCCGGAGGCCCGTGACATCAGGCGTACCGCCGCCCGCAGCGAGATCGGCCGCGCCGCGTAGGCCGCGGACCCGGCTCAACCTGCACACCAGGGCGGCCCGGCGAGAGCCGCCGGGCCGCCCGACTGCTGGTTGGAGCGAGGGTACCGGTGAGCCGGCCGGCACCCTCGGCTCCCCGGTCCGTGTGCTGCGTTCGGCACGGGGTACGGATCGGCGCCCCAGGGAAGGCGGCTCAGGCGCCCGGTGTCCACCACGCCTGGGCGGCCGTGGCGGACGGTGCGGCCACCGGGGCGTTCGCGTGGGCGGCCGGGGCGCTTGCGGCACCTCGGTAGTCGATGCGGTAGAGGCCGGAGTCGTTGTTGCCGCCCCCGAAGGAACTGCCCCACTCCAGGAGGTAGAGCGAGCCGTCCGGGCCGAACGTCATGTCCATCGGCCTGGTGAACCCGCTGCCGGACATGAATGCGTTGACAGCCCCCGGGCCGCCGCTCCCGTCGAGGCGGATTTCCTTGATGAAGTTGCGGTCCCACTCGTAGAAGAACGCCGAGCCGTCGAACGACTGCGGGAACTTGGTGCCGGACGGGTTGCCGGCATCGAAGCGGTAGACGGGTCCGGCCATCGGGGCGATGCCGCCCGCGCCGAGTTCGGGGAACTCCGACGAGGTGTCGTAGCCGTACCACATGGCGGGCGTCCGCACCGGAGGCAGTGCGGTCAGCCCGGTGTTGTTGGGAGATTCGTTGACGGGGTTGGCGCAGTCGAACTTCGGGCCGGTCTGGCCCGTGTCGGGGTTGTAGGGGGCGTAAGGCTGGTTGTTGCCGTGGCAGAAGGGCCAGCCGTAGTTGCCGGGTTCCGTGATGACGTTGTACTCGCCCATGCCGGCGGGGCCGCGGCCGTCGGTCACCCCACGGCGGTCGGGCCCGTAGTCGGCCATGTGTACGGCGCCGGTGGCGGGGTCCACGGAAAAGCGGAAGGGGTTGCGGAAGCCCATGGCGTAGACCTCGGGGCGGGTGTTCGCCGTTCCCACGGGGAAGAGGTTGCCGTCGGGGATGGTGTATCCGCCGCCGTTGGCGGGCTGGACGCGCAGGATCTTGCCACGCAGGTCGTTGGTGTTGCCGGCCGTGCGCGCCGAGTCCTGCATCTCATGGCCCGCGCGCCAGTCCAGCGGGGCGTAGCCGCGCCAGGCCGGGTCGAGGTTCGGCGCGGTGTCGTCGCCCGTGCCGATGTAGAGGGTGCCGTCCGGGCCGAACTCCAGGCTGCCGCCGGTGTGGCCGGGCTCCGGGTAGGTCCGGTCCCGGTAGGCGGGGATGTCGATCACCCGCTGCTCGCTCGGCAGGTCCAGCGTGTTCCCGTCAAGGGTGAAGCCGGACACTCTGTTGACGTCTGCCGCGCTGTCGGCGGGGGAGTAGTTGAGGTAGATCTTGTGGTTGGTGGCGAAGCCGGGGTCGAGGGCCAGTCCGATCAGCCCGTCCTCACCGCCGGTGTACACCTTGAGGTTTCCCGCGGTCGTGGTGGACTGGGTCGCCGGGTCGAAGACGCGTACCGCGCCGCCGCGCTGGATGTAGATCACGCGGCCGTCCGGAGCGACGTCCAGCTCCATGGGATCGGCGGTGTCGTCGTCGAGCGTCACCTTTGCGAAGGTGTCCTGTGCGGGCGTTTCCGTCCCGCACCCTCCCGGGATGCTGCCCGACGCCCACTGCACGCCGCCCATCACGTGCTTGCGGAAGTCCTCCTCCGCGTAGGACGCGGCATCGTGACCCATGGCGGTGGCCCAGACCTTGCCGCCTGAGGCGACGCTGCACCAGGAGATGGGATGGTCCTCGCCCATCGCGAACTCGCCCGGGTCGTAGGTGGATTCGTCGACCGTGGCGAGTACGTGGACGTTCGCCCGCGGGTTGGGGGCGAAGTTGTACCACTCCTCGGGCCGCGTCCAGGATGCGGGGAGGTCCTGGGTGGAGGGGTGGTCCGGGTCCTCGACGTGAACGGTGCCCTCCTGGATGCCGGCTGCGTGGCCGGGCATGTGGGCGCCGCCGTTGACGGTCTCGTCCCACCAGGGGAACTCACCCTCGATGCCCGCGTCGAGGCTGTTGTGGATGGCCACCACGCCTCCGCCTGCGGTGACGTAGTCCTTCATGGCCTGACGCTGTTCGCCGGTGTCCCAGACCATGCCGGAGTTCTGGAGCATGATGACGGCTTCGAACCCGGCGAGTTCGGCGTCGTTGAAGATGGCCGGGTCGTCGGTCTGCACAAGCTCGATGTCCTGCTCGGCCGCCTCCTCCTGGAACATCCGGATGCCGGCCGGTATGGAGCCGTGGACGTAGCCGACGGCCCTGGTGAACAGCAGGACCCGGGACTCGGCGGCCTGGGCGTGGGACGCGGTCGCCGTCAGGGCGCCGGTCGCGAGGAGCGGGGCCATGGCCAGCGCTACGAGGGCGCGTGGGCGTTTGCGGTGTCGTTCCTTCATGTGGGGGGCCTCTCGTGTGGAATGCGGCTCCGGCATCGCCGGTCGGAAAGGGAAGGTCCTTCGCAAACTGATGGGTCTGGCCGGCGACGGCGTCCTGAGGGCCGGCGTGTCAGATCACCCGGGTGGGTGGGTGCGGGGTAGCGAAGTCGTCCAGGGCTCCTCCAGGAAGGTCGTCAGGAGCCGGTGCAGCTCCGCCGGTCGTTCGGCCGGTGCGGCGTGCCCGCACGCCCCGAACAGGTGCGCCCTCACATCGGGCAGCAGGTGAAGAAGTCGCAGGGTGCTGGACTCCAGCGGCACGACGCGATCCTCCGTGCCGTGTACGAGGAGCGTGGGCGCCCGGATCCGCCCGAGTTCGCCGGCGGTCAGCGCGAGGTCACGGACCCATCGCTCGCGCGGCGGCCGGAACATGACGGCGAACGCCTTGAGCGGACCCGGCTCGAGAGTGGCGGCCAGCCGTGCCTCGACGGCCTCGGCGGTGCGGAACGCCTCGTCGACGTGCAGCAGCTCAAGGAGCCCGCGGGCCGCCGCGCGCCCGGGCCGGTACGCCCAGAGCTGGTCCAGACCGGGCGGTAGCGGCATGTCGATGCCGAGGGTGCCGATCCCCGCCAGCCGGGCGACCGTCCGCGGCCGGGCACGGGCCACGGACAGCGCGATGGCGCCGCCCATGGAGTTGCCGACGACGGCGCAGCGGTCCAGCGCCAGCTCGTCCAGGAGCTCCAGGACCTGCGCCGTCCACACGCGGCGGCCGTAGGAGTGCTCTCCGCCGGCCGCAGAACCGGGGAGCAGCCTGCTCCGACCGAAGCCGGCGAAGTCGGGTGCGATGACGTGGAAGCCGGGTGCCATGGCAGCCATGAGAGGCTCCCAGGCCGCACCCGTGGTACCCGGGCCTGAGCCGTGCAGCAGGACGACGGCCGGACCCGAACCCGCCTCGCGCACGTAGGTCTCCGCCCCGGCGGTCCGGAGCATCCGTCCCTCGATGCCGGTACGCGGCGTCCTCGTGCCGTCCGGGCGCGTGCCACCCACGGGAATGCCCACGCGACGGCGGTCAGGCAGGGCCGGCGGAGCGTTCGAGAACCGACACGAACGCCCGTGACCACTCCGGCAGATCCGGCCAGCCCCGGCAGGAGACCA
The DNA here is from genome assembly GCF_039871555.1 of Streptomyces sp. B5E4. NCBI lineage: Bacteria > Bacillati > Actinomycetota > Actinomycetes > Kitasatosporales > Streptomycetaceae > Streptomyces > Streptomyces sp. B5E4. The sequence continues at coordinate 184,290 of NZ_JBDPMI010000007.1, forward strand.
TGTTCCCGTCGACGACGTCGGGCTCGTCCACGACCGTCGCGCCGGCGTTCTCCATGTCGGCGGCCAGGGGCCCGAACGCTGCCGTCTTGCGACCCTTCAGGAGGCCGTAGGCCGCCGGTACCTGCGGTCCGTGACACACCGTGCCCACGGGCAGGTTCTGGGCGAAGAAGTGCTCCGTGATGCGACGGACGTCGGCGTCGAGGCGGATGTACTCGGGAGCACGGCCACCAGGGATGATCAAGCCCGCGTACCCCGTCGGATCGACCTCCGAGAAGGCCAGGTCGACGGGGAGCCTGCGCCCGTTCTTCTCCGTGTAGGCGTCGGACCCCGGCTCGAAATCGTGGATCACCAGTTGCACGTCCCGACGCGTCAACGCGGCGACGTCCGTCTGGTGGCCCGCTTCGCGCATACGGAAGATCGGGTACATCGTGTCCAGTTCCTCGGCCGCGTCGCCGACGAGCACAAGCACCTTCTTCATCGTTCCTCCGGTTCCCGGCAGTCTGCGGGCGGGCCGCTTCACGTGACCGGATCGTGGACCAGGCATGGGGGGTCTTCCTTCGGGCGCCGGCGGCGGGGTCGGCCAGGAGAGCGTGGGCCGTAGACATCATATGTTTGGGAGCGCTCCCAGATGAGAGTAGCGCTCCTCCTCCGAGCTGTAAACGGATGCGCCGGCCCGAGGGGCCGGTGGATTCAGCGCTATCCGGCGGCGCGGGAGGCGGAGCCGATTCGGCCGGGCTCAAGCGGAGGGCGGCGAGGCCGGGGCGTACTCGAACCAGTCGAAGGCGACCGTGCCTTCGGTGGCGTACATGCCGATGACGCGGCCGGTGAAGCCGCAGGCGACTTCCGTGGACAGGTAGCGCCCGTCCAGTTCGGCGAGTGGCCGGGCGCCCGGGGTGTCGGGATCGCCGAGCCAGAAGGCGAGGGTGTCGGGGCCGGTGGCCCTGGCATCGGTGAGTTCGGGCGACGCGGGCACGAGGCGGGACGTGCGGATCGTGACGGTGAGGGTCAGCGGCCCGGACGGGACCGGTCGGCCGGCCACGGTCTGGCGCAGTGGACCGATGCGGGCGACGACGCCGGCCTCCCCGTTCCCGACCTCCAGTTCGTAGTGGTGGGCCTCGTCGAGGCGGACGCCGAGGCCGCCGCGTCCCGTACCCGGGTCGATCGCGACGGTGACGCGGCAGTCATGGTGCTGCTGGCGGCGGCCGACGAAGGTGTATCCGGGGCGGTCGAGGGTGGCGCCGGTGGCGCTGAGCGCCAGCCAGCCGGGACGCTCGATGAGCGACCAGGAGTCCACTCGGCGGGCGAACGGCGAGATCCAGTGCGGCGCGAGGGCGGGCACGTCGAAGTCGTCGCGGGCGGGCTGGGCCGGCGCGGGGTGCCAGGCACCGCCCGGTGCGGTGTGGCTCTCGGGAACGGGTGCGACGACGGGCCAGCCGTCCCCGGTCCACTCCACGGGGGTCAGGAACGTCTCGCGGCCGAGCACGTGCACGTCGGGGGAGAAGCCGCGGGGCCGGACGCCGAGCAGCACCATCCACCAACTGCCGTCGACAGCCTCGACCAGATCGGCGTGGCCGGTGTTCTGGACGGAGCGGGCGGTACCGCTGTGGGACAGCAGGGGATTGGCCGGCGCGCCCTCCCAGGGGCCGCGCGGCGAGCGGCCCCGGGCGATGGACACACAGTGGCCGCGTTCGGTGCCGCCTTCCGCGATCAGCAGGTACCACCAGTCGCCGATGCGGTAAAGGTGCGGCGCCTCGGGAAACTTGAGGCCCGTGCCCGACCAGGTGGCGAAAGGCCCTTCCAGCACCTCCCCCTTGACCGGGTCGATCCTGGCCGTGTTGATGCCGCCTTCGGGCCCGGAGAAGGCGCACCAGCAGGTGCCGTCCTCCTCCCACGCCAGATCGGGGTCGATCCCGGGCAGGTCGATCCAGACCGGGTCGCTCCACGGTCCCTCGGGCCGCTCGGCCGAGACGACGAAGTTGCCGCCGCCGTCGATATTGGTGTTGATGACCCAGAACCGGCCCCGGTGGTGGCGGATCGTGGGGGCGTAGAGGCCGCCGGACGCCTTGGCGCCGGGGAGAGGCAGCGGCAACTGCCCGGGCCGGTCGAGCACATTGCCGATCTGCTCCCAGTGGACGAGGTCCTTGCTGTGGAAGAGCGGCAGTCCGGGGAAGTACTCGAAGCTGGAGCACACCAGGTAGTAGTCGTCGCCGACCCGGCACACGCTCGGATCGGGATGGAACCCGCTGATCACAGGGTTGTCGTACGTACGCACAGGAGGTGTTCCCTTCGGGCCGCCGGGCGCCGTGGAGCGGAGCCGGCCGGTCGGGGTCACCGGCTGAACCCCGCGGTCAGACCGCTGAGCAGCTGGCGGCGGCCGAAGGCGTACAGGACGATCAAGGGCAGGGTGGTGAGGACGACGGCGGCCAGGACTGCGGGGATGTTGATTCCGTACTCGCCCTGGAAGGTCCACAGCGCGAGGGGCAAAGTCCGCTGGGAGGGGCTCTGGGTGAGGATCAGCGGCAGCAGGAATCCGTTCCAGATGGTCAGCGCGTTGAAGATGGTGACGGTGAGGAGGGCCGGCCGGGTGAGCGGCGCCGCCAGGCGCCACAGTGTTCCCCACTCGGTGGCCCCGTCCACCCGCATCGAGTCGAACAGCTCCTTGGGCACGTCACGGATGAAGTTGGCGAGTATCAGCACGGACAGCGGGATGGCGAAGGCGATCGACGGCAGGATCAGCGCCAGCAGGCTGTCATAGAGCTGCAGCTTGATGATGATCAGATAGACCGGGATCGCCGTCGCCTGCAGCGGGATGGCGAGGCCCATGAGGAACAGCCCGTTCACCACGCGCAGGAACCGCAGGCGCCAGCCGCGCACGATGGCGTAGGCGGCCATGAAGGAGACCGTCACCGCCGGCACCACGGCGCCTACGGTGACCACGACACTGTTCACGAAGTAGCTGATGAAGTCGGACTCCAGGACCAGCTCGTAGTTGTCCAGTGTGGGCTCGCCCGGCGGCGCCAGCGGGTTGCTCGCGTAGTAGTTGCTCTGGGCCTTGAGGCTGGTGATGAGGATCCAGTAGAGGGGTACGACGACGACGGCGAGCCAGAACCATGCGGCCAGACCGCCGAGCCAGTTGCGTCGGCGCGCGGGCGGACCGGGGCGTGGCCGCCGCTCACGGGGCATGGTCTTCCGCGGTCGCGGCTTGGTCAGCGTGGTGGTCACGTCAGGCCCCCTCAAGCTGGCTCTCACCGGCGTCCCGGCCCCCGAGCCGGCGCAGGAGCAGGGCGATGGCGAGGCCCATCAGGACGAGCACGACCGCGATGGCGCTGGCCGGCCCCATCAGGTTGGCCTGGAAGCCCCGCTTGTACATGTCCAGCGCGAGGACCCGGGTGGCGTCTCCGGGGCCGCCCTCCGTCAGGACGAAGATGAGGTCGAAGAAGGTGAGCGACCCGATCACCATCAGCGTCGACGAGGTGATGATGGTGTACTTGAGCTGAGGCAGCGTGATGCTGAAGAACTGGCGGATCCGCCCCGCGCCGTCCAGCTGTGCGGCCTCGTAGAGGGACTGGGGGATCTGCTGGACGCCCCCCTGGTAGATCAGCGAGTGGAACGGGATGAACTGCCAGGAGACGATGAAGACGACGACACCGAACGCGAGCCAGGGGCGCCCCAGCCAGTCCTTGCTGAGCCACTCGGTCCCCAGTCCGGCGCCCAGCCCGAAGTTGGGGTCCAGCAGCGCCTTGTACGCGACCGCGATCGCCGCGGAGCTGAGCAGGAGCGGGACGAAGTAGACCAGGCTCAGCACCGCGCGGTAGCGCTGGCGGCCGGCCAGGAACGTGCCGAGCAGAATGCTCGCCGGTGTCTGTACCGCCCAGGACACGGCCATCACCAGGAACGTCACCCAGAGGGCGTGCGGCAGCCCGGGATCGGTGAGCACCGCACGCCAACTGGTCAGCCCGGACGGGTGGATGTCGCCGATCCCGTCCCACGTCGTGAAGCTCAGCAGGAGGACGCCGACGAGCGGGACGACGGCGAAGCCGACGAAGAAGAGCAGGGCCGGAACCGCCAGCCAGGGCAGGATGCCGCGCCGGTCCCCGCGTCCCGTAGAGCCGGTGAGGGTGCTCACTTGCCGATGACCTCGTTGAGGTTGTCGGTGAACTGCTGTGGCGAGATGGACAACTGGAACAGCTGGGCGATGTTGTCCAGCAGCGTCTCGGCGGCCGTCGGGCTGAGCGCCTGGTCCCAGGACTGGCCGAACGTCTTCGCGTTGCTGGCGATGCCGTAGACGAACTGGAGGAACTCGGCGCTCTCGGATTCGGCCAGCAGCTTCTCCGAGCCCTTCGCGATGGGCACCGCCCCGGTGTCGATCCACTCCTTCACCTCGTCGTCCGTGAGGACGCCGGTGGCGAAGAAGTCCTTTGCGATCTTCTTCTGCTCGGCGCTGGCCTTCGAGGAGATGGACAGGTACTGGGCGGGGTTGCCGACGGAGTTGCCCGGATCGCCTTTGCCGCCTTCGACGGGCGGGAAGTTCATGAACCCGAGGCCGCCGCTGGAGACGAAGTCTCCGCCCTCGGCCTGCTGGATGCCGTACGACCAGGAGCCGTGCAGCATCATCGCGGCTTTGTCGGTGTACAGGAGCGCCTGGTCGGCGTTGGAGTCCGCGGTGATCGAGGAGAAGCCCTTGATGAATCCGTCTGCCTTGATCAGGTCCTGCACCTTGGTCAGCGCCTCGATGGCGGCCGGGTGGGACCAGGCGTCCTTTTCGCCGTCGAAGACGGCCTGGAACACCTCGGGGCCGCCGATGCGGTCGAACAGGAACTCCAGCCACATCATGTTCGTCCACCGGGACTGGCCGCCGAGGGAGAACGGCGCTATGCCCTCCGCGTTGAACCTGGGCACCAGGGCCATGATGTCGTCCCAGGTCTCGGGCGGCTCCACGCCGACGTCGTCGAAGACCCTCTTGTTGTAGAACAGGACGATCGGCTCCACGCTCTCGAACGGCATCGCGTAGATCCTTCCGTCGACGGTCGCCGCGCCGAACGAGGACGGAAAGAGCCGGTTCTTGATCTCAGGGTTCTGGTCGAACCACGGGGTGAGGTCGTCGACCTGGTCGGCCTCCACGTAGCTGCGCAGCGTGCCACCGCCCCACCCCCAGATGACGGTGGGTGCCTTCCCGGCCCCGATGGCGGTCTTGATCTTCGTCTTGTAGGCGTCGTTCTCGAAGGTGGTGACCTGGATCTGCCCCTTGGGGTTGGCCTCGTTGAACCGCTCCACTGCGCCGGTCCTGACGCCTTCCTGGGGCTGGCCGCTCAGGTGCCAGTACGTGGCCGTGCCGCCGTCCGCGCCTTTGCCGGGTCCGGATGAGCCGCAGGCGGCGAGTGCCGCGGACGCCGGCACACCGGCCGCCAGGCCGAGGAGGGTACGACGAGAGAGGTGGATCTCCATGTGTGTTCTCCGCACTCGAAGGGCCGTCAGCTTCCGGCGGGCCAGGGCTGAAAAGTTTTCGAAATCCTGAACTTGTTGAACCTGGTGGGTGCAAGTTAGGTATCAAGCATTTGGCTGTCAAGGCATGCGTAAGTCCGTTGTAGGGCAAGGTCTGTACGCGTACGCTCGGGCGGAGGTGACCTTGAGGCAACCCCACAGGGGTCGAAAGATTTTCGAGACTTGCAGATCGAGTGCAGAGGAGTGCGCGATGCCCACGGCTGAATCACTACCGGTCACGGGCCGTGGCACGCCCCGCTGGCGGGACCCGGCGCTGCCCGTGTCGGACCGGGTCGAGGCCCTCATGGCCGAGATGACGGTGGCGGAGAAGGTCGCGCAGCTCGGCAGCCGCTGGATCGGCAACGCCACGGCGCACCCGGGCGAAGACGGTGACGGGCGGGCCGGAGGGCCGCGCGTGGCGCCGATCCAGGAGGTGTTCGAGTCCGGCAGCATTCCCCTGGCCGAGGCGTGCCGGGACGGCCTCGGCCATCTCACCCGCGTGTACGGCAGCCGGCCGGTGACCGCGGTCGAGGGGGCCGCCGAGCTTGTCAGTTCGCAGCACACGGTCCTGCGGGGCTCCCGGTTCGGCATCCCCGCGCTGGTCCACGAGGAGTGCCTCACCGGGTTCACCACCTACGGCGCCACGGTCTATCCGGCGGCCCTCGCGTGGGCGGCGACGTTCGATGCGGATCTGGTGCGACGGCTGGGTGCCGCGATCGGGCGGGACATGCGGGCGGTCGGCGTGCACCAGGGTCTCGCCCCGGTCCTCGACGTGGTCCGCGACTACCGGTGGGGCCGCGTCGAGGAGACCATGGGGGAGGACCCGTACCTGGTCTCGATGCTCGGCGCCGCCTACGTCGCCGGCCTTGAGGGTGCGGGCGTCATCGCCACCCTGAAGCACTTCGCCGGGTACTCCGCGTCCCGCGCCGCCCGCAACCACGGGCCGGCCGCCCTCGGCCGCCGCGAGCTGACGGACGTCATGCTGCCGCCGTTCGAGACCGCGATCGCGGTGGGCGGGGCCCGATCCGTGATGAACGCGTACTCCGAGGTGGACGGCGTCCCCGCGGGTATCGACTCCTGGCTGCTGACCGATCTGCTGCGCGGCGACTGGGGGTTCACCGGCACGGTGGTCTCCGACTACGGGGCGGTCGCGTTTCTCGCCGGCATGCACGGGGTGGCCTCAGACCCCGAGCAGGCAGGCGTGCTGGCGCTCAGCGCCGGCATGGACGTCGAGCTGCCCGACACCGTCGGCTTCGGCCGCCACTTCGTGGAACGGGTCGCCCGGGGCGAGCTGCCCGAGTCCCTGGTGGACCGGGCGGTGCGCCGACTGCTCACCCAGAAGGTCGAGCTCGGGCTGCTCGATCCCGGCTGGACGCCCGAGGGCTCGGTCGCCGCGGCCGCCGAGGTCGATCTGGACTCACCGGAAAACCGGGAACTCGCCGGGGAGTTGGCCGAGCGATCCGTCGTACTGCTCGACGAAGGCAGCGCGCTGCCGCTTCTCGGCGCCGGACGTACCGCGCCGGGCCGGCTCGCCGTGATCGGGCCGTGCGCCGCCGACTCGCGTACCCTCATGGGCTGCTACGCCTTTCCCAACCACGTCCTGCCCCGCCATCCCGGCCTGGCCCTCGGCGTGGCGGCACCGACGGTCCTCGACGCGCTGCGCCGCGAGCTTCCGGACACCGAGATCGTCCACGAGCCGGGGTGCGACGTTTCGGGCGGCGACCGTTCCGGCTTCGCCGCCGCGGCGGACGCGGCCCGCGAGGCGGACCTGTGCGTGGCGGTGGTGGGTGACCGCGCGGGCATGTTCGGCAACGGCACGTCCGGCGAGGGCTGCGACGCCGAGGATCTGCGGCTGCCGGGCGTGCAGGCCGATCTGCTCGCGGAGCTCTTCGCCACCGGGACGCCCGTGGTCGTGGTGGTGGTCTCCGGCCGCCCGTACGCCCTGGGCGAGGTGCATCCCCGCGCCGCCGGTCTGGTCCAGGCGTTCATGCCCGGTCAGGAGGGCGCGGCGGCGGTCGCCGGTGTGCTGTCCGGCCGGGTCCAGCCCGCCGGCAAGCTGCCGGTCCAGATTCCCCGCCGTCCGGGCGGTCAGCCCGGCACGTACCTGCAGCCACCGCTTGGCGGGAACACCCACGGCATCAGCAACATCGACCCGACCCCGCTGTTCCCCTTCGGATACGGCAGGTCCTACACCGCCTTCGCGGTCGACGATCTGCGCGTGAGCGCGACGGATATACCCACCGACGGTGAGTTCGTCGTGTCGGTACGGGTGCGCAACTCCGGTGCCCGTGCCGGCCACGAGGTCGTCCAGTTGTATCTGCGCGACGTCGTCGCCCAGGTGACCCGCCCTGTCCGGCAGCTGGCCGGCTTCGTCCCGGTCCGGCTGGAACCGGGCGAGAGCGCGCGGATCCGGTTCCACGTGCATGCCGACCGGACCGCGTTCACCGGCCGGGATCTCCGGCGGATCGTCGAACCGGGGGAGGTCGAGGTGCTCGTCGGCACCTCCTCGGCGGATCTCCCCTGCCGGGTTGCCGTACGGTTGACCGGCCCCACCCGTGTGGTCGGTCACGACCGGCGGCTCACCACACCGGTGGACAGACAGCAGGGGGAAGCCGATGCCGACGGACGCTAGGCGCACCACCTTGGCGACCATCGCCCGAGCGGCGGGGGTCTCGGTGGCGACCGTGTCCAAAGTGGTCAACGACCGCACCGACGTGGCGCCGCAGACCCGTGCCCGGGTCCTGGAACTGCTGCACAGGCACGACTACTTCGCACCCGTGTTCCGCCACACCGAGGCGCCGCAGAGCGCGACCATCGAGGTGCAGTTCGCGGGCGCCCTCAGGCCGTATGTGGCCGAGGCGGTGGAGGGTATCGTCGACGCGGCCGCCGAGCTGGGGGCCTCGGTGGTGGTCGGCAAGTCGTCCCATGCCCCGCACTGGGCCCGGGACCTGGTCACAGCCGGCCGTCGCGCCTTGATCGGTATCACCAGCGTCTACACCGCCGCGCACTTGAAAGCGCTGGCCCGGGCCGGCCTTCCGGCGGTCGTCCTCGACCCGCTGCACCTGCCGCACAGCCGGGTCAACAGCGTCGGAGCGACGAACTTCGCCGGTGGCCTGGCCGCGACCGAGCACCTGCTCTCCCTCGGTCACCGCCGCGTCGCCCATCTCGGCGGACCGGCCACGGCCGCATGCAACCAGGCCCGCGCGCACGGCTACCGCGCCGCCATGGAGGCGGCGGGAGCACCCGTACCCCCCGCCTACCTCCGGCCCGGAGAGTTCACGTACCGGACCGGCCTGGCCGGCGCCGCGGCACTGCTGGACCTCGAAGAGCCGCCGACGGCGATATTCGCAGGCAACGACGAGATCGCCCTCGGCGTCATCGAGACCGCCCGCACCCGCGGCCTGCGCATCCCCGAGGACCTGAGCGTGGTCGGCTTCGACGACACGCTCCTCGCCCGGACGGCGTCGCCACCGCTGACGACCGTACGCCAGCCGCTACGGGAGATGGGCGGTGTCGCCCTGCGCACGGCCCTCCGCCTGGCCAACGGCGAAAAGGTGGAGTCGCACCACATCGAACTCGCCACGGAACTGGTGACACGCGCGTCGACGGCACCGCCGGGCCCGCGTGCCGCGGCCGATGGGTGATCCCGGGCCCGAACACGGAAGGAAGAACCCCAGCCGGCGCGCGGCTGGGGTTCCTCGAAGCGGTGAGTTCCGGCCTGCCGGTGCCCGCGACGTATCGTGATCACCGCGGACCGGGCGGGTCAGCGCTGCAGGGTGAGCACGCCCGGCCGCCAGGGAAGCCGGTTGTAGTCGCCGCCGGCGGCGGGGTCCTTGCCCTGGTAGAGGAACTGCAGGTTGCAGGGGTCGATGGTCATGGTCTGGTCGGGGTTGTTGCGGACCAGGTCGCCGTGGCTGATGTCATTGGTCCAGGTGGCACCGCTGTTGGCCTTGCCCGCGAAGGGGTTGCCCTCGCTCGCGGCCTGCGGGGTCCATGAACCGTTCAGGCTGGAGGAGGTGAACGAGCGGAAGTAGCGCCCGTTCGCCCCTATCGCCTCGACGATCATGAGGTACTGGTTCTGGTCCTTGACCTTGTAGACCTGCACCCCCTCGAACAGGTTGTTCGTCGAGTCGCTCATGATCGTCGTGTACGACGAGCCGAAGTTGCCCGGGAAGTTCCCGATCGGCATGCTCGCGCGGTAGATCTTGCCGTTGTCACCGGCGAAGAACAGGTACATGTTCTGGCCGTCGGCGATCAGGGTCTGGTCGATCGGGCCGGTGCCGGAGCCGGAGATGCTGCCGGTGAAGAGCGGCTGCGGCGCGGACCAGCCGTTGGGGTTGGTGGGGTCGCTCGACGTGCGGTAGATGAAGGGCCACTGACCCCACTGGTAGGCCAGCACCCAGATGTTCTTGGGCGCGAAGTAGAACAGGGTGGGTGCCACCGCGGCCTGGTTCATCCCGTTCTGGCCGGTCGACGCCATGTTCGACCAGTCCGAGAAGGGGGTGAACATCATCGAGCCGTAGGACGATCCCGAGAACTGCGTCCCGTAGACCAGGTTCTTGCCGTTGTGCACCACGCTGGTGAAGTCCTTAAGCGAGACCCACCCGTTCGCCGGCTGCGCCAGCACGCCCGTCGACGACCACCGGTACGTCGAAGGAAGCGCACACTCGCCGCCAGGCGTCCCGGACAGGCCGGACCACTTCTGGTTGCTGCCGCCGTTGCACGTCCAGAGCACCACCGCCGTGCCGTTGGCCGTAGCCGCGCCGGAGACGTCCAGGCACAGCCCGGACTCCACGCCGACGATCGTGCCGTCGGAGTTCACCCGCCATTGCTGGTTCGCACCGCCGCTGCAGGACCAGATCTGCACTCGGGTACCGGGCGTGGTGGCATGGCCGGGAACGTCCAGGCACTTGTTTCCGTACACGGTCAACTGATTGCTGTCCGTGTGCGTCCATTGCTGGTTGGTCCCGCCCGAGCAGTCCCAGATCTGCAGGTAGGCGCCATCGGTCTGGCTGGCGTTGGCCACGTCGAGACACTTGCTGGATGCGGCGCTGCGCAAGGCGCCGCTGCTTGCCGCCTGAGCCGGGCCGGCGCCGATCGTCGGCGCCAACGCGATCAGGACCGCAACCGCAGTGGCGAGGACCACCAACGGGTGTGTGCGGCTGGAACTTCGTCTGCGCATGGGAACCTCCTCATCTTTGAGCAAGCGGTTCCGGTCGGCCCGGTCAGAGGCTGCCCGGACTGTCCATGTCGATCCGTTCGTGATATCGAACGAGGATCGAAGTATCGGGCAGTGTGGATGATAGGGAGCCGGTGAACGGCGTCAACCCTTCCCGCATGATTCGTTGTTGGGGCCGAAACAATCGCGCTGGCCGTGGATGAACTGCCGCAGGTCAAGCCGGCCTCATGGCTCCGAGTCGGTCGGCGGAGCCGACGTGGGCATGCCCGCCGTCCGGTGGCCGACGGCGTGTGCTCCTCCGAATGGCGTGCGAAATACCGAACGCCCGAGGTGGGAGAGGTGGGGTTCTCGATGAAAGAGACTGGCGCGATAGCCTTCGCGAAACTTTCGGCTATGCAGGAGACGCGCCCCGGGGTCGCTGTGTCCCAGCTCGTCAGGGGTGGGAAGCCCCCTTGGGCGTGTGCGGTATATGAGCAACACCGGCCCTGGTGGAAGGGTGCTTCGAAATTTGCGTGATTAAGACTGAAACTATTGACAGCATGGGCGACCTGGGGAACTCTCATGGCGTCGACGGGCGTTCGCCACTGTCGATTCGCTCACCAGCGGGCCGCGGTCCACCGGTCTGGGGCCGTACGACGACCGACCGCATCCCGCTGACATGTTCGTGGCGTCTCATCACGCTGCCTGCCCCTCTCCAGCCCCTTGTCGAGGAGGAAGCATGGACACGCACCACGATCCCGCCCGCTCGCTCAGCCGAAGACGATTCGTCGTCGGCGGCGCCGGCACCCTGGCCGTGGCCGCGTCGCCGCTGCTGCTGCCGGGCACGGCGCACGCGCAGACCGTCACCACCAACCAGACCGGCACCCACAACGGCTACTACTACTCGTTCTGGACCGACGCGCAGAACACGGTCTCCATGACCATGGGATCCGGCGGCAACTACAGCACCTCGTGGCGCAACACCGGCAACTTCGTCTGCGGCAAGGGCTGGAGCAACGGCAGCCGCCGCAGCGTGAACTACTCCGGCAGCTTCAGCCCGTCCGGCAACGGCTACCTCTGCCTCTACGGCTGGACCTCGAACCCGCTCGTCGAGTACTACATCGTCGACAACTACGGCAGCTACCGGCCCACCGGCGAGAACCGCGGCTCGGTGACCAGCGACGGTGTCACGTACGACATCTACCGGACGATGCGCTACAACGCCCCGTCCGTCGAGGGCAACCAGACCTTCCCGCAGTACTGGAGCGTCAACCGTGGCAGGCGCACGGGCGGCACCATCAACACCGGCAACCACTTCGACGCCTGGTCCCGCGCCGGTATGAACCTCGGCAGCTTCAACTACTACATGATCATGGCGACCGAGGGCTACCAGAGCAGCGGCAGCTCGAACATCACGCTGGACGGTACCGGCGGCGGCGATCCCGGCGAACCCGGCGCATGCACCTCGACCCTGTCCGCGGGGGAGAGGTGGAGCGACCGGTACAACCTGAACGTCGCGACGTCCGGCTCCAGCAACTGGACCGTGAGAATGAACGTCCCGTCGCCCGCGAAGATCATCGCGACCTGGAACATCAGCGCCAGCTACCCCGACAGCCAGACACTCGTCGCCAGGCCCAACGGCAGCGGCAACAACTGGGGCGTGACCATCCAGGCCAACGGCAACTGGAACTGGCCCACCGTCTCCTGCAGCGCATGACCCCGCCCCGCTGACGCGGAAGCAGCCGCGGCGCGGGACCCACCACCCCCCGCGCCGCAGCCTTCCCACCACTCTGGGAGCACCCGGATACCGCACGTGTCCCGGTCCTGGCACCCTTCTCCGCGTATCCGGGAGCCCGCAGCGCGTCACATGCCGGGGCCGACGGCGCCCGCCGCCCAGCGGATGCCGCCGAGCAGATGCCGCCGGAAGTCCGCCTGGGCATACGACTCGGCCGTGTGCCCGCCGCCGGTGTAGAACGAGCGACCCCCCGCGTACTCCTTGCACCACGCGATGGGGTGGTCGCCGTTCATGGTGCCGCCGCTGTAGCTGGACTCGTCGAGCGAGGCCAGCACGCGGGCGCCGGCGCGGGGACTCGTGCGGTAGTTGTACCACTCGTCCGTGCGCTGCCAGGTCGCGGCGAGGTGGGCGGTCGCGTCGTGCGTCCGGTCCTCGACGACGACCGTGGCGCTCTGGATCTGCGGGTGGGAGTGGAAGTAGGCGCCGACCAGTCCGCCGTACCAGGGCCAGTCGTATTCGGTGTCGGCGGCCGAGTGGACGCCGACGTACGCGCCGCCGCCCGCGATGTACCCCTCGAACGCTGCCTGCTGGGCGGCGCCGAGCACGTCGCCGGTGGTGTTCAGGAACACGACCACCTTGAAGCGCGCGAGGCTGTCGCCGGTGAACGCGGTGGCGTCCTCGGTGGCGGTCACCTGGAAGTCGTTCTCCGCTCCCAGTTCCCGGAGCGCGGTGATCCCCTCGTCGATGGCGTCGTGGCGGAAGCCCGCCGTCCTGGAGAAGACGAGGACTTCGTACGGGTCGCCGGAAGCCGCGGACGGGCCCGGGGTCGGCAGCGGCAGTGCCGCGGCGCCCGGAGCCGTCACGACCGGCAGCGCCGCGACACCCAGGGCTCCTCCGAGGAGCGTCCGGCGGGTCGGGAGCTCGGACATGTGGATGTTCCCTTCCGTGGTGGTCGTCCCGACGCCGATCCGGGCGGCGAAGTGCCCGGCACGGCGCCGGCTGGTCGGGGTGCCGTACAGGCCGTGCCCGGTCAGCCCTCCTGCCCTGGTGACTCCGCGGCCCCGGGAACGTTCTCGATGCGGTACAGGGCGCTGTTCTGGTCCCCGGCGTACCAGCCGGTGCCGTAGTCCAGGACGTACAGGGCGCCGTCGGGGCCGAAGGCCGCGTCCATGGGCTGGGTCCCGGACCACGGGATGCCGCCGATGGCGCCGCGGCTGCCGTCGGCGTTCACGGCGATGTTCTTGATCCAGCGGCGCCCCCACTCCATGGCGAAGAAGTCACCGTCGAACTCCTGCGGGAACTTGACCGCCGAGTCCAGGTCCGGTTCGTAGCGGTATACGGGGCCGGCCATGGGGGACTCCGTACCGCTGCCGAACTCCGGCACGGAACCGCCGTCGTAGGGGATCCACGCGGGCCGGGCCGGCGGAAGGGTGCTCCGGCCGGTGTTGTTCGGCGAGTTGTTGACGGGCGCGGAGCAGTTGAACGCCTGGCCGGAGGCGCCCGTGGCGAAGTCGTAGTCGACGTAGGGCCGGTTGTCGCCGACACAGTACGGCCAGCCATAGTTGCCCGCGCCGGTCACCCGGGCGAACTCCACCATGCCGGCCGGGCCCCGGCTCGGGGAGGCGGACCCGGCGTCCGGTCCGTAGTCGCCCACGTAGACGACACCCGTCTGTTTGTCGACGCTCATCCGGTACGGGTTGCGGAAGCCCATGGCGTAGATCTCGGGCCGGGTCTTGTCGGTACCGGGCGCGAAGAGGTTGCCCTCCGGGATGTCGTACGAGCCGTCGTCGGCGACCTTGATCCGCAGGATCTTGCCGCGGAGGTCGTTGGTGTTTCCCGCCGACCGCTGTGCGTCGAACGCCGGATTGCGGTTGCCGCGTTCGTCGATCGGGGTGTAGCCGTCGGAGCCGAACGGGTTGGTGTCGTCGCCGGTCGAGAGATAGAGGTTGCCCTCGGCGTCGAAGTCGATGTCGCCACCGGTGTGGCAGCATTGGCCGCGGTTCGCCGGCACTTCGAGGATCGTCTTCTCGGTGGAGGTATCGAGGGTGCCGTCGTTCTTGAGCACGAACCGGGAGAGCCGGTTGACGCCGTCGAACGGCTTGAAGTCCGCGGCCGAACCGGTGCTCGGCGCGTCCCCCGGCGGCGTGTCGAGCGCGGGGGCGTAGTACAGGTAGACGAAGCGGTTGGCGGCGAAGCCTGGATCGATGGCGACCCCCTGCAGGCCGTCCTCGTCGTGGGCGTAGACGTTCAGCCTGCCCGCGATCTTGGTCGTGCCCTGCGGGTCGGTGACCCGCACGGTGCCGTCGCGCGAGGTGTGCAGCACCGAGCGGTCGGGCAGCACGGCCAGCGCCATCGGCTCGCCCATCTCGCTCGCGCCTTTGGCGAGGGTCACCTGCTGGAACTGCGCCTGCCGGGTGTCGCCCGTCCCGGCAGGTTCGGCCGCGGCCGGCGACAGCATCGTGGCGGCGCCTGCGGTGACGAGCAGCGGGCAGACCGCCGCCGCGAGATACCTTCTGAAGTGTCTGGGCATGTGAACCTTCCGTGGGGTGCCGGGGCGGGCTGCCCTGCGACCTGCGCTCTGCAGGACGGCCCGGCCCCGTGGGGGACGGCGTACGCCGGACGTCAGGGAGCGCTGTTCAGGGCTTCCAGTACGGCGTTGTACGCCTCCTTCTTCTGGTAATTGCCGTCGAACAGCAGCGGGGTGTCCTGGCCGCGCCACGAGTACTTGTCGGTGATCCCCCAGGTGGTGATGCCGGTGCAGCGGGACACCGCCATGCACGCCTCGGTGACCGTGCGGTAGGCATTGGCCTGGGCGGTGCCGGAGCCGCCGATGTCCAGCTCGGTGATCTGCACGTCGACGCCGAGGTCGGCGAAGCGCTGCAGGTTCTGCCGGTAGCTGCCGAGGTTGGAGTTCGAGTCGAGGTGGGACTGGAAGCCGACGCAGTCGATGGGTACGCCGCGGGCGAGGAAGTCCTGGACCATGCGGTAGATGGCGTCGCTCTTGGCGTTGACGCCGTCGGTGCCGTAGTCGTTGTAGCAGAGCGTGGCGCCGGGGTCGGCGGCGTCGGCGGCGCGGAAGGCGTCTTCGATCCAGCCGTTGCCGATCTGCTGCTGGAGGTTGGACTGGCGGCGGCTGCCGTCCCATTCGAACGCCTCGTTGACCACGTCCCAGGAGTCGATTTTCCCGGCGTAGTGACCGGCGACTCCGTCGATGTGGTTGAGCATCGCCTGGCGTAGGTTGCCGCCGGTCAGACCGCTGACCCAGGAGGGCTGCTGGGCGTGCCAGACCAGTGTGTGGCCGCGTACGGACATGCCGTTGCTCTGGGCGTGGGCGACGAGCTGGTCTCCGCCCTGGAAGGTGAACTGGCCCTGCCTGGGCTCGGTGGCATCCCACTTCATGACGTTCTCGGCGACGATGCTGTTGAACTCACGGTTCAGCGTGGCGGTGTAGTTCGCTTCGCCGAGGAGGTTGGGTGCCACGGCGGCGCCGTAGTAGCGGCCGCTCTCGGCCGCCGAGGCGCCGAGTGTGCCGGCGGCGTGGGCGCTGCCGGGGAACGCCAGGAGGCCGGCCGCCGCCAGACCGGCGGACGTGACGGCCGCGGCGGCCGACCAGGTAAGGCGGCGCGTACGCCGCCTGCGGGAGGTGCTGGGCATGGCTGCTCCTTGTGTTCCGGTGGAGGGTGACAGGTGCCGTCCGGCTTCTGTCCGGAAACGGTGCCGAGGGTCCGGTGCGGCCGGGGCCGCACCGGACCCGGTGGTTCAGTCGAGGACGGATTCCCAGCGGGTGCCGGGTGCGGTGGCGCCCCCGGGGAGGCGGTCGCGGGCGGCGGTGTCGCCGTACAGGCTCCAGCGGAACCAGTCCACGAGGGTGTCCTGGGTCTGATCGAAGGTCGGGAAGCCCGGGTTGAGATACGCGGCGTGGTCCGCGCCGACGTGGGTGAGGAACGCCTTGGGGGCGGACAGCTCCTCGTATGCCTGGCGGGCCAGGCCGTACTGGCAGGTGGGGTCCTGGTCGCCGTGGATGAACAGCACGTTGGCGCCCGGCCCCGCCGGGTCGCCCATGTCCACGCAGGCGACCGGGACTGCGGCCTTGATCCGGTCGTCCGGCCACTTGGTCAGCAGGCCGTGGACGGTCATGCCGCCCATCGAGTGGCCGGAGACGCCGACGCCGGCCACGGTGTCGATCTGTCCGGCGAAGGGGCTGCCCGAGGCCTCGTTCAGCGCCAGGGTCTGGGTGATGACCTCGGAGACGTCCCTCGACCATTCGCCTCCGTACACGGAACCGATGTTGGTGTTGTCGCTGATCGAGGGGGCGGGGCAGATGAAGCCGGCGGAGGCTATCGCGTGCGTCTGCGAGGCGTAGGAGTCGGAGTTGCCGTACGCGCCGTGGTTCCAGTGGGCGACGGGGAAGACGCCGTCGGCGAGCGGGGCGTTCGGGACGGGGTTGCCGCCGGGGGACCCGGTGGCCGGGTAGAAGATCTTGGTGAACAGCCGCCGGCTGCCACGGGACCAGTTGTATTCACGTACCCCGATGGCGAAGTCCTGGGCCGGTGCCTGCCGGAGGAGGGCGGGCCGGGGAGCGAGGCGGGCGGCGGCCGGTGCGGCGACGGCCGGGGAGGCCGCCCCCGTCGTTCCGGCTATACCCACGCCCAGCAGGGCGCTCAGAGCCGTGCGCCGTTTCATGGACATACGAGGACACTCCTGTGGGGGGAAGGGATCTGCGGGGCGGACGCCTGGGCGCGACGCGCCGGGGCGGCCCGTATCAGAGGCGTGCGTCGGCGTCGGTTCGACAGAGGCATGGGGGTTCTCCATCGCGGCTCAGCCGGAGGGCCCGCCGCGCGGGCGTCGCATGTCCGGCAGTCCGGACACGCGCGGGGGGAGCCTCACCGGAACGAAAGGACTGGCTTTGCGAGTACTGCCGTGCGCGGCGGCCTGCCGAATCGCAGGCCGTAGAGGCCCCGAGTGTTCGATATGTCGAACTGTGGTCGAACTCTCAGACATGGATGATTGGAGGGTCGGCCCGGCGCGTCAACCCCCTTCGCGAACTAATTTCGATTTCAGGCTCGAAATATTCGGTGGGGAAGCTTCATGAGGCGATCGCGTCACGCAGGTAGGGGATGGTCTGAGGCCCTTCTGGCAGCACGCACAGACGGGCTGCGGGGCCGGCAGCGGCCAGCGCCTCGGCGACAGCCGCGGTGACGTCTCCGGTCTGCTCGAGGTGGGCGGCCGCGAGGTCGGCGGCGGACAGGCCGTCGGTGTGCATGACGACCCGGCAACGGGCCAGGATGGCGGCCTGGATCTGCACCTGCCACTGGTCTGGCGCGGTCTCGGTGCGGGTGCCTATGGCGTCCAGCAGCGCCTGCGGCGACGGTGCGGAGGAGAGGACTTCGCGGTAGGCGCCGTGGTCGGGGAAGCCGTCGCGGCACTCGGCCGCGCAGATGATCGTGCCGCCCGGACGGACCACCTGGTACGCGGCGGACATGCCCTTGACCGCCTGGTAGAGGTTCTGGTCCAGCGGGAAGCCGGAGTTGGTCGTGACGACCACGTCGTAACGGGTGCCGACCGGACGCATCGCCGTCCGCGCGGCTTCCGCGGTGGCGGCGGCGTGCATGGCCGGCAGGTCCCCGCCGAAGGCGGCGACGATCTCCTGGCCGCGGTTGAGTACGACGTCGAGCGCGAACGTCACGCCGGTGCCGTCCGCGATCGCCCGCACGTCGTCATGGACCGGGTTGCCGTGCGTGACGCCCCACGTCGCGCGCTTGTCGGCGATGCGGGTGGCG
Organism: Streptomyces sp. B5E4; assembly: GCF_039871555.1. NCBI lineage: Bacteria > Bacillati > Actinomycetota > Actinomycetes > Kitasatosporales > Streptomycetaceae > Streptomyces > Streptomyces sp. B5E4. Next base: position 202,444 of record NZ_JBDPMI010000007.1, read on the forward strand.
TCGTGCAGGACGAGGACCGTCTCCAGCGCCGCGAGCCCCGGCGCGACGAGCTTGGGCCCGCCGGAGAAGCCCGCGAAGAAGTGCGGCTCGACGAAGCCGGTGGTGATCCGCACGTCCGCCGCGGCCCACTCGCTGTTGAGCCATACCGGCACGCCGGCACCGTGGATGCCCATCCAGGTGAGGCCCGCGCGGTCGGACGCGTCGTGGTTGACGACCCGCACGGTGTCCACGACGGCGTCGCCGAACATCCGGCGCAGCTCAGCGTCTGTGTTGCCGCGGTGCGTGCCGGTGGCGACCAGGATCACCACGTCCTCGGGCCGGACGATGCCGTCGAGTTCGGCGAGGAGGGCGGGGATCATCAGGTGCCGTGGTTGCGGACGGGTGCCGTCGCAGGCCGAGATCGCCACGGTCTGCCCGGGGCACACGCGTTCGCGCAGCGGCGGTCCGGCCACGGGCTCGCGCAGCGCGGCACGCAGCACGGCCGACGGGTCGCGGGCTCCGCGTCGGTGCACCGGTGCGACGATCGTGGCCGTATCGGGAACCTCGATGCCGAGCCCGTGCTCGCCGTAGGCCAGTTGCACCCTCACGTGCCGGCCTCCGCGTGCGACGCGTCCTTCGCGGCGGGGGTGAGATGTCTGCGGAGCCACGCCTCGGTGGTGCTGACGTGGATGAGCGCGGCGGCCTCGGCGAGCGCGGCGTCTCCGGCGGCCAGCGCGTCGTAGATCTCCTGGTGCTGGGCGAGTGTCCGGTCGGCGACGTCGCCGTCGACCATCCCGCGCCAGACCCGGGCCCGTACCGTTCGGCCGGAGATTCCCTCCAGCAGGCTCGCCAGTGTCTGGTTACCCGTGGCGGAGGCGACGGCCTGGTGGAAGGCAGCGTCGTGCTTGTTGAGCAGTTCGACGTCGTCCCTGGCCGCGTGCATGGCGGCCAGATGTCCCGCCACCCCGGCGAGTTCGCGGGCCGAGATGCGGGTGGCGGCCAGACCGGTGGCGACCGGCTCGAAGAGCCGGCGCACCTCGGTGAGTTCCAGCAGGGTGTCACCCTGGAGCAGTTCGACGGCGGAGCCCAGCCCTTCGAGGAGGACCCTCGGCTCCAGGGTCGTGACGTACGTGCCGTCGCCCCTGCGGATCTCCAGCACCCGGGCGACGACCAGCGCCTTTACCGCCTCGCGCATCAGCCCCCTGGACAGGCCCAGCTCCGCGGCCAGTTGCTGCTCTGGCGGCAGCTTCGCACCCGGCGGGAGTTCCCCTGAAGCGATCAGCTCCCGAATGCGCCTGATCGCCTTGTCGGTCAGTGACATCGCACGGCCTCCAGCCTCGGCCTCCTGGGTAATGCGAAGCACGATACATCTGATGTCCAGCCAGGTGAGCCGTCGGTGGAGCGCGGTCTCCACGCGGTGAGATCCGGTGTATCAGAGGCGTAAAGAGAGCTGTTTCCCTTTTGCGTGGTTGAAGACTGCGTGAGAAGGGTTGCGTTGGTGTCCCGGGACATTTAATGTCTCCCGCGTGTCACGCCCGATGAGGTCATCGGCGGACCGGACGCGGCCGGTGGTGGGCGCCATCGGACGGGCCCGGCTCGACCGGATGCGGGCCCGGTTTCACCAGAGGCTGCCGGCGCGTGTCGCGTACGCGGTGTCGCAGGCCCGCTGAGCTGCGTTGACCGTGCCTTTCGCCGTACCGAGCCGCGCAGGCCGTGGGCCGACGGCGCGGCGTCACCGTCGCCCGCCGGTCGCCTGAGCGACGAGGGAACCGCCGGGACTCTGCCAGGACTCAGTGGAGGATCAGGATGCGGAGACTGACGCGCAGGGAGATGATCAGGCTCGGCACGGCGGGCACCGGAGCCGTCATGATGCCTGTCCCATGGACGGCTGCCGCCCGTGCCGGCTCGGCCGCACCCCCGGAGGTACGGGCGGTCGACGACCTGGCGTTGTGGTACGACGCACCGGCCGGCTCGGACTGGCTGCGCGCGCTGCCGATCGGGGCCGGCCGCCTCGGCGCCATGGTCTTCGGGAACGTCGGCACCGAGCGGCTTCAGCTCAACGAGGACACCCTCTGGGCGGGCGGCCCCTACGACCCCGCCAACCCCGCGGGTGCCGATGCCCTGCCGCAGATCCGGCAACTGGTCTTCGACGGCCAGTGGGAACAGGCGCAGTCGCTGATCGACCGGACGATGCTCGGGCGGCCGGCCGGAGAGCTGGCCTACCAGCCCGTCGGCGACCTCACCCTCACGTTTCCCGGCAGCGGTGGAACGTCCGGGTACCGACGGTGGCTCGACCTCACCACCGCGACCACCGCGGTGACCTACGTGGCGAACGGCGTGCGGTTCCACCGTGAGGTGATCGCCAGCGCACCGGACCAGGTGATTGTCATGCGCCTGACCTCCGATACGCCGGGGTCCCTCTCGTTCACGGCCACGTTCGCCAGCCCGCAGAGCGCCTCGGCATCCAGCCCCGACGGAACGACGATCGCGCTGGAAGGGATCTCGGGCAGTATGGAGGGCATCGCCGGCTCGGTCCGGTTCCTCGCGCTGGCCAGAGCCGTTGCCGAGGGCGGCACCGTATCCGGCTCGGGCGGCACGCTCCGGGTGGCCGGCGCCGACAGCGTCACGCTGCTGGTCTCCATCGGCACCAGCTACGTCGACTACCGGAACGTGGGCGGCGACTACCGGGGTACCGCCCGCCAGTACCTCGGCGCCGCGCAGAGCATCCCGTACGACGACCTCCGCAGCCGGCACGTGGCCGACTACCAGGAACTGTTCGGTCGGACCACGATCGACCTCGGCCGTACCGGAGCGGCCGATCAGCCGACGGACGTCCGGATCGCCCAGCACGGCGGTGCGGACGATCCGCAGTTCTCCGCGCTGCTCTTCCAGTACGGCCGGTACCTGCTGATCTCCTCCTCGCGGCCCGGCACCCAGCCGGCCAACCTCCAGGGCATCTGGAACGACCAGATGGCCCCGCCCTGGGACTCGAAGTACACCCTCAACGCCAACCTGCCGATGAACTACTGGCCGGCGGGATCGACGAATCTCTCCGAGTGCTGCGAGCCGGTGTTCGACATGATCGACGACCTCACGGCGACCGGCGCCCGCACGGCCATGGTGCAGTACGGCGCCCGCGGCTGGGTCACGCACCACAACACCGACGCATGGCGGGGTACCTCGGTCGTGGACGGGGCGTTCTGGGGCATGTGGCAGACCGGTGGGGCATGGCTCGCCACCATGATCTGGGACCACTACCAGTACACCGGCGACATCGGCTTCCTGCGCGCCAACTACCCCGCCATGAAGGGCGCCGCGCAGTTCTTCCTCGACACGCTGGTCGTGGAGCCGGACCTGGGTTGGCTGGTCACCAACCCGTCCAACTCGCCGGAGCTCGCCCACCACCCGAACGCGTCCGTCTGCGCGGGGCCCACCATGGACATGCAGATCCTGCGTGACCTGTTCGACGGCTGCGCCCGGGCCGGCGAGATCCTGGGCGTGGACGCCGACTTCCGCGGTCAGGTCCTGGCGGCGCGGGAGCGGCTGGCCCCGACGCGGATCGGTGCCCGCGGCAACATCCAGGAGTGGCTCTACGACTGGACGGAGACCGAGCAGTTCCACCGGCACGTCTCCCACCTCTACGGTCTGCACCCCGGCAACCAGATCACCAAGCGCGGCACACCCGAGCTGTTCGAGGCCGCCCGCCGGACCCTGGAACTGCGCGGCGACGACGGAACGGGCTGGTCGCTGGCCTGGAAGATCAACTTCTGGGCGCGTATGGAAGAGGGAGCCAGAGCACACGACCTGATCCGCGATCTCGTGACGCCGGACAGGCTCGCGCCCAACATGTTCGACCTGCACCCGCCGTTCCAGATCGACGGCAACTTCGGCGCGACGTCCGGCATCGCCGAGATGCTGCTGCACAGCCACCACGGCGAACTGCACCTGCTGCCCGCACTGCCGCCGGCCTGGCCGAACGGGAGTGTCGAGGGGCTGCGCGGGCGCGCCGGCTACACGGTGGGTGCGGCCTGGACCGGCGGCCGGGCCACGCAGCTCTCCCTCACCCCCGACCGCGAAGGAGCGGTGAAAGTCCGCAGCCAGATGTTCCGCGGGGGCTACGAGGTCCTCGATCTGACCGGTGGCGATCAGGTCCGGCCCGAGCAGACCGAGCCGGACCTGATCGAGTTCGCCGCGCGGTCCGGACACACGTACCGTGCGAACGCCCTGGGATCGCGGCGTAGCGGAGACGGCGCGTGAACGCCCGCTGGCCCGCTTGCGGGCGCGGGCCGCCGCACCAGCGCCGGGCCTGCAGGAACGGCCGCTAACGTGCCAGCCGCACCGGGTCGCCCGGCGCGCTGCGGCGGACGAGCCAGGCTTCGGTGATGTGGGTGAACATCGCCTCGGCGGCGCCGCCCGGATCGTGTGCGGCGATGCGCTCGTAGATGCGGCGGTGACCGCGGTTGGACGCGACGCACATGGCACGCTCCGGATGCCCCATGTACCGCGCGGTGTTGACGACCTGACTCTCCAGAGCGCGCACCACTCCACGGGCGATGCGGTTCCCCGACGACTGCATGATCACGTCGTGAAAGGCGCGGTCGTACTCGGCGTACGTGACGTGGTCGTCGACCAGCTCGTCCATGCGGTCCACCAGCGTGCGCAACTGGTCGACGACTTCTGGAGTGGCCAGCCGGGCGGCGACGTTGGCCATGTCGGACTCCAGCAGGCGCCGCGTGACGACGAGGTCGTCGAGGATCGCCAGGCTCTCGTCCTGGGCGATGCTCGCGGCCAGGATCTGCTCGTCGAGCATGTTCCACAGCGCCGGTGCGGTCACCGTGGTTCCCGAACCCTGGCGAACCTGCACGAGCCCCTTCTCCTGGAGGACCTTCACGGCCTCCCGGACGACGGTCCGGCTCACGGCGAAGGTCTCGCAGAGAGCGGGCTCGGGGGGCAGCGGCGTTCCCGGTGGGTGCTCCCCGCGGACGATACGTCCCACCAGTTCGGCCGTGACCGCCCGCGCGAGGCTCGCCGGTCGCTGCGCCCAGGAGGGCGGCGGGGAGTTGCTCTGGGCTGCTGACTGGGATGTCGTCATGGTTCCTCCGGCGGCCCCGCGACCACGCGGCGCCATGACTAGGCGGTCAATCATACGCGACGAGGCATTGACGTAATACGTCATACGAGTTACGTTTCCGAGCCATCGGCGATGGCCCGCCGTCTTCCGGCAGCAACGGAGAGTGATCGACATGAAGCGGCCAGCACTGTGGTCGGTCGTCCTGGTCGCCGGGCTGCTGTCCGGCTGCGGCAGCGCGGGCTCCGGCTCGTCGTCCGGCACCCCGGACGGCACACTCGTGGTCTGGGACTGGAAGTCCGGCGAAGAGACGGCAGCCTCCTACATCGAGCAGGCGAAAGCCGACTTCGCCGAAGAGCACCCCGATGTGACGGTCGAGTTCGTGGCCCAGCCCTTCGACCAGTACTACACCCTGCTCGGCACGGCCATTCAGGCCGGCAAGGGCCCCGACGTCATGCTCTTCAACGGCGGCGGCCAGATACGCGACCGCACAGACGCCCTCCTTCCCCTTGACGACTACGTCACCGAGGACAGGCAGCGGCTGGCCGGCTGGGAAGCCTTCACCGCGAAGGGCAAGACCTATGCCGCACCGGTGACGTTGCAGGGCCACCCCCTCTACTACAACAAGGCGCTCTACGAAGAGGCCGGGCTCGACCCCGGCCGCCCGGCGACCACGTGGAGGGAGTTCACCGACGACTGCGAAGCCATCACCGAGGCGACGGACGCCAGTTGCCTCTCCCTCGGGAACAAGGAGGGCTTCGGCATCCAGTTCTTCCTCTCGGGCCTGGGGCCGGGCGTCCTCACCCCGCGCGAGTACGACGCCTGGATCACAGGTGACCGGGACTGGACCTCTCCGCGCGTGCGGCGGATCTTCGAACTCTGGAAGGAGACCGGCGACGCCGGTCTGAACAACGCCGGGGCCAACTCGACCGCACTGTTCAACGACGCCTTCGCCCTCTTCCAGTCCGGCGAGGCAGCGCACGTCGTCGGGCTGATGTCGGACGTCGGGCACTGGAAGGACTTCGGCGAGTTCCTGGACCCGGACGACATCGGCGTCATGCAGGCTCCGCGTGCCGAGGCCGACGCCGAGCCCGTCCTGCCGTACGACGGCGGAATCGGCTACGCGGTCGCGAAGTGGACGAAGAAGCCGGCCCTCGCCGCAGACCTGGTGCGCTCCCTGACCTCGAAGGACGCTCTCCAGGCGTTCTACGCCGACGCCGGCGCGGTCGTCTCCGACACCACCGTCGACGTGTCGGACGGCGGCGCGGCCCTGTCCACGATCACCTCGGAGATCGGCGCCGGCAAGCCCGCGCTGCACGTCGCACTGTCCACCGAGACGCTGGATCTGATGGGAAGGCTCTCGCAGCAGATCCTGAGCGGTTCGACCAGCGTCGACGACGCGCTGAAGCAACTGGCCGACTCCGACCGGAAGGGCTGACCCTCGTGCTGCTCGGAGGCACGCAGCCGTCGGTCGTCCGGGCCGGTGCCGAGCGGGCCGGCAGGACAAAGACCCCGCGGCGCGTACGCCGTACGAGCGCGGGGACGGGCTCCCCGCGTGCTTTCGGCGCGCAGCGTGCGGAGCGCCTCGCGCCCTACGTCCTGGTGGCCCCGGCCGTCCTGGTCATCGCGACGCTTCGGCTGTGGCCGCTGCTCCTGGGTGTGAACTACTCCTTCACCGGCGACGGCGCGCGCGACGGGACCTCGGTCGGCCTGGACAACTACGCCGAACTCTTCGACGACCCGCTCTTTCACACCGCGTTGGAGAACGTCGGCCTGCTGGTGCTGCTGCTCCCCGTCGCGGTGGCGATCCCGGGCATGCTGGCGACCTTCATCTTCCTGCGCGTGCCAGGGCACCGGCTCTTCCGGAGCGTCTACTTCTTCCCGGCCGTGCTCTCGCCGGTGATCGTCGGCGCGATCTTCAACCTCCTGCTCGCCTTCGACGGTCCGCTCAACTCTCTTCTGGAAAAGGCCGGCATCGGTGCGGTCGACTGGCTCGGCGATCCGGACGTCACCATGTTCACCGTCGTGGGGGTGCATATCTGGGCGACGTTCGGGATGGCCCTGGTGGTCTTCCTCGCCGGCTTCTCCACGCTGGACACCACCCTCCTCGACGCCGCCCGCGTGGACGGTGCGTCGCTCGCCCGGGTCATCCGGCACGTGATCGTCCCCGGCCTGTCCCGCACCATCCAGTTCGTCTTCGTCACCACCATGATCGGGATGCTGACCTCCATGTTCGGCCTGCTCTACGTGATGACCAGCGGAGGACCGGAGGGGTCGACCTACCTGCCGGAGTACTACATCTGGATCCAGCAGGGGCAGATGAACCGCCCGGCGCTCGCCTCGGCCGCCTCGACGGTTCTCTTCCTCATCATGCTCGTGGTGGGGCTGGTCCAGATCGGGCTGCTCCGCCGCGCGGGGAGGGAGCACTGATGCGCGTTCCCCGCCGGAGGCGCTGGGTGGTCGCCGTCCCGATGGCGGCTCTCGCCCTCGCGACGGTCTACCCCCTTGTGTTCACCGCCAACGTCGCCATGAAGTCCCGCCGCGACTACATCCTCGACCGGTTCTCCCCGGCGGACTCCCTGCGCTGGGACAACATCGCCACGGCGTGGACGAGCGTCGGGCTCGGCCGGTACTTCGTCAACTCCGTCGTCGTGGTGTCGTCCGCCGTCGCGCTTCTCCTGCTGATCGGATCGATGGCCGGGTTCGCGCTGAGCCACCTGCGGTTCCGGGGGTCACGGGCGCTCTTCCTGTGCTTCCTCGCGGCGCTGTTCGTTCCGTTCCAGGTGGTCATGGTCCCGCTCGCGCAGGTCATGGCGGACACCGGCCTCATCGACACCTACCCCGGGCTGGTCCTCGCCTATGTCGCGCAGTTCCTCCCCTTCTCGATCTTCCTGATGACGAGCTACTACTCCGGGATCCCGCGCGAGATCGTGGACGCCGCCCGCGTCGACGGGAACACGCTGTACGGCGTCTACCGGCGGATCATGCTGCCGATCGGCCGTCCCGCGCTGCTGTCGGTCGGCATCCTCAACGCCCTGTTCTGCTGGAACGACGTACTCATCTCCCTGCTGATGATGCCGTCCGCCGAACACCGCACGCTCATGGTGGGTGTCACCTCGCTGCGCGGACAGTACTCCGACGACATCCCCACCTTCGCCTCCGGAGTGCTGATCGCCGCCCTGCCGGTCCTCGTGATCTACCTCTTCTTCCAGCGCCAGATAGCCGACGGGATCACCGCCGGTGCCACGAAGGGCTGACATGCGGATCACCGGATATCGCACGCTGACGACCTTCCTCGACTGGGGCCGGCCCGTCGGGGACGCCAACGGCGTCCTCACCGACGGGATCACGCCGGTGCCGGTGGTACTGGTGGACACCGACGCCGGGATCACCGGCGTCGGACTGGGGCCCCACGCGGCAGGGGAAGCCGTCTTCCCCGCCGTCGACGGCGAGGATCCCCGCTGCGTGAGCGCGCTCTACGACCGCATGCTCCGGCAGGCGTTCAAGGCCGGCCACGGCGGAGCCGTCTTCGGGACCATCGGCGCGCTCGACACCGCCCTGTGGGACATCAAGGCGAAGGCGGCCGGTGAACCGCTGTGGCGCCTGCTGGGCGGACGGGACCGGCGAGTTCCCGCTTACGCGTCCGGCCTCGACATCGCACTCGGCGACGACGACCTGGCCACGGTCTATCAGGTCTACGCCGAGCGTGGCCTGCGGGCGGCCAAGCTCAAGGGCGGTCTCGACATCGAGCGGGACCGCGACCGCCTGACCCTCGTACGGGAGGTGCTGACCAGGGCCGGGCGCGGGATGCGGCCCGCCCTGATGCTCGACGTGAACGAGAACTGGACCCGCAAGCAGGCGGTCCGCCATGTCCGGGAGCTGGAGCAGACCCTGGACCTCACCTGGGTGGAGGAGCCCGTACGGCGCTGGGACGCCGAGGGCCTGGCCGCCGTCGGACGGGGGATCCGCGCCTCGGTGGCGAGCGGGGAGAACCTCACCGGGCTCGAACAGTACCGCTCGCTTCTGGCGCAGGGCGCGGTCGACATCGTGCAGGCGGCCGCGGTCTGGGGCGTGACCCACTTCCTGCGGGTGGCCGCCCTGGCGCACGCCCACGACCTGCCGGTCAGCCCGATCGGCGGCTCTCCGATCGCCCTGCTGCACGCCGCGACAGCCGTGCCCAACCACTTCGCAAGCGAACTGCAGAACCTGCGGGAGCCCGTCGGTCTCTCCTTCGACCTGCGGGTCGAGGACGGCGCCTTCGTCCTCGGCGACTCGGCGGGGCTGGGCATCGAGGTCGACGAAGAAGCGATCACGGCGGCGGTACGCCCCCGGCCCGCCGCCGCGTGCGAAGGCCCGGACGTCCGGCCCGAGTACGCCGGACGGCGACTGCTGGCCGTGGATGACCGCGGCCGCCCCGCCACTCACCACCCCGGACCGCTCCCCACGCCACAGCACCTCGACGGGGTGCCCCACGACGCCCGGCCCTGACTCCCCACCGCGAAGAAAGGACACGGCCATGCCCCCACTCCGCGCACGGTATGCACGCATCAGCGCGGCGGCGGCAGCCGCGGCCCTGGCCGCCGGACTCCTCGCCGCCCTGCCCACCGAGTCCCTCGCAGCACCCCGGCATCACACCCTCGTCGTCGCTCCGACGGGCGCTCCGCGGGCCGCCGACGACGGCCCGGGGACCGCCGAGCGGCCGTTGCAGACCCTGGAGGAGGCGCAGCGACGGGCACGGAACCTCGCCGGCCGCGGCGACGGCGACGTGAAGGTGAGCCTGCTGAAGGGAATCCACCGTCTCAGCTCCCCGCTGCGCCTCGGGGCCGCCGACTCCGGCCGTGACGGCCACACCGTGACCTGGACGGCGGCACCGGGAGCGGAAGCCGTGGTGAGCGGCGCGGAACCGGTCACGGACTGGGAACTCGACGACCCCGCGACGGGCGTCTACAAGGCCGACGTCGGCACCGGCTTCGACAGCCGCCAGCTCTACGTGGACGGCGTACCGGCGCAGCGCGCGCGGACCGGGCTGTCCCGGTCCGACATCACGCTCGACGCGACGGGCTTCACCCTCGACAACCCGGACCTCGCCTACCTCGCCACGCTGCCCGACCAGAGGCGCATCGAACTCCAGGCGAAGCTCTCGTTCACCAACCGGTTCGCCCCCGTACAGAGCATCTCCGGCTCAAGGGTCGTCATGCAGCAACCGGCCTGGGACAACAACACCTACGGGTACGACACCGTCCAGTCCCCGTTCCGTACGCCCGTGTTCTCCCTGCTGAACTCCAAGAGATTCCTCAACGAGCCCGGTGAGTGGTACCTGGACACCACCGCAGGCACGCTGTACTACAAGCCGCTTCCGGGGCAGGACCTGCAACGCGCGCAGGTCGAGCTGCCGCGGCTGGAGTCGCTGCTGGAGGTCGGCGGCACCTACGACGAGCCGGCCCGCAACCTCCGGTTCGAAGGGCTGACCTTCACCGGCACCACCTGGCTGCACCCCGGCAGCCCCAACGGATACGCCAACCAGCAGACGGGCGCGTTCATCACGGGAGTCCAGCCCCACCGGCCGTCCGACGCCTTCACCTCCTGCGCGGTCGGCTGCCGCGGCTTCGAGGGTGCACGCAACAACTGGGCACAGGCCCCCGGGGCGGTGCAGGTGTCGGCGGCAGAGGACATCGGCTTCGAGGACAACAGCTTCGTCAACCTCGGCTCCGTCGGCCTCGGCATCGGCAACGACGCCAACGCGCACGGCACCGGAGTGGGACTGGGCGCGAAGAACGTGTCGGTCGTGGGCAACACCTTCACCGCGAGCGCCGGCGGCGGCATCGTGGCCGGCGGAGTACGCCCGGACGCGCACCATCCGTCCGACCCGCGCATGACCAACAGCGACATCCTGATCAGGAACAACCGCATCTACTCCACGGCCCTCGAATACCTCGACCAGGACGGCATCTTCGCCAGCTACATCTCCGGACTGGCCATCGAGCACAACGACGTCTCCGACATGCCCTACACCGGCATCGGGATCGGCTACGGCTGGGGCGCCAACGATCCCGGCGGCAGCCCGGAGTACGTCAACCGCGGGCTCTACGACTTCCAGCCGGTCTACCAGACTCCCACGACGCTGCGTGACGTGCGTGTCGTGGGAAACCACGTGCGCAACGTCGTGCAGACGATGTTCGACGCCGGCTGCATCTACAGCCTCTCCGCGATTCCGGGCGGCGTCGTCGACGAGAACTACTGCGAGAACAGCGGGCAACTCGGCCTGTACTTCGACGAGGGCTCCCGCTATCTCAGCGGCAGCCGCAACGTCTTCGTCGGCAGCGCCGGGCAGTGGGCGCACGCCAACAACCAGAACGGCAACCGCACCGGCGACCTCACCCTGGTCGGCAACTACACGACCAACCCCGCCATCACCGGCATCGTCGACGGCCAGCGCGGCAACGTCGCCCGCGACAACGTCACCTTCAACGTGGGCGACATCCCCGCCGGGGCCCGCGAAGTGATCTCCCGCGCGGGTCCGACCGGCTAGGCCGGCGGGCACGGGCACATCAACGGCGGTGCCCGTGCCCGCGGCCGGGTGCGGTTCAGTCCGGTACGCGGACGTCTCTGCCGCTGAACCGCTGCCAGTAGCTCACGCAGGTGTCCCGCCAGTCGGCCGCGTCCGACTCGTGGAGCGCCAGCTTGGCCCTGACCTCGGCGAACCGGCGGGCGTCGAGCCGGGGTTCCAGGGAGTCCCAGGTTCGGCGCATGCCGCCGACGTACCGGACACCCGAGTAGTAGTGGTGGACGAGTTCGTCCCAGAAGATCCTGCCGCTGCTCATGGGGCGGTCCCAGGGCACGTGATGGAACCACATCATGAGGTTCTCGGGGACGGTGCCGAGGTCTCCGTAGGCCGCTTCCAGGGTGGCGGAGTACTGGGCGGTGAAGTTGCTTCCGGTGGGGGAACGGTCGTAGCCGAGGCCCACGCTGTCCGCCTTGTTGTAGTAGACGGGGTTCCAGTCGTCGCGCGGGAGGTGTGATTCCGAAGGGCCGGGGCCGTAGTGGACGTCGGCGGTGAACTGGTGTGCGATCCCGAGGGGGGTCTGGTAGCTCACCAGCGCTTCCCAGGAGCCCATCATCATGGAGACGATCGCGTCGACGACGTTCCGGCTGTTGCTCCAGGTCATCCTCACCCAGTCGACGGCGATGTCCGCGGAGTCCGCGGTCCAGTCCCAGGACTGGCGGCCGAAGGCGTACAGGTTCGCCTGGGAGAAGTGGTGTCCGGTCAGGTTGTCCGCGTTGCCCAGGTTGGCCACGCCGACGACCGCGGTGTCCGAGTGGCCCTGGGCCGTTCCGTCCACGATGTGGCCGACCAGGCGCCTGTCGAGGGGCCGGCCCTGCGCGTCCGTGGCATGGGTGTCGGTCTTGAGGATCTCCTCCCACATGGGAGCCAGGAAACAGAGCATCCGGTTCTGGCCGGTGTACTCCTGGGTGATCTGGAGTTCGAGGGCCTGGTTGGTGTTCTCCATCCGGCCGAACATCGGGTGGACGGGCTCCCTGGCCTGGAAGTCCAGAGGGCCGTTCTTGGTCTGGAGAAACACGTTGTCCAGGAAGCGGCCGGTCGTTCCGTCGGGCTGGGCCTCGTCGTCGATGTGACCGAACTCCAGGTAGGCGCGCTTCAGCCGGTCGCTGTCGACGTCGGGGTTGTAGACGAACGTCCGCCAGTAGATCTTCAGGCCGAGAGGTGCCACAGCGGTCGCCATGCCGTTGGCGCCGTCTCCGTGGTCGTGGCCGAAGTCCTGAGGGCCCGGCTGGCCCTCGGAGTTGGCCTTCACGGTGAAACCGAGGAAATCAGGTATGGACTCCTGGATCCGCCGGGCCCTCCGGGTCCACCATGCCCGGAAGCCGGCGTCCGTGGGCGCCATCTGCTCCTCGGTGAGCGTGTCCGGTGCGAAGCGGCCGTCCAGGGGCGCCGCGTACCGGATGGAGAGGGCGAGCCTGATCCCGTACGGCCGCAGCGCATCGGCCAGCGCGGCCTCCTGGGCGATGTACGCGGGGGTGAGGTAGGAGTTGTCGGCGTTGACGTTGTTGATGGTGATCCCGTTGATCCCGACGGAAGCCATCGCCCGCGCCGCCACGAGGTAGCGGTCGAGGACGACCGGCAGGTTCAGCGGGGCACTGGCGCCGGTCGCGGCGAAGTTGAAGATCGCGCCGTTCTCGCCGCGCAGCCCGCCCGTTCCCGGCTCGTCGTTGCCGGCGTAGAGACGCTCGGTGTCCCAGTAGTTCAGGTGGCGGTTGGCGACCCTCGGGGTCTCGGTGAGTGCCAGGTCCGTGATCGGCTTGTGCGTCTGGATGCGCCGCAGGAAGGCGAACGTGCCGTACAGCGCGCCCACTTCGGTGGTGCCCGCGATGAGGGTGAACGTCCGACGCCCCTGGGAGACCGACTTGATGACGAAGCCGTCCCGGCCCACGCGTTCCACCTCGCCGGCCGGCAGGAGTCGGCGCACGGCCTGTGAACTCTCCGGGGTCCCCACGACGACGGCGCCGTCGGGCAGGACGTCCCCGGGCCGCGGGAGTACCCGCACCGGCCGGTCCAGCAGCCCACTCAGGCCCCGGACCAGTTCCTCCCTGGCAGCCCCCAGGGTGGAGGCCATCAGCCGCTCGGTCGATCCCGGAGCCATGCCCAGGTCCGGTGTGTGGCGGTAGGAAGCGTTCCGGTCGGCGTTCTCCACGACGACGGCCGTCACCTGCCGCCGGTACTGCCTGAGCAGGTGCGGATCGCTGACGGGCACGTAGCGCAGCCACATGTCGGAGCCGTCGTAGTCGTCGTCCCGCGTCTCGGCGGGACCGAGGGGCGCGCCCTCGCGGTCCTGTGCGCCCGCGGGCCTGCCCGCGTTCGGTCCCAGGGCCGCGCCCGCCGCGACCGCACCCATGAACGACCGTCGATTCATTGACATGAACCTGTCTTACCAAATCCCTCCCGGCTTGTCAGTCCCAGGAACACTGGTCACGTCTGTGAACCGTCTTCGCGGTCGCCTCCGCGCCCCGGGTCACGGGGTTGCCACGTCGAAACGCGCCACCCGCACGCTGCCTCCGAGTGCCCGGGTGGCGTGGTTGAAGACGGCGTAGCGGTAGCCCATGAAGAACTGCCAGGCGTTGTTGAGCGTGAAGGCGGGCCCGAGCGGGCTGAAGCCGCTGCCGTCGGTGCTGTACGAGAACTGGGCCTGCCGTCCGCTCCCGGGCCGGATGTCGGCGCGGGCGCGCAGCCAGATCCGGCTGCCCGTGAAACCCACGCTCGCGCGCTCGGTCCCCCTGCCGGTGGTGTTCCAGTTGCCGTCCATGGTCAGGCCGTCGACCATCACCACGCGCGTCGTGCCGCCCTCGCGCTTGAGGCCGATCCAGGCGGAGGAGTCGCGCAGCATGGCCAGCCCCGCCCGGTCGCCGTCGGCCATCTGGGAGCAGTCGAGCTCGATCGTGGCGGTGGAGGTGGGTCCCTGGATGCGATGGGTCAGGGTGTTGCGGGCGTTGTACAGGTCGTCGGTCACCGTCGCGGTGCGCAGGGCCAGCCCGTTGCCGACGGAGAATCTGGAGGTGTCGGGGTTGTGGTTCCACTCCCACTGCGGGCCGAGCCGGGTGCCCTGGAAGGTGTCCGTGCCGGTCATCGGCGCGACGGGGCGCAGAGGCAGCGGTGCGGTGTACGACTGTCCCCAGGCACCGTTCACGAGTTGCAGTACGGGCCAGCCGTCCCAGGTCCACGTGATCGGGGCGAGCGCCGGGACCCGGCCGCCGGGGTATGCGTCGACGAAGGCCATGTAATGCCACCGTCCGTCCGGGGTGCTCACGAGGCCGCCCTGGTGCGGCACCCCGCCCCCTGCGATCGGCCCGGGCAGGTTGAGCAGGAGTTGCCGCATGTCGTACGGGCCGAAGGGGCCGGAGCTGGACTTCAGGATGTACTGACCGTTGGCCGGACGGGTCAGGAAGATGTAGTAGTTCCCGTTGATCTTGTAGAAACGGGCTCCCTCCAGAGTGCCGACGCTCGGCGGGGTGCTGAACACCTGCTGGGAGCGGACCTGGGTGCGTGCGTCCGGCGCGAGCTGGGCGACGTGGATGGCGGTGTTGCCGTAGGCCACGTAGGGAGTGTCGTCATCGTCGAACAGCAGCCCCGCGTCGTAGTAGACGTTGCCGAGGGAGGCGTGTCTGGTCCAGGGCCCTTCGACGGACGTGGCGGTGTAGAGGTAGGTGCGGGCGAAGTCGATCTGGCCCACCCAGTAGAACGTGCGGCTGCTCGGGCGGTAGCCCAGTGAGGAGGCCCAGATGCCGCGGACGTAGCCGCGGCCGCCGTTCAGGTCGTACTTGCTCCCGAAGTCCAGCACCGGCACCGAGTGGCCGGCGAACTCCCAGTTGACCAGGTCGTAGGAGCGCAGGATGGGCGCGCCCGGCGAGTAGTGCATCGTCGAGGCGGAGTAGTAATAGGTGTCACCGACGCGGATGATGTCGATGTCCGCGAAGTCCTGCCACAGGACCGGGTTGGTGAACGTCGCCAGCGTTGCGTTCGCCGCGGCGGGGGATGCCGCGGCCGGCCGGGCATGGGCGGGTTGTGCGAGGGGCAGCGCGGTCGCGGCGGCCAGGCCGGTGGCGGCCGTCAGTAGGCTCCGGCGGCTCCAGGGGCGCAGTGGGTCGGACATGGGGGGTCGCCTCCTCGGTCGTATCGGGGTCAGCTACGGGTCCACCGCTGGTGGGTCTGGCCGCCGCAGGCCCCCAGGACCAGCCGCGAGCCGTTCGCGGTGGCCGCACCGCTCGTCTCCAGGCACAGTCCGGCGTGCACGTTGCGGATCGAACCGTCGGCGGCGAAGCTCCACTTCTGGTTGTCCTGGCCGTTGCAGGTCCAGGTGATCACCCGGGTGCCGTTCGCGGTCCCCTGGTTCTCGGCGTCCAGGCACTTGTCGCCGAAGACGCGGATCTCTCCGCCGGCCCACGTCGTCCAGAGCTGGTTGGCGGCGGTGTGGCAGTCCCAGATCACGACGGCGGCGCCCGCGGCCGTGGAGGAGTTCTCCACATCGAGGCAGCGGCCGGAACCGTTACCGCGGATCCGGGAGGTCTCGGCGGCGAGCGGCGCGCCCCCGGTGATCCGGAAGGCCGTCACGCCGTGCGCCGGTACGCTCGCGCTGATCTGGCCGCTCGTGCTCGACGTGGCACCGGTCCACAGGTCGGTGAGCGTGAACGCCCCGCCGGCCAGGCCGATCTGTGCGGCCGAGGCGCTGACGGTGGCGGTGCTGCTGCCGCGGTTGAAGAGGCCCACGGCGACCGAGCCGTCGGACAAGGGCTTGGCGAACACCTCGGTGGCGCCGTCGTCGCGGACCCGCCGTCCGCCGGCGCCCAGGGGGTCCTGGTTCACCGCCAGCAGCCGCTGGTTGCGTAACACCGCGCTGACGTCGGCGGACATGGTGCGGATGTCGTTGCCCGCCATCAACGGCGCGGCCATCAGCGCCCAGAGGGTGAAATGCGACCGCGACTCGGTCAGCGACAGCCCCGGCCTGCCCACGACCAGCATGTCCGGATCGTTCCAGTGGCCCGGGCCGGCCTGGGCGGCGAGCGGGGCGTTGACGTCGACGACGTTGCCGACGCCCATCGGGTAGCTGTTGACGTTGCCGTTCTGCCAGATGTCGAGCAGGTCCTCGGTGGTGCGCCACAGGTCGGCGACCTCGCCCCAGTTGTACGTGGAGCCGGTGATCGCGTGGAAGCTGTTCGGGTTGATGCTGTAGACGATGGGCCTGCCGGTGTTCCGCAGGGCGTCGCGCATCAGGGAGAACCGGGCCACCTGCTCGTCGCGCGTGCCCGCGGGCGAGCACCAGTCGTACTTGAGGTAGTCCACGCCCCAGGAGGCGAAGGTACGGGCGTCCTGCACCTCGTGCCCCATGCTGCCGGTCGAGCCGGGGAACGTGCCGACGCGCTGCGCACAGGTGCGCTCGGTGGGCACCTGGTAGAGGCCGAACTTCAGGCCGCGGCTGTGGATGTAGTCGCCGAGCGCCTTCATCCCGCTGGGAAACTTCGCCGGGTGGGCGCGCAGGTTGCCCTGGGCGTCACGCTGCGGGTCGAACCAGCAGTCGTCGACCACCACGTACTCGTAGCCCGCATCCCGCATGCCCGAGCTGACCATGGCGTCCGCCGCCTGGCGCACCATGTCCTCGGTGACGCCGCAGCCGAAGCTGTTCCAGCTGTTCCAGCCCAGCGGCGGGGTGACGGCCGGGCTGCCGGGTGCGGCCTGGGCGACCGGCTGGTGGGGCGCCGCGGCGGACAGCGTCAGCACCGCGGCCGTCGCCGCGAGCAGGCGGGCCAGTCGCCTTCGTGATCGAGTGAGCATGCCGCTCCTTTCGGCGCACCCGTCCCGCGGGAGTCCCGCTCGCCGCGGGACGGGCGGTTGCTTGTGGTTGTCCGGTGTTCAGCAGGGGTGGCGTCGGCCCGGGCCTGCGGGCCCGTGCACGGCTGACAGGCTTGTCCGGTGTCAGTAGCCGTAGATCATCTTGTAGGCGACCTCGGGCAGGAACTGCCCGGCGGTGGAGCCTGATCCGACACCGCAGTTGCCGTCGGACTCTCCCGGGGTCTTGACCCACAGGAGCATCTCAGCGCCGCCTCCCTGCTGGGTGGGCGTGCCGATCTTGCGTCCGCCGGGGTTGCACCACTCGCCGTTCGAGCCGTTGCCGTTGCGGCTGGTGTCCACGACGAACGGCTTGCTGTAGCCGTAGCGCTGGCCCAGTGCCTGGTTGACGCCGCCGGCGTAGGACACGTTCTCCGAGGTGGTGTAGTAGTTCGAGACGTTGAGGGAGAAGCCCCGGGCGAGGCTGAGTCCGGAGGAGTGCAGACGTTGGGCCATGGTCGAGGCGTCGACCCAGCGGGGGTTGCCCGCGTCGAGATAGACCCAGGCGTTCGGCGCGCTGGACCGGAACCGCGAGAGGGCGTTGGTGAGCATGTTCTGCCGCTCGGCGATCTGCGCCTGGGACATGCAGCTGTAGTCGCCAAGGGCGTCGGGCTCCAGTACGACGACTGCCGGACGGCTGCCGATACCGCGGGCGAAGGCGTCGATCCACCCGGCGTACTCGGACGGCGACGCGGCTCCACCGCCCGAGTGCCCACCGCACGCGTCACGGCCGTACATGTTGTACGCGACGAGGAGCGGCAGCTTGTCGGCCGCCTGGGCCGCCCCGGTGTAGGACCCTACTGCGGAGCCGATGTCGCCGCTCCAGGAACCGAACCAACGGGCCATGGGGGTGCCGGCGATGGAGTTGCGGATCGCGGAGGCCCGGCCGTCCCCGGGGTTGGCGGCCGACCAGACCGCGGGGCTGGAGTTCGGGTCGACGTAGAAGCCGCTGGTCATGGCGAGCGGGGTGGGCGCCGCCTGCGCGGATGGAGACGACGCCAGGAACAGCGGCAGAGCGAGGAGCGCCGCCACCGCCCCGCGTATGAGTTTGCGCATCGGTGAACCTCATTCATGAAGGGGAACGCCGCGAGGCTCTCGTCCTGAGCCCGCGGCATGACGGTGCGACGATGTCGGGCTGCCGCACTCCGAGCACGAGTGGCGCACGGGAGCGCCGACCTTTGGGAGCGCTCCCATTTTGTGGCAGAGATTCGCGAGTGCTACCGGTCATCGTGTGGGCGCTGATGGGAACCTGTCAAGAGTTGGCGCGCGGCCACTCTTCACCGGAGGGCGGGCAGTCGTTAGGGTCCCAGGACTGGAAGCGCTCCCGGCGTATGGGGGACGTCCTCGCAACCACGCCCGGAGAGGCCCCGGGATCCATGACAGACGTGCCGCGCCGACAGCCCACGCTCGACGAAGTGGCCGAGCGCGCCGGCGTCTCCCGCTCGGCCGCCTCGCGGGTGCTCAACAACGCGCCCCACGTCAGCCCGGCGAAGCGTGCGGCGGTCCTGCGGGCCATCAGGGAACTCGACTACGTGCCGAACACGACGGCGCGGGCGCTGGCCACCCGCCAGAGAGGCGCGGTCGCTCTCGTCATCTCGGGCGAGGCTCCGTCGATCTTCGCGGACCCGTTCTTCGCGAAGGTGATCGTCGGCGCTTCCGGCGCCCTGGAGGGGGCCGACCTGCACCTGATGCTGTGCCTCGCGGCAAGTGAGCGCAGCCGGCGGCGGCTCGCGGAACTCCTGCGCGCCCGGGGGGTCGACGGCGCCATGTTCATGGCCGTCCGGGAGAACGACCCCGTGCTCCACCTCGCTCGGGAGGCGGAGGTCCCCGTCGTCTTCGGCGGGCGCCCGGCGGGATTCGATCCGCCGTGGTACGTGGACGTCGACAACGCCGGTGGCGCCCGCGAGGCCACGGAGCACCTGCTCGCCCGCGGCCGGAGGCGGGTGGGCATGATCTGCGGGCTGCCGGACGCCGAGGCGAGCCGTGCGCGTCACCGCGGCTACCGGGAGGCCATGATCCTCGCAGGACTGCGGCCTCTCCCGCCGGAGTACGGGGACTTCACCGAACCCAGCGGCGCCGCCGCCATGGCAATGCTGCTGAAGCGGCAGCCGGAGCTGGACGGAGTGTTCGCCGCCAACGACAACATGGCGGCCGGCGCACTGCGCACGCTGCGCGGCTCGGGCCGTGCGGTGCCCGCCGACGTCGCGGTCGTGGGATTCGACGACCTGGACATCGCACGGATCGCCGAACCGTCGCTGACCACGGTCCACCAGCCCATCGAAGCCCTGGGCAACGAGATGGCGCGCATGCTCGCCGGGCTCATCGCGGGTGAGGACCCCAGCTCCCTGATCCTCCCCACCAGCCTCGTCGCGCGCTCCAGCACGTGAACTGCGCGGCCTGTTCGAAATTTTCGAGCTGTTAACGGAAACTTTTTCTGCGAAGAGTGTTGACGACCCACGCCCACCCCTCAATCATCCTCGTCTGAGGGGCTGACCATAGTTCGAGATCTCGAACCGACAGATTCCCCCGTACTGCGGCACGACAGATCCGCGCACCACAGCACCAGTGCCACCCCGTTTCATCCCGGTGAGGTTCGCACGAGTGCGTCCTGGCTCTTCGCACCGTCGGAGAGGTACGCGGCGCCGCGTGGCGGCCCCCCGGCCTCTTCTACCTTGGAGGCACAGTCATGGGCTCGTATGCCCTTCCCAGACCCGTCGTCCGCCGGAAGCTCCGCGGCCTGCTGTTGGCGCTGGTCGTCTGCGTCCTCGGTGCGGTCGGCACGCTGGCCGCGCCGCCGCCCGCGCACGCCGCCGAGAGCACGCTCGGCGCCGCGGCGGCGCAGAGCGGCCGCTACTTCGGCACCGCCATCGCCTCGGGCAGGCTGGGCGACTCGGCGTACACGTCGATCGCGAGCCGCGAGTTCAACTCGGTGACGGCCGAGAACGAGATGAAGATCGACGCCACCGAGCCGCAGCGGGGTCAGTTCAACTTCACCGCCGGTGACCGCGTCTACAACTGGGCGGTGCAGAACGGTAAGGAGGTGCGCGGCCACACCCTGGCCTGGCACGCCCAGCAGCCCGGCTGGATGCAGAACCTCAGCGGCAGCACGCTGCGCCAGGCGATGGTCGACCACATCAACGGTGTGATGGGCCACTACAAGGGCAAGATCACCCAGTGGGACGTCGTGAACGAGGCCTTCGCCGACGGCAGCTCGGGCGCACGGCGCGACTCCAACCTGCAGCGCACCGGCAACGACTGGATCGAGGTCGCCTTCCACACCGCGCGCGCCGCCGACCCGGCCGCCAAGCTCTGCTACAACGACTACAACATCGAGAACTGGACCTGGGCCAAAACCCAGGCCGTGTACGCCATGGTGCGGGACTTCAAGCAGCGCGGCGTACCGATCGACTGCGTCGGCTTCCAGTCGCACTTCAACAGCGGCAGCCCTTACCACAGCAACTTCCGCACCACCCTGCAGAGCTTCGCCGCCCTCGGCGTCGACGTGGCCATCACCGAACTCGACATCCAGGGCGCCTCGCCCACGACGTACGCCAACGTGACCAACGACTGCCTGGCCGTCCCGCGCTGCCTCGGCATCACTGTCTGGGGTGTGCGCGACACCGACTCCTGGCGGGCGCAGGACACACCGCTGCTGTTCAACGGCGACGGCAGTAAGAAGCCCGCCTACACCGCCGTCCTCAACGCGCTCAACGGCGGCTCCACCACACCGCCCGGGGATTCCGGACTGATCAAGGGCGTCGCTTCTGGCCGCTGCCTGGACGTGCCGAACGCCAGCACGTCCGACGGCACCCAGCTCCACCTGTGGGACTGCCACAGCGGCACCAATCAGCAGTGGGCCGCCACCGACGCCGGCGAGCTGCGGGTCTACGGCAACAAGTGCCTGGACGCGGCCGGGACCGGCAACGGCGCCAGAGTCCAGATCTACAGCTGCTGGGGCGGTGACAACCAGAAATGGCGCCTCAACTCCGACGGTTCCATCGTGGGCGTCCAATCCGGCCTCTGCCTCGACGCCACCGGAGCCGGCACCGCCAACGGCACCCTGATCCAGCTCTACTCCTGTTCGAACGGCAGCAACCAGCGCTGGACCCGCACCTGAGCGGATCTGCTCGAACGAAAGGGTGAAATCGATGAAGACCTACGGTGCGGCTTCCTCCGCCTCTCCACGAAGACACCGCTGGTGGTCCCGGATCGCCGCCGTAGTGGCGGCGGCCCTCGCCATCGGCATGCTCGCCGTGGTGAATCCGGCGCCCGCCGCGGCGGCGACGGTGGACACCAACGCCTGGTACGTCCTGGTCAATCGCACCAGCGGCAAGGCGCTCGACGTCTCCGGCGTGTCCACCGCCGACGGCGCGCGGGTCAGCCAGTGGACGCGCCACGACGGGGCCAACCAGCAGTGGCAGTTCGTGGACTCCGGCGGCGGCTTCTACCGGCTCAAGGCCCGGCATTCCGGCAAGGTCCTCGACGTGTCCGGCGCCTCGACCGCCGACGGCGCCGCGATCCAGCAGTGGGCCGACCACAACGGGGCCAACCAGCAGTTCCGCCTGGCCGACTCCGACGCGGGCCACGTCCGGCTGATCAACCGCAACAGCGGCAAGGCGGTGGAGGTGCAGGACGGCTCCACCGCCGACGGCGCCAACGTCGTCCAGTATGCCGACTGGGGCGGCGCCAACCAGCAATGGCAGATGGTCAAGCTGTCGTCCGATGGCGGCGGCGGTGGATGCGGCAGCCCCCCGACCCTGACGAGCGGTACGCACACGATTCAGAGCGGCGGCAAGAGCCGCAGCTTCATCCTCAGGGTCCCCGCCAACTACGACAACAGCCGCCCCTACCGGCTGATCTTCGCCTTCCACTGGCGGGGCGGAACCGCCGGCGAGGTCGCCTCGGGCGGAACGAGCGGGACCGCCTGGTCCTACTACGGCCAGCAAGAACAGTCGAACAACAGCGCCATCCTCGTCGCCCCCCAGGGCCTCGGAAACGGCTGGGCCAATTCGGGCGGTGAGGACGTCACGTTCGTCGACGACATGATCCGTCTGATCGAGGGCGACCTCTGTGTCAACACGGCACAGCGTTTCGCCACCGGGTTCAGCTGGGGCGGCGGCATGAGCTACGCACTCGCATGCAGCCGGGCGAACGTCTTCAGGGCCGTCGCGGTCATCTCCGGCGCCCAGATCAGCGGATGCAGCGGCGGCACCCAGCCCATCGCCTACTTCGGAATCCACGGCATCAGCGACTCCGTCCTCAACATCGCGCAAGGACGGTCCCTGCGCGACAAATTCGTCAGCAACAACGGCTGCACCCCCCAGAGCCCGCGCGAGCCCGCACCGGGCAGCCGAACGCACATCACCACCACCTACGCGGGCTGCCGTGCCGGGTACCCGGTCCAATGGGCCGCGTTCGACGGCGGCCACATACCCGGTCCGGTCGACGGCTCCCCCAACGAAAGCGGCGTCACCACCTGGACCAAGGCAGAGATCTGGAGGTTCTTCGCACAGTTCCAGTGACACGCCCCAGCACGGAGTGGAGCCAGGACGGTCCTGGCTCCACTCCGTCGACGTTTGTCCCGGCCGTGCCCGCGTCGGAGGGGGTTCGGATGCGACCAGAGATGTACGGCCCGCCCGCGTACAGTCGGCGATGCACCCGGTGAACACGACTGTGACCTGACGAACCGGCCCCCTCCCCATGAGTAGCCTGACGGCGTGTCCGGCAACGCTCCAGCACGGCAGGTCCAGCGAATTCTCACCAGGCGACCGCACCCTCTCGTCCTCCTCGACTTCGCGCTCGCCGTCCTGCTGTGCGTCGGTCTGCTCTGGGCCGACGCCCGCAGCGGCGCCCACCAGGCCGCCGGCGGCGAGCACGCGCTGCGGACCGCGGGCACCGTCTTCGCCGCCCTCGCCGTCGCTGCCCGCCGACTCCGCCCGCGCTCGTCGTTCACCGTGGCGTCGCTCCTTGCCTTCGCGGTCGCCGCGCTCGGCGGGGCACCGCAGGTGTCGGTCTGCGTCGCCCTCACCGGCTACACCGTCGCGGCGACGGCGGAGTACGCGTTCTGGTGGGTTCCCCCCGGTGCCGCCGGCCTTCTGATGGCCGCCGGGGTCGGCATCGGGCGTTTCTCCCCGGGCTGGCCGGCCGTGCTCGTCGCCAACGTCGCGATCGTCTGCGTCGGCTGGTTCGCCGGCCTTGCCGCCCGGGAGCGCCGGAACAGGATCATCGCCGCTGCCGAGCAAGAGGCCGAACGCGAACGGCAGCACGCCGCCCGGATCCGCCAGGCCGCCATCGACGAACGCCTGGTCATCGCCCGCGAACTGCACGACATCGTGGCGCACTCGATGAGCCTCGTCGCCGTACGCGCCGGTGTCGCGCGCATGGTCATGGACAGCGATCCGGGCCAGGTGGTGGAGACCCTCGGTATCGTCGAGACCACCACCCGCCAGGCCCTCCACGAGATGCGGCTGCTCGTTGAGGTACTGCGCCACGAGGACGCCGTCGATCCCGCGCTCACTCCCACCCCCGGGCTGGCCGACACCGCCGCGCTGGCCGACCAGATCCGCAGCGCCGGCATCGACCTGCGCCTCGATATCCGCGGCACCGCCCGCCGGCTCCCCGCCGCGGTGGACCTGTCCGCGTATCGCATCGCCCAGGAGGCCCTCACCAACGTCGTACGCCACGCCGGGCCGACCCGGGCCACCCTCCGCATCGAGTACCGCACCGAGGAGGTGTTCATCGAGGTCACCGACAGCGGCCCCTCCGGGCCACACCGCCGGGAGGACTCCGTACTCCGCTCCGCCGCCGGGCCTGCCACCACGGCCGGTCACGGGCTGATCGGCATGCGCGAGCGAGCGGCCCTGTTCGGCGGCTACCTGCGCGCCGGTCCTCACGGCCACGGCTTCCGGGTCCAGGCACTGCTGCGTACGGGCGAATCCAGCCCCATGACCGCCGCCACGACGCCCGAGGACCCCGCGCCACCCGAGCCCTCGGACACGACTCTGTGACCTGCACAGACAGGACCGAGGGCCGGCTCTTGAGCGGCCCGGTCGAGGACCGTTCGAGGTCCGCTCACCTCCGCGGGTGAGCTTGGCCGCCGCCCAGGCGCCGGCCTATCGCCGTCGAGCCTGCTCGACGAGGCCGGTCTCGTAGGCGATCACGACGAGCTGGGCGCGGTCGTGCGCCTGCAGCTTGCTGAACAGCCGGCTGACGTGGGTCTTGACGGTGGCGACGCTGATGTTGAGCTGTGCGCCGATGTCGGCGTTCGAGTGTCCGGCGGCCACATGGACGAGGACTTCTCTCTCACGCTCCGTGAGCGGGTCGAGCAGGGTGGGCGAGACGCCCGAGTCGAGGGCGGGGCGGTTGACGAAGTCACGAATGAGACGCCGGGTCACGCTCGGCGCGAGGAGGGCGTCGCCGGCGGCGACCGTGCGGATTCCCGCGAGTAGCTGCTCGGGCGGGGTGTCCTTGAGGAGGAAGCCGCTGGCACCGGCCTTGAGGGCGGCGAACACGTACTCGTCGAGGTCGAAGGTGGTGAGGATGACGATCCGGATGGCCGCGGTGGCCGGGTCGCCGAGTAGCTGCCGGGTGGCCTCGATGCCGTCCATGTCAGGCATCCGTACGTCCATCAGGATGATGTCGGGCAGGTGCCGGCGGCCGACCGCCACGGTGTCGCGGCCGGTGCTGGTCTCGGCGACGACCTCCATCCCCGCCGCGGCGTTCACGAGCACGCTGAAGCCGGCCCGTACGAGGATGTGGTCGTCTGCTACGACCACCCGAATCGTCATCGCCGGCCTCCGAATGTGGACGTCGGTAAGGGCACCGCAGGCAGCCACCGTACAAGTCGTACGCGCCGGCTGCGCGCGCCGACCCGTACGGCAGACGCACGGCGGCGAGGCCCTCGGGTCACGGTCGTACCCGCGCGTACATCCAGGACTGTATGCCGACGGCCGCTACCCCCCTGGCCGGACGCCCGTTCCAGTCCGCAGCCTGACGACGCCCGGGCCGCCGCGGAGGCAGGCTGTGAGCTGCAGGGAGGCCCGTGCGACAAGGCTGAGCGGGCCGTGCAGCGCGGCAAGGCGCTGAGCCCGACCTACTCACGAAAGCAGAGTTGTGCTCCATTTCCACAACCATCAGATCCGGCTTCCGGGCGGAAGCCGATGAGCGGGATCGCGCGGTGGTGCTTCCGGCACCGGTTCATCGTCATCGGCGGGTGGTTGCTGCTCCTCGCGGTCCTGGCGGGTGGTGTGCGCGCCGCGGGCGGCTCCTCCTTCTCGGAGGAGTACACCCTGCCCGGCACGGAATCGACCCAGGCGGCAGAGCTGCTGGCGACGGAGTTCGACCGCACCTCCGGCGACACGAGCACCATCGTGCTGCATGCGACCAGCGGGAAGGTCACCGACCCGGCCGTCAAGGCCGATGTGAACAGGATGCTGGCCGAGGTGGCCGCGGTGCCCGAGGTCGGCGCGGTGGCCGGCCCGTTCGATCCCAAGGGGTCGGCGCAGATCAGCCGGGACGGCGAGACCGCCTACGCGACGGTCACCTTCACCGAGCAGAGCCAGAGCCTGGACACCGGGAACATCGAGCAGGTCGTGGACCTGGGCTCGAAGCTGCGCGGCGACGCGCTGCGGGTGGAGTTCGGAGGAAAGGCGATCGGGGAGCTGGACAAGCCCTCGACATCGAGCAGCGAACTGATCGGCATCCTGGCCGCGGCGATCGTCATGCTGTTCGCGTTCGGGTCCTTGGTGGCGATGGCCATCCCGCTCATCGCCGCGGTCCTGGCGCTGGGCAGCGCGATCTTCGCGATCGACCTCCTCACCCAGGTGATGAGCGTCCCCGGCACCGCCCCGATCATCGCCGCGTTCATCGGTCTCGGCGTCGGCATCGACTATGCGCTGTTCATCGTCGCCCGCTACCGCAACGGCATCCGGGCCGGGCTCAGTCCGCAGGAAGCGACCGTGGCGGCCATGAACACCTCCGGCCGGGCGGTCATCTTCGCCGGCGGTACGGTCGCGGTCGCGATGCTCGGCCTGCTCATCCTCGGGTTCAGCATCCTGTCCGGGATCGGACTGTCGGCGGCGATCATGGTGGCGTTCGCCATCGCGGTCGCCGTTACCCTGCTGCCGGCCCTGTTCGGTCTGTTCGGAACGCGAGTGCTCAGCCGCCGTCAACGCGCCCGGCTCAAGCGTGAAGGGCCGAGTGAGGCTCAGGCCTCCAGCAGGTGGGCCCGATGGGCCGGATTCGTGCAGAAGCGGCCGGTGCCGCTGACGATCATGGCGACCGTGGTCATGGTGGTGCTGATGATCCCGTTCTTCTCGCTGAGGCTGGGGTCCTCCGACGCCGGCAACAACCCGCCCGACACCACCACGCGTCAGGCCTACGACCTGCTCGCCAACGGCTTCGGCCCGGGACACAACGGCCCGCTGCAACTCGTCGCGAAGGTCCCGTCCCCGCAGGCCGCGACCGACTTCACCCGGCTGGGACGGGAGATCGGGACCGTTCGGGGGGTGTCGTCCGTACGGACCCCTCCGGCCACGCCCGCCGCGACGGTGCGAACCATGCAGGTCATCCCCACGCAATCCCCGCAGTCGAAGCAGACGTCGGACCTCATCGACACACTGCGCGACCGCGTGATCCCCGCCCACGAGGAGGACGGGCTCACCGTCTACGTCGGCGGGCAGACCGCCGTGCACAAGGACTTCGCGTCCGAACTGAGCGGCAAGATGCCGCTGTTCGTCACCATCGTCGTCGTCCTGGGATGCCTGCTGTTGATGCTCGCGTTCCGCAGCGTGCTCATCCCGCTCACCGCGGCGGTGATGAACCTGCTCTCGGCCGGCGCCGGGTTCGGCATCGTGGTCGCGGTCTTCCAGTGGGGCTGGGGCTCGTCCGCCCTGGGCGCGGGCCCGGCCGGGCCCGTGGAGTCGTTCCTGCCGCCGATGATGCTGGCCGTCCTGTTCGGGCTGTCGATGGACTACGAGGTGTTCCTGGTCAGCCGCATCCACGAGGAATGGCTCCACACCGGCGACAACAACCTCGCCGTCCGCCGCGGCCAGGCCGCCACCGGGCAGATCATCACGGCTGTCGCGATCATCATGATCTGCGTGTTCACGGCCTTCTTGTTCGTCGGCATGCGCATGATCGCCGAGTTCGGGCTCGGCGTGGCCGTGGCCATCCTGCTCGATGCCCTGGTGGTGCGCACGATCCTCGTACCGGCGGCCATGCAGCTGTTCGGAAAATGGAACTGGTATCTGCCCAAGGCGATCGACCGAATCCTGCCCCACGTCTCCGTCGAGGGACCCGTCGATGCGCCAACCGGCGGCGAACGGGCCCACGCCGCGCCCCCGGCCGATGACCGGAGTCCGATCCTCATCGACAAGCGCGGTGCCTGACACCGATGCCCTCGCCAGGCTGTGCGGCGCGGGCCTGGTCATGGTCAACGACCGGGCACCCGGGGTTGCTTCCCGTCCCGTCGGCGACGCGCAGGTCCGCGAAGCGCCGGTCCCGGAGACGCCTCCCGACGGGTCTCGGTACGACACAAATCGAAAGTGGACACCTCTCGCTTCGGCGACCTGCACGACTTCGGATACGCCACCAGGGTGCGCAGGCGGTGGATGCCCTGGGAGGAGAAAAGAGAACTTAGGGGTGATGAGGCGTGGCGATTTCACTGTCCGTGGTGCTGATGATGGGGATCATCCTGATCGTGTTGATGCGCAGCGGCTCGGTCAAGGCCGGGCCTGCGATCGTCGCAGTGCTCTTCGGCTTCCTGCTGGCGTCGACGGGCTCGGGACCGGAACTACAGGACTTCCTCGACGAGATGGCCGAGAGCATCAGCGCCATCGGTACCTGACGGCCGACGGGGCAGGCCGGCCGCACGGCGATGGCCGTAGCCGTGGCGGACGCCGGCGCGGGTCCGAGGCCGAACGCCGCGCCGATCGCCGCCCGGGGCGGGTGCCCTCACGGTGGCAGGGGTGGCCGGTGGGCTGGTGGGCTGGTGGTCCGCCGGCGGCGGCTCACCGGGAAATGGCCCCGGGTCCGAGCAACGGCTTCGCGACGCACCTGAGGCGGCCCCGAGGGCCGCCGGCCCGCCGGGCCCGGCGTGATGGTGCCCTTGCCGCACGGACGACCTGGGGAGTGCCGGGCCCGGGAGGGCGACGCCGAAGAAACCCGTGCCGGTCGTGCCGGCCGCACGTTCAGCGGCCGTCGCCCCGGCTGCGACGGAAGAGCAGGAAGACCAGCGCCAGCACCGCGCCACCGACGACGGCCGCCGTCGGCACCGGGCGCTTCTTGCCCGTACGGGCCGCGCGCTCGGCCACGTGGCCCGCACGCCCCGCGGCGTGGCGCACCCGGTCCGGCGTCTTGTCGTCGACGACCCGTTTGACGTCTGCCGCCCTCTTCTGGGCCCGGTGTTTCACGTCCGTCCTGGCGACCAACTGCTCGACGCCGTCCCCCAGTCGGCCGCGAGCCGTCTCCACCTGCTCCCGCAACTTGTCCTGCGTGCTTGCCATGATGAATCGTCCTCTCCCTGATCTGTTCGAAACGCTCGCTCGTCGGCAGTTTCCTCGACTGCGCGGAGGCCGGCTCCTCCGGGCGGACCCGGGCGAGTTGCCCAGCGCCGCCGTTGCGGCGGCGCTGCGCTTCAGCAGTGGCCGGCACAGTTCCTCGCGCAACTCATCGCGCCCGGCACGGATCTCGTGCCGTCCCGCGGCGCGGATGAGGGTGGCTCCCTCGTCGGTGAGCTGGTCCGATCGCATAAGCGTCGTCTGCTTGTCCGTCATCGAGGCGCGGGTACCACGCCTCGGCGGGTGTGAACACCGGTGGCTGTGCGCCGCTATTCGTAGTAGCGATGCCGCTCCTCGACGACGGCCTCGGTAGGAGGCGCGACCGCGCGGCGGCGGCGCTGCACGCTGGAGATGACGACCAGGCCGACGAAGCCGGCGAGCATCATGATCCAGCCCATCACCTGGACATCCAGACCGTTGACGTGCCAGTCGGTGGCAAAGGCGAGAATGCCACCCGCGGCCATCAGAAGAATGCTTCCGCCAATTCCCATGAGGCTGACCTCCGTTCATGGCGTTGAGTGCGTTGCTGCTGCGTCCGGGTACCCAAACGACGGCGGGACACGCACCCTTCCGCAGAACGGGCGCGCCCGATGCGTGGTACGCGCCCGTGTCACCGCAGTCGGCGGATCTCACCCCGGACGCGGTGGGCCGACCGGCTCGGCGCCCTCTAGCGGAGGCTTCCCGAAGGGAGGCGAGGCCGTGGAGCGCGCCTGAGGACGCCCGTCTGGGAGTCCGAAGCGTGTGGCGGAAGGGCGTGTCATGGCAGGGCCGGGCCCTCTTCCGCCCTCCGGGGAGCACAAGGCCCCCCAACGCCCCCGGTCGGGCGGGTCTTCTTGGGCCGTGCAAGCTACGCGGCTGCGGCTCGGTCGGCCTGG
Organism: Streptomyces sp. B5E4; assembly: GCF_039871555.1. NCBI lineage: Bacteria > Bacillati > Actinomycetota > Actinomycetes > Kitasatosporales > Streptomycetaceae > Streptomyces > Streptomyces sp. B5E4. The sequence continues at coordinate 232,318 of NZ_JBDPMI010000007.1, forward strand.
ACGCGTTCGCGGATGTGTGTGCAGGTGCGGCTGATCAGGCGGGAGACGTGCATCTGGGAGATGCCGAGGTGGTCGGCGATGCTGCTTTGGGTCATGTCGCAGAAGAAGCGCAGGTAGAGGATTTCGCGTTCGCGTTCCGGCAGCCGGCTCAGGTGGGGTCGTGCGGCTTCGCGGTCGACGGCCTGGTCGAAGCCGGGTTCGGTGCTGGCGACGGTGTCGGCGAGCGAGTAGCCGTCGCCGGTGTCGGTCAGGGTGGCGTCGAGGGAGAGGGCGGCGTAGCTCTCCAGGGCCTCCAGGCCCGTGCGTACCTCGTCCTCGGTCAGGCCGGCCTCTTCGGCGATGTCCGCGGTCGGCGGGAAGCGGTCGTCGGCGGTGGTGGCAAGCGCCATGCTCGCGCTGCGGACGCGGTTGCGCAGTTCCTGGACCCGGCGGGGCACGTGCACGCCCCACATGTGGTCACGGAAATGGCGCTTGAGTTCACCGACGATCGTCGGCACGGCGTAGCTCTCGAAGGCGTTGCCGCGTGCCGGGTCGTATCGCCGGACGGCCTTGACCAGGCCGAGGTGGGCGACCTGTTCGAGGTCTTCCAGCGCTTCGCCGCGGTTGCGGAACTGGCGGGCGAGCCGCTGGGCCATCGGCATCCAGGCGCGTACGACATCCTGACGTAGCGCCTTCTTCTCCGGCCCTTCCGGCATGCCGGCCAGCCGGCGGAAGTGCGCGGAGGTGTCGGGTGCGTCGTCGTGGGGGTGTTTGCTGGTCCTTGCCCGGATGTACGCCACGGGGCCTCCCTCGGGCGAGTCGCAAGCGTTCAGTTCTCACGGGAGGAAGGTGGCGGCGTGGTACCGGCTCACCGGTGAGCAGGCCGCGAACGACTCCGGACCGTACGCGGCCTGAGCACTGACGGCTGAGAAGCCGATGACTCCCGCGGCGTGCCTCTTGGTCCGAAGCACGTGAGTCCGCTTGCCCGCCACCAGGCGATGCAAACGTGACCCTCCCCAGCGTACGGCTGTGCGGGGCGTCCACGACCGGGGTCTGTGCCGTGCCCTGAAGGCCGGCGCCGCACGGGGTGGCCGCGCCACGCCACGTCCGTCATGCCCGACGGATACTTCCGAACCCTGCTCGGGCGGTCGACCCGGCGGGTCTTCCTTTCCTCCGGCCCGACCTGTCACCTTGTGTCCTGCTCACTCGCTCTCATTCCTCCTCCAGTTCCTCCTTCGTCTCCTTCTTCTTCAGCTTGCGCGTGTCTCGGGGCTCGGCGTAGGGCTCCGCTTCCGGGGGGTGACCCGTCTCCAGGGCGCGCCCGCGCTCCAGCTCGGCGTTCAGCTCCAGGCCGAGCAGCGCCGCGATGTTCGAGATCCACAGCCAGATCAGGAAGATGAAGACGGCGGCGAAGCTGCCGTAGGTCTTGTTGTAGCTGCCGAAGTTGGCCACGTAGAGCCCGAACGCCGCCGAGGCGAGCAGCCAGATGAGGACGGCCAGCAGGCTCCCGGGCGTCACCCAGCGGAAGGGGTGGCGGATGTTGGGGGCCGCCCAGTACAGCACCGCGATGACGAGGCCGACCAGGATGACCAGCACGGGCCACTTGGCCCAGTTCCATACCGTGACGGCCGTATCGCTCAGCCCCAACACGTCGCCCGCCCGGTGGGCGAGCGTGCCGGTGAAGACGACGCCGACGGCGATGAGAGCCGTCAGGAGCACGAGGGCGGCGGTGATGGCCAGCCGGGTGGGCAGGGTCTTCCACACCGGGCGGCCCTCGGGGACGTCGTAGACGGTGTTGGCCGCCCGCATGAATCCGGCCACATAGCCGGAGGCGGACCACAGGGCGAGTGCGACGCTGATGATCAGCGCGATCCCGGCCTGGCCCTGCTTGTCCTTCATCTGCTCCAGCATGGTGGTGAGGATGTCCTGGGCCGCCCCGGGTGCCAGCGTGGCCACGTTGTCGATCAGCGGGTCGATGGCGGAGTCGCCGATCAGGCCCGCGATCGACACCAGCGCCAGCAGCCCGGGAAAGATCGCCAGCACCCCGTAGTAGGTGAGCGCGGCCGCCCAGTCGCTGAGGCCGTCATCCTTGTACTCCTTGGGCGTGCGCTTGAGGGCAGCCCACCACGACCCTCCGGACAGGCCGGTCGGTCCCTTGGCAGGGGGCCGCTCTCTGGGTCGCTCCTTTGGTCCGTCGTCCGGTCGCGGCCCGGGGCCCCCGGCCCGCGACGGCTCCTCGGCGTCGTCGCTCCTCGTCATCGCCGCTCCTCTCCGGTCCGTTCCTTGCCCGCCCGGGCGGCCTCCTTGCCATTGCGTGGCGTCCCCTTCATCCGCTGTGCGGACTCGCGCGCGACGTCCTTCGCCGGCCCGGTGAATCCCCGGGCCCAGTCCGTGACAGCGGCGCCTTGTGCTCCCGCCTGCAGTTCGCCGCCCAGGAGACCGGGTCGCGCTTGGCCGCGACCGGCGATCAGCAGTGGTCGCGTGCCCGGCGGGAGCGGCGGTAAGAGTGGCCCTGTCCGCGCCGGGTGGGGGAGGCCGTCATGGCGGACTCGTACGATTCGATCTTGCTCAGCTTCTTCGAGCCTGCCGTGGCACGCGCACCCCGGGCCTCCCACGGGTGGCTCGGCGTGGCGCAGTCGTAGGGCCGTCATGCGCCGCGCAGTGCGTCCAGGGCCTGCAGCAGCTTGTCCGGTGTCGCCGGCAGGTCTCGCACGCGTACCCCGCTCGCGTTGAACACCGCATTGATCACGGCGGAGGGTGAGCCCACGATGCCGATCTCGCCAATTCCGCGGGTGCCCATCGGGTTGGAGTGCGGGTCCTCCTCGTCCAGCCAGATGGCCTCCATGTCGCAGACGTCCGCGTGCGCGGCGATGTGGTAGTCGGCGAGGTCGTTGTTCACCACGTGCCCGGTGCGGGGGTCCAGCACGGTGTGCTCGTGCAGCGCCATCGACAGGCCCATGGTCATGCCGCCGAGGAACTGGGAGCGGGCGGTGCGCGGGTTGACGATGCGGCCCGCGGAGAAGACGCCGAGCATGCGCGGCACGCGGATCTCGCCGGTGTCGGTGTCGACCCGTACCTCGGCGAAGTGCGCGCCGAAGGAGTGCAGCGCGTACTTCTGCTGGTCCGGGTTCTCCGGCGTGCCGGCGCGGGACTCGGCGCCCGGCGCCGGGTCGTCGCCGTGCTGCTCGCGGAAGGCGCGGACGGCCGCGACCACCGTCGAGCCCCAGGACGCGAGGCCCGAGGAGCCGCCGGCCACCGTCGCCGGGGGCAGTGCGGTGTCGCCGATGTGCAGCGTCACGTCGTCCGGCAGCGCGTCCAGCGCGTCGGCGGCGATCTGGGTGAGCGTCGTCCAGGTCCCGGTGCCGATGTCGGCCGCGCCGATCCGCACCGTCCAGCGGCCCTCGCCCTCGTGGCGGACCAGCGCCTCCGAGCCCTGGCCCGCGTAGTACGGGTACGTGGCCGACGCCATGCCGAGGCCCACCAGCTCCCGTCCCTCGCGGCGGGCGCCGGGAGCGGCGGCGCGACGGTCCCAGCCGAAGCGGTGGGCGCCTTCGCGCAGGCACTCCACCAGCTTCCGCCCGGACCAGGGACGTCCTGTCTCCGGGTCCTCAGGCGGGTCGTTGCGTACCCGCAGCTCGACCGGGTCCAGGCCGCAGGCGGCGGCCAGTTCGTCCATCGCGCACTCCAGCGCAAAGAGGCCCGGGCACTCGCCCGGTGCCCGCATCCAGGAAGGCACGGGCACGTCCAGCGCCGCCAGCCGGTGCGAGGTACGACGGTTGGCCGCGGAGTACATCATCCGGGTGCCGGTGGCTGTCTGCTCGGCGAACTCCTTGATACGGGCCGTGTGTTCGACCACGTCGTGGCCGATCGCGGTGATCCGGCCGTCCGTTTCGCAGCCGAGCCGCAAGTGCTGGATCGTGGGGGTGCGGTGCCCGGTGAGCGTGAACATCTGCTGGCGGGTCAGCGCCAGCTTCACCGGCCGGCCCGGCACCGCCCTGGCGCACAGGGCGGCCAGCACATCGTGCGCGTGCGGCATGCCCTTCGAGCCGAACCCGCCGCCGACGTGCGGAGAGATCACCCGCACCTGATCGGCCTCCAGCCCGAACAGCGGGGCGAGGGCGGTGCGTACGGTGTGCACGCCCTGCGTGGAGGCGTAGAGCAACAGCCGCACCGCGGAGTCCGGCTGCCACACGGCGACCGCGGTGTGCGGCTCCATCGGGTTGTTGTGCTCCATCGGCGTCGTGTAGGTGACGTCGACGGTGACCGGGGCCCGGTCCATCGCCGCGTCGACGTCGCCGTTGTCGCTGTCGGTGGCAAAGGCGGGGTTGACGACGTCGGGGGCGTACAGGTCGTCGCGGTCGGCGCGCAGCTCGACGTCGGGGCGCTCATCCTCGTACGCGATCCGCACCAGGGAGGCCGCGTGCCGGGCGGTCTCCACATCCTCGGCGAGCACTGCGCCCACGAGCTGGCCGCGGAAGGCGATCCGGCCGGACTGCAGCACCGCCAGCTCTTCGTCACCGGTCTCCTGGAGCCGGGGCGCGTCGCGGTGGGTGAGCACGGCCGTGACGCCGGGACAGGCCGCGGCCGCCTCGGTGTCCACGCCGGTGATCCGGCCGCGGGCGACGGTGGCCTGCAGTGGATGGACGTAGAGCGGGTTTTCGACGGGATGCTCGAACGCGTAGCGGGCGGTCCCGGTCACCTTGGCCGGGCCGTCCAGACGCTTCAGCGGAGTGCCGACGGCGCGCGGGCGGAGTGTGGTCATCACCTTGCCTCCGTGAGGTCGCGCAGGACCGCGACCATGGTGTTGCGGGTCAGCGGCACCTTGTATGCGTTGCCGTCCCGTACCTCGGCGGCGGCCAACTCGGCGTCGGCGGCCCGGCGGAAGGACTCCTCCACCGCGGGAGCGCCGCGCAGCACGTCCTCCGCCCGCTCGGCGCGCCACGGCCTGTGGGCGACGCCGCCGAGCGCGATCCGCGCGTCCCGAACGACACCCTCATCGTCGTCCACGTCCAGCGCGGCGGCGACTGATACCAGAGCGAATGCGTAGCTGGCGCGCTCTCGAACCTTGCGGTACGTCGACCGCCGGGTCATGCCGCTCGCCGGCGGCAGCTCGACGGCGGTGATCAGCTCACCGTGCGCCAGCACCGTGTCCCGCTCCGGGGCGTCCCCCGGCAGCCTGTGCAGATCGGCGAGCGGCAGCGTACGGGCGCCGCCCGGGCCGAGCACATGCACCGTCGCGTCCAGGGCGAGGAGGCCCACCGCCATGTCCGAAGGGTGCACAGCGATGCAGTGCTCGGAGACCCCGAGCACCGCGTGGTGACGGTTCCAGCCGCCGATCGCGGCGCAGCCGGATCCGGGCTCGCGCTTGTTGCACGGTGTGGTGACGTCCTGAAAATAGCGGCAGCGGGTGCGCTGCAGCAGGTTTCCGCCGGTGGTGGCGGCGTTGCGCAGCTGCCCGGAGGCACCCGAGAGCAGCGCCCGGGCCAGGGCCGGGAACTGCTCCCGTACGAGGGGGTGGGCGGCAAGGTCGCTGTTGCGCACCGCCGCGCCGATGCGCAGCCCGCCGCCGGGTGTCTCCTCCACCTCCGTGAGGGGCAGCCGCGACACGTCGACGAGCATGTGCGGCGCGGCGACACCCAGCTTCATGTGGTCGACCAGGTTGGTGCCGCCGCCGAGGAACACGGCGTCCGGACGGGCGGCGACGGTGGCCACCGCCTCCTCCGCGTCGGCGGCCCGGCGGTACTCGAAGGGGATCACGACGCCCCCCGCGATGCCGTCGCGGTCTCGCGCAGCGCGGCGACGATGTTCACGTACGCCCCGCACCGGCACAGATTGCCGCTCATCCGCTCCCGGATCTCCTCGTCGTCGAGCAGTGCGGGGGAGTCGGGCACGCCGCGCGGCGTCAGGTCTTGGGTGACGTGGCTGGGGTGGCCGGCCTCCGCCTCGTCGAGCATGCCGACGGCGGAGCAGACCTGGCCGGGTGTGCAGTAGCCGCACTGGAAGCCGTCCTGCTCGATGAACGCCCGCTGCACCGGGTGCAGTCCGCCGTCGCCACGTACTTCGCCGAGACCCTCGGCGGTGACCACCTGGTCGCCGTCGTGCGCGACGGCGAAGGTCAGGCAGCTGAGCTGTCTGCGGCCCTCCAGCAGCACCGTGCAGGCGCCGCACTGGCCGTGGTCGCAGCCCTTCTTCGGGGAGGTCACCCCCAGACGCTCACGCAGTGCGTCGAGCAGCGTGGTGCGCGAGTCGACCGTCACGGACCTCTCGGTGCCGTCCACCCGAAGGGTGATCCGGTGTTCCATGAGCCACCTCCCGGGCGCTCCGGCATCGGTCCCAGCAACAGCGGGTGCCACGCTGTGCGAGGCGAAACCTCGGTGACCGCACCATCCGAGCGTCGATGTGCGCCATCACTCTGTACGGACATTAACGACAAATCGGCGCGATCGGGAGTGTTACCGACTCGGCCGCGCGTGTCGCCGCGCACCAAGGACGCCTACGCCGGCCCCCTCGCGTCTCGGGAGGCATGGAGGGTGCGTGGGTGTCCCTCGGGGTCGCCACCGCAAACAGCCTGGGGGTCCTCGACGTGCTGCCGGGACCAAAGGGTGCTGTGGCGTTTCGGTGACGTGCCCTCGATGTGAGCAAGCGTGAATGAGGGTGACCTGCACCGTTCTGCGAGGGCGGTCGGGGACCCGATCGTGGTCCTGGGCCCGAAAGGCGCTGGTCCTATTACACCTGAGCAGTTCGCCGAGTGGGTGGAGCGCTCCGGGGTCAAGCTGGTGCCACGGTCGTGGCACCCGGTCAGTGACCGCTTGATGGTTGTTGAGGAGCACGCGACCTGGCCCGAGAGTAAGACCCCGACGCGCGTGGCGACGGTCTTCCGCGCTACTGCCGGCAAGGTGACTGCCGCGCTGCGGTTGCCTGACCTGAAGGCGGCGCTCGAGCTGGCCTACATCTGCCGTGAGATGGCGTTGTCCGAATGATCGGCCAGGGACCGGGCCAGGTCTTGTTCGGCTTCGTCCGGCACTGGTCGCGCCGATCTGCGGTGAGTGATCCTGCTGCGACTGAACAGGGGCGGCTCGTGTTGGTCACCGAAGCAGTCGACTCTCTGACTGCACGCGGGGTACCAGCGACCGTGAATGCCGTCGCTCACGAGATCGGCATCGACCAGAGCGGAGCCTCGCGGCTGGTCAAGAACGCCACGGCGGCCGGCTGCCTGGTCATGGAGACCTCTGCGGTCGACGGACGACGGCGCGAAGCGTCCCTCACCCCTGCGGGCCGATCCATGCTGGAACAGGCTCACCGCTGGCAGGAGCAAGTCTTCGACCAACTGACCGCCGGTTGGAGTGAGCAACGTCGCCGTGACTTCCAGCAGGCCATGACCGAGCTGATGGAGCAGTCGTACGCGATGGACGCATGACCCTAGCGCCGCAGCCACTGAACGGTGCACGCGCTCCACGCCGCACGGCTCTCCCCGAACTACCCCGTGGTGATAAGGGGATTCAGGCTGTCCCGTACCCCCTGCGGAGGAGCGAATCTCCTTCCAGGTCTTCATCGACGTGGAGATGTGGTGAACTCGACGGCCGGGGAGAAGGCGTGACCCCTCAAGAAGGGTCGCCCGCGCCCGGTCCCGCTGGCCAGTCCACCGGGGATGATGCCGGCCCCGCCATAAAGCAAGTGCCGAAGGCGCTGTCGTCGAGGTGGGCGAGCAGGTCGGACGGGTCCTCGTAGGTCTCGTGGGCGCCGGCGTGCTCCAGGTGGGCGCGCGGGATGCCGCCGGAGAGCAGGGCGACGGCCGTGATACCGGCGCGGGAGGCGGCTTGCATGTCCCAGACGGAGTCGCCCACGAAGACGGTGCCGTTGGTGTCGGAGCCGACCAGCTCCATCGCGTGTCGCAGGGGATCCGGGGCCGGTTTGCCGTGGGTCACGTCGGTGGAGCTGGCGGTGTCCCGGATGACGTCGTCCGCGCCGATGGCCTCGCGCATGGCGGTGAGTTGGCGGTCGTCGGCGGAGGTGACCAGGCCGATGCGCCATCCGCGGGCGTCGAGGGCGCGTAGGAGGTCGCCGGCGCCGGGGAGCGGGGTCAGTGTCTCGTAGTGCGTGGCGTAGAGGGTCTTGTGCGCCTTGCTGATGGTGTCGTCCTGGTCGCGGTCTCGGTGCTCGCCGAGGAGGTGGTCGAGCAGGTCGGTGGATCCCAGGCCGATGGCGTGGTGGATGACGGCCGTCGGAACGTCGTGGCCGCTCTGGCGCAGCGCCTCCCACCACGCGGTGACGTGCAGGTAGGTGCTGTCCACGAGGGTGCCGTCGACGTCGAAGAGGGCTGCGCGTGGCACGAGTGCTCCTTGATCGGGGGTCACGGGTCACAGGACTGCAGAGGTGCGGCTCGGTCACGGACTCGGAGACCGTCCGTTGAGCACCCGCACCGTGCCCGAACCGGGAGGTCGGGGGCGTCCGGGACGTGCGGGTGGCGCGCACCCGGCAGCCAGGCCGTCCCACACGGGCCGGGTCAGCCGCTCGCCGGGCATGACACCTCCTCCAACTCGCGGAAGGTATGTGGATACCCTCGCGGGCCCGAGGCATGCGCCGGGTTACTCCAGGTGGCCGCCTGTACGCGCCGTCGCGGTCATAGCCCTTCACGACCCTGCCGTACGGGACCTCTTTGCCGGTCCGTTCGTCGACGTGCTTGTTCCGCACCCGGTCGGAGGTGCCCCGTTCCATCCGGTGGAAGCGGACCGTGTGGGAGGTCGTGGCCGTGACCTTCGAGACCGGCATGCCGACCAGCCCGAACGTCAGCGTGCCCGAGCAGACCGTACAAAGCCACCCGCCTCACCCCGGCCCATGCCCATTCCCATGCCTGGGGCGACCCGGAGCACTCCGAGCACGTGCTCCGCGGACCGCAGACACCGACCGTCAAGGAGTAACGCGCCTGCGCGACTCGGCCCGGCGGATGATGAGGGCACGGACTGCATGCGCCGCGAGGCAGCGGCGGGCGGGACACCCGGCCGAGGCGGACGAGCGAGGCGACGAAAGGGGGACTGTCTTGAGCAAGAAGGACGAGTTGCGGACCTACCGCGAGAAGCGGCACTTCGACAGGACGAGCGAGCCGGGCGGCGAGCGCGCCGCGCGCGACGAAGCCGCACCGGGTGAAGAGGACGAGCCGACCTTCGTGGTGCAGATCCACGACGCGAGCACGGTGCACTTCGACTTCGGCCTTGAGGTCGACGGCGTCCTGAAGTCCTGGGCAGTCCCCAAGGGGCCCTCCACCGATCCCCACGACAAGAGGCTCGCCATCCCCACCGAGGACCACCCCGATGGACCCCGGACGGCGTCGGCGCGGTGAGTAGTCCGCGGGAGGGGCTGCCGCCCGAGTTGCACGGAAGCACCCGCAAGGCAGCGCCGGGCATAGAACGGGCGGCCTTGCCGACACCGGCGACGCTCAGCGATCGGCGCGATTCGGCACCGGCTGGATCTTCGAGCGGAGGCTCGACGGCAGGCGCCTGCTCGGGGTACGAGAGGAAGGTGCGGTGCCCGTACGAAGCCGTACCGCACTGCGGCCGGATGCCACCTACCTGGAGATCGTCGACGCCCTGGCCCTCAGGACTGCGCGGACTTCACGATCGACGGCGAGGCCGTGGCCTTCTCTCCGCCGAACGGACTTCGCACGCGGCAACAGCGCGGGCCCGCATCCGGTGGAAAGATGGGGTGACTGAATGCCGAACCGCGGGTACCTGTGCCGGTGACCACCATACGTCGTCTCCGTATCGTGTGAGAGGAATGGACGACCGTTTCACCGTCCGGCAGTCGGTGTTCGACACCGCGGTCGCGGGCGGGCCGGGCGGGTTGCCCGGTCGGCTGTGCCGGCTGCTTCGCGGCGATCTCGGCATGGACGCCGTGACGCTCTCGTTGCTCGGCCGCGGCCCGCACCAGCACGTGTGCTACGCCTCCGACGTGACTGCGCTGAGCCTGGAGGCGCTGCAGTTCGCGCTGGGCGAGGGACCGTCCGTACGCGCGGCCACCCTGGGCCGCCCCGTCGTCGCCGACCTGCGCGGCCGCCGGGAGCGCCGGCCGGCGCTCCGGCCGCCGACGCGGACGCCGCTGCCGCACGCCGGCGTCCTGTGCGCCTTCCCGCTGCGGTTCCGCGGCCGCGTCCTCGGGTCGGTCGGCCTGATCAGGCATACGTCGGGGGCTATGTCGGCGGAGGAATACGGGCGGTGCGCCACCGCGGCCGACGCCGTGGCCGTCGTGCTGCTGGACGACGTCCACCACCTGGACGAGGACTCCCCGCCGTCCTCATGACACCCGGACCGACCTGGGTGGCTGGTTCGCCCGGCCCCGACGCCCGCTGGTCAGAAACAGGGGGGTAGTCGTCGTCGACCGGCTCATCGGGCGGTTTGTACGCAGTGGCCTTGAGAAACGCCCGGCCGCCGGGTCGTGGGCGGCGTACTCGCCGGGCCCGTGTGGCGCGCGCCGGTCGTCAGGTCGTGGCCGCCGGCCGTCAGGTCGTGGCCGCCGGCCGTCGTGAACCTCCTGTCGCTGCTCGGCCACTTCGCAGCGGCCGAAATCACTTCCTCCCCGGGCTCTCGACGGCTGCCGCAGGCCATCGAGCGGCTGGGTGCGGGCCCGGCCGCGGAGTATTTCTACCGCGAGCACGTGGAGGCCGACGCCGTCCACGAGCAGGTCGTTCGGCACGAGGCGGTGGCCGGGTTGTCGGAGGCGGAGCCGCATCTCGGTGACGGCCGGGACCGGTAGATGGGGGAAAACGGGGTTACCGGCCCCGGCCGTAGGCGCAACTCTACGGCGTGGCCTGCCAGTTGTGTGCCCTGGTTGCCTCTACCCGTCTTTCCGCAGACCACCGCTTGCTCTCTTCGTGGCTGCGGCTTCGATCTGTCCATGGGCGACGGCCGGGACCGGCACGTGGGGGATACGGATCGCCAGTCCCGGCCGATCAGTCAACTGTAGGTCCTTATCGACCAGTTACAGGCTTTTGTCACTCGTATGAGTGTTTCTTCCTGCTCATATCCCTGCATGCTCTGCACGGAGATGTGCGCCTTTTGCCTCCCCCGCGCCTCGTTCGGTCTCCGTCCATTCGTGATCTGCTGCACCTGGCACGACGATGTCGACTGCGTCGGTGCCAACTTCGTCCGCATCGGGGCTACGCAAACCCGGCGCCGGGAACTGGGTGCGGGAGGGCCGGGGGCGGGGGGTGCGGCTGGTTTCAGGGCTGTTCGTGCCGCGCGAGGAGGGTCAGGAGGGTGGCCACGGTCAGGTCGGACTCGGCCGGGTGGCGCAGCGGGACGTCCTCTTGGATGCGGTAGGTGTTGGAACGGCCGTGCCGGGTGCGGAAGAGGTAGCCGGCCTGTTCCAGGTCGGCGATGATCCGCTGGCAGGCGCGCTCCGTGAGTCGGCAATGGGCCGCGATGTCACGGATCCGTACGGAGGGGTTGTCGGCGATCGCGGCAAGGACGCGGGCGTGGTTGGTGAGGAAGGTCCAGCCGGTGTGTGATTCGGGTGCAGTAGCCATCGCCGGTATCGTACGATGCCAAGTTCGCGCATTGTAAAACGCGAAATCTGTTTCGTGAATCGTGGTGCATCCTCGAGTGAGGTGGGCAGGAGACCCACATGCCTTCCCCGCAGATGGGCCAAGGGACGCCCCACATACGGCCTGCAGCCGACAACGACACCACCGCTCAGCCGTCACAGCAGCCGGCGGGAGAGTCCGGGGCGGCCCTCGACGGGCTGCCGCCGTGGGTAAGGCGCCGGCTGGCCGAGTTGAGCGAGGAGAACGCCCAGCTCAAACAGGCAATCCGGACCAGGCCGGTGGTTGATCAGGCTCGCGGGGTCCTGATGGTCCTCCTCGATGGTGATGCCGACGACGCCTGGCAGGTACTTCGGCAGACCTCCCAGCTTGCCAACGTCGCTCTGCGCGACGTTGCCGCATGGGTGGTTTCCTCCACCGGCGGCACGCCGATGCGCGAGGACCTGCAACTTCCGATGCGCAAGGCGATCGAGCGGGTGTGTGCTGGGAGATGATGGAGGCGGCCGACGCACCGCATCTCCTTCTTGACGAGGTCTGCCGCCTCCTGACCGCAGCCGGCTTCGATGTCGCCGCCAGCGGCGGAGAAGGGGCCGAACGTCTACGGCGTGGTGATGCAGTGGGAGCCCGGCGCGGAACTCGATCCCACCGGCCGCGGCCACCGGGCGCAGCCCGGACAGGATGAGCCCCGAGACCACGGACTTGTGTGCGTCCCGGCCCACCAGCAGTTTCTCGTGCGGTCCTGCCACCGCCAGCATCGCCGCCCTGACCGACAGCGAGCTGCCACAGGTGGAGAAGAAGGTGTGCTCCGCCCGTACGGCGTCCGCCATCAGCAGTTCGGCGTTGCGCAACGTGCCGCCCGAGGCCCGCCGGTCCTCCAGCCCGCTGATCGCCAGCACGTCGGACGCGAACACGGCGTCCCCCAGTACTTCGCGCACCTCGGGATCCGCGCCGCGGGCCCGCTTGTGGCCGGGCGAGGTGAAGGGGAGCAGGCACTCCCGGTGGTAGCGGCCGAGTGCCTCAAGCGCCGGCGCGCGTGAGCGATCCATGCCCCGGTCCTCTCCGGTGGACCGCCAATGATCACCGGTCGACGGCCTGCGTCACCCGTTCGCCGGTCCCCACGGCGCTCCGGGCCGCACCGGCCGCTCCACGGTCGGGGTGTGCGTCACTGCTCGCCGCCTGCGTCCGGCCGGTCCTTGCGGCCGTCCCCGCCCGGCAGCATCTCCTGGACCTTGGCCTTGACGCCCTGGCGGACCATGGCGGCGCGGTCGCTGTCGCCCTTGAGTACGGAGGCCGCGGCGGCCTCGATCTGGTCGAGGGATGCGTGCGGCGGGATGGGGGGCACGGCCGGGTCGGTGCAGAAGTCGAGGACGTAGGGCCGTTCGGCGTCCAGGGCCGTCTCCCAGGCGTGCTGCACCTGGTCCGGCTTGTCCACCCGCATGCCGCCCAGGCCCAGGGAGCGCGCGAAGTCCGCGTACGCGACGTCGGGCAGGGACTGCGAGGGCAGGAACTGGGGTGCGCCGTTCATGGCGCGCATCTCCCAGGTGACCTGGTTGAGGTCCTGGTTGTTGAACACCGCCACGACCAGACGGGGGTCCTCCCAGTCCTGCCAGTACTTCTGGACCGTGATCAGCTCCGCGAGGCCGTTCATCTGCATCGCGCCGTCACCGACCAGGGCGATCGCGGGACGCTCGCCGTGGGCGAACTTCGCCCCGATGGCGTAGGGGACGCCGGGGCCCATGGTGGCCAGTGTGCCCGACAGCGATCCGCGCATGCCGTCGCGCAGCCGCAGGTGGCGGGCGTACCAATTGGCGGCGGAGCCGGAGTCGGCGGTGACGATGACGTTCTCCGGCAGCAGGCCGTTCAGGCAGTGCACCACGTACTCGGGGTTGACCGGGTCGGCATCGACCGCGGCGCGCCGCTCCATGACCTCCCACCAGCGCGCGTTCTTCTGCTCGGTCTTCTTGCGCCAGCCGCCGTCCCCGGCCTGGCGCAACTGCGGCAGGAGCCGCTGCAGCGTCGCACGGGCGTCGCCGACGAGGTTGACCTCGAACGGGTAGCGCATGCCGACCATGTGCGCATCGACGTCGATCTGCACGGCACGCGCCTGGCCGTACTCGGGAAGGAACTGGGTGTAGGGGAAGCTGGAGCCGATGACCAGCAGCGTGTCGCAGTCCTGCATCAGCTCGTACGAGGGCCGTGTGCCCAGCAGGCCGATCGCCCCGGTGACGTAGGGGAGTTCGTCGTCGAGTACGTCCTTGCCGAGGAGCGCCTTGGCCACGCCGGCACCCAACCGGTCGGCGACTTCCATGACTTCACGCCGGGCGCCGCGCGCACCCTGCCCGACGAGGATGGCGACCCTCTCGCCCGCGTTCAGCAACTGAGCGGCGCGCTCGATGTCGGGGTCGGCCGGGACAGGGGCGTAGGTCGACATGTCCAGGCTGGAAGGCACCATCTTGAACGCGTGTTCGGGTGCGGAGTAGTCGAGGTCCTGCACGTCGGCCGGGATGATGAGGGCGGTCACCGTGCGGCGGGCGATGGCGGTGCGCATGGCGCGGTCGAGGACGTTGGGCAACTGCTCCGGGACGGTGACCATCTCGCAGAAGTCGGAGGCGACGTCCTTGTAGAGGCTGAGGAGGTCGACCTCCTGCTGATAGGAGCCGCCCATGGCGCTGCGGTTGGTCTGTCCGACGATCGCGACCACGGGTACGTGGTCGAGCTTGGCGTCGTACAGGCCGTTGAGGAGGTGGATGGCGCCGGGGCCGGACGTGGCGGCGCACACCCCGACCCGGCCGGAGAACTTGGCGTAGCCGACGGCCTGGAAGGCGGACATCTCCTCGTGCCGGGCCTGGACGAACCGGGGATTGTTGTCGGCCCGGCCCCAGGCGGCGAGCAGACCGTTGATGCCGTCGCCTGGATAGGCGAAGACGTGCTCGACCTTCCACGCGCGCAGCCGTTCGAGGATGTAGTCCGAGACTTTGGTCGCCATGCTGTGGCCTTTCGGTGACGCGGGTGGGGGGTTGCGGTCGGCTTCGGCTACGGGCGCAGGAGCAGGGCGGCGCGGTAGGCCATGGCGACGGCAGCAGCGGTGAGCGCCGTGGCGCCCGGCAGGACGCACCGATCGGTGACGGCCGGCCTCACGAGGACTTACCGACGGGCCGGGGCACTTCGTACCCGTACGCCCGCACTCGGCCGTGCGGGTGGCTGCCCAGGGCCTGCCGCGGCTCTCAGCGGCCGAGCTTGCGCTTGAGCTGGGCTTTGTTCATGGACGAGCGACCACGGATGTTGCGGCGCCGGGCCTCCGCGTAGAGCTGGTCGTACGTCGGCCCTCCGGGGCCCGAGTGGGAGCGGAGGCCGCCCCTCCTGCCAGAGGAGATGTCCCTGGTGGAGCTACGGCTCGCGGTGCGCGCCTCGCCGGTGCGGGCCCGCTCCTTGTTCACCGTCCGGGCGGCGATCTCCTTCGCCCGCCGGGGGCCGGTGCCGCGCTTCTCCGCGCCCTCCTTGATGTGTTCGTACTGACGTTCCCGTTTACGGCTGGATCCGCTCGGCATGGTGCCTCCTGTCGGCTTCGTGCGGTCTGGCCACACCATCGTGTGCCACGCCCGGGACGGCATCAAACGGGCGAGAGGTGCCCTCAAGGGCATCAACGGCGGCTCGGCCGGCAAGCTGATGCGGACCATCGGCGGGCTGCTGCCCGGGGCGGGGTGCGGTCCCCCACGCGGTGGCGCGTCAGGAGTTCGGCGATGTCGTCGAGCACTACCCGCGGGTCGTCGGCGAGCGCGATTTCCGGTGCGTCGGGCGGGCAGCCGGGCGCGTCGAGCGCCCGGGTGCTGTCCGCCGGGCCGCCGAGCGGCTTGGCGTGCCGGTAGGCCTCGGCGAGCATCTGGATCAGCCGCCGGTCGGTGTCGGTGCCTGCCGGTGTGGTGGCGTGAGAGGTGTCTTTCGTGCAGTGATCAGGGAAACTTGGACTTATGGTGCAAATCGGATACACGATGATGACCGAGCAGGCAGGGCCCAGGGAACTGGTCGAGCACGTGATCGGAGCCGAGGCAGCGGGTTTCGACTTCTCCGTCACCTCTGACCACTACTTCCCGTGGCTGCGTTCCCAGGGACACAGCCCGTACGCCTGGAGCGTCCTCGGTGCCGCCGCGTACGCGACGTCGCGCATTCCCCTTATGACGTACGTGACCTGCCCGCTCATGCGCTATCACCCCGCGGTCGTGGCGCAGAAGGCCGCGACGCTGCAACTGCTCGCCCAGGGCCGCTTCCGGCTCGGGCTGGGGGCGGGCGAGAACCTGAACGAGCACGTCGTCGGCCGCGGCTGGCCGGGTGTCGACGTCCGGCACGAGATGTTGGAAGAGGCCGTCGGCATCATCCGCGACCTCTTCGGCGGGGGCCACGTCACCCGGCACGGCAAGCACTTCTCCGTCGACTCGGCGCGGCTGTGGGACCTGCCGGACCGGCCCCCGCCGATCGGCATCGCGGTTTCGGGCGAGCAGTCCTGCGCGCTGGCCGGACGGCTCGCCGACGTGGTCATCGCCACGGAGCCCCGAGCCGGGCTGCTGGAGTCCTTCGACCGGCACGGTGGTGAGGGCAAGCCGCGTGTGGGGCAGTTGCCGGTCAGCTACGACCCGGACCGCGCGGCGGCGATCGGGCGCGCGCACGACCAGTTCCGCTGGTTCGGCAGCGGCTGGAAGGTGAACGCGGAACTCCCGCACCCCGACTCCTTCGCCGGCGCCACCCAGTTCGTCACACCCGACGACGTCGCCGAGTCGATCCCGTGCGGCGCCGACCCGGCCACGTTCGTCGAGGCCGTCCGCCCTTATGCGGACGCCGGCTTCACGGAGGTCGCACTCGTCCAGATCGGCGGCGAGACACAACCGGCTTTCCTGCGCTGGGCGTCGAGGACGCTCTTGCCGGCGCTCCGCGAGGAGTTCGGCTGAACGCCGCGGGCCCGCCCGGCAGAACGGCGGTGTGCATCCCCGGACCGGCTACCGGCCCCGGCCGGTGAGGAGGTCGCGGGCCCGGTCGACCATCCCGATGCCGGGATCGATGAGCCTGTTGGCGGGAGGCGTCGAGGGCGTCCGGGGGTGCGGGCGGGTGGGGGAGGTCTTCTTCGCCGTACGGACCTTCTCGCCCAGGTCCCACAGCACGTCCTCACCGCAGACCTGGCGCATCTGCACGAAGAGCATGCTCTCCTCGTCGTGGATGTGGGCGATCACCTCGCGCTGAAGCTCGCGGACCGAGGGGTCGAAAGCGGGGTCGCGGGGCTCCATGCCCTCCAGGTCCTTGAGCATCTGCTCGACCTGGGAGTGATCGGCGAGTTCCTTGTCGGCGATCTTCCCGCCATTCGGCAGATGCTCGCGCACCGCAGGGTAGAGGTGCTGTTCCTCCGCGACCGAGTGCCGCACCAACTCGACGGTCAACCGGTCCAGCAGCCGCTTACGGTCATGACTGCCGGGCGGGGCCTGGTGGAACTGCCCGAAGAACTCCGCCACCTCGCGGTGGTCGGTGGTCAGTTCGTCGACGACGTCTCCGCCGTGTCCCATCGTGATCTCCTTCCGCTGTGACCGGGAACCCCGCGGGGAGGTTCGGGCTACGAGATGCGGCGAGTACCCCGATCCCGCGAGCCGATGCGGCCGGCCGGAGCACCCTGCGGCGGTCGGTCCGCTCCGCGTGGTGCCCGTACCTGCGGGAGCTGGCGCAGAATGACCGCAGCCGGCTGACGGTGCGGAGCTACGGGTACATGATGCTGCGTTGGTTTCGTCTTCTGCGGTTGCTCGGGGCCCTGGGAGAAGGCGACCGAAGTCGCGTGCTGCCTGGGTGGTTGCGCACAGCTTCGCCGGCTTCGCCACCGCCCCCGCCGAACGGCTGTACCTCCGGCTCGACCCGGACCCGGACCGTCCCGGTCGCGCGCATGGGTCCCAGCGACCGCTAAGTAATTGCAGACGCTGGCTATTGTGTGCAACTTTAGACAGCTCACGCAAGTAATTGGGGGTGGTGGTCGTGCGCATATTTGTCACCGGAGCGAGCGGATACATCGGCGGATCCGTCTCCGCCCGCCTGATCCAGGCCCGGCATGAGGTGATCGGGCTGGCACGGACCGAGGACCGCGCGAAGGCGCTCCGGGCAGGCGGGATCACCCCTGTGCTCGGGACCCTCGACGACCAAGAGGTACTGGCCCGTGCCGCACACGGGGCCGACGCGGTGATCAACGCCGCCGACAGCGACCACCGTGGCGCGGTCGAAGCCCTGACCGATGCGCTCGCCGGAACCGGGAAGCCCCTCCTGCATGCCGGCGGTTCCAGCATCGTGGGAGACGACGCCCGTGGCGAGGCGGCGGAACAGACCTTCACCGAGGCCGCTGTTTCCCCCACCGGCCCGTGGCAGCCCGAGCCGGACAAGGCAGCCCGTGTGGCTATCGACCGGCTCGTCCTGGCCGCGGCGGAGCGCGGCATTCGCTCGACCGTGTTGTGCAGCAGCCTGATCTACGGGCACGGGTACGGGATCGCGCGCGACAGTGTGCAGCTTCCCCGTCTGGTCAACCAGGCCCGCAAGAGCGGCGTCGTCCGGTACATCGGCACAGGCGGCAACATCTGGTCGACGGTCCACATCGATGACGTCATCGACCTGTACGTCCTGGCGCTGGAATCGGCGCCGCCCGGATCGTTCTACTTCGCCGAGAACGGCGAGGCATCGTTCGCCGCGATGGCCCAGGCCATCGCCGACACCCTCGGGCTCGGCACCGCCCAGCCCTGGGACATCGACTCGGCGATCCGGGAGTGGGGATACGAGCCGGCGGTATACGCCCTCGGCTCGAACAGCCGGGTGCGCGGCACCAGGGCCCGGGACCGGTTGGGCTGGAAGCCCGCACACAATTCCGTCACCGACTGGATCCGTCGCCGCCTGACTGTGGGCGAACCCGGCTGAGTCCGGCCCGGAGCGTGTTCGCCCGCCAGCGACAGCTCGGCCAGTGACCTCACCGGCCTGTCCCCGCACAGAACCGCATCCGCCAGCTCGAACAGGGCGTCCGTACGGGCGGTGGGACAGGAGTAGTACTCGCCCCGGAAGCGGGACAGGTCCGCCGATCAGGCGGTGGGCTTCTGCTGCGGGTAGGTGGCCCGGGTATGCGCGTCGTCCAGCAGGGCGCGTAGGAGCTGTGCGTTCGGGGCCACGGCGGTGGCGAGCGTCCCCGGGCCGGGCAGGGGGGTGATGACGGCGCGGCTGGGGGCGAGGACACACGGCTCGGCCGGAGCGTCGCGGAACTCAGGTGAGACGGTGAGGAGTTGCCCAGCGGCGAGGTTGTCCGCGAGCACGGCGGGGCCGTCCCATCCAGGGGCGCCGGGGCCGTAGTCGGTGGTCTGGTCGAGGAGCGGGCGACCGCCGCTGCGTACCGTGAGGCGTGAGACGAGCCGGCCGGGCGGTTCACCGGCGCGGCCGAGCACCTGCTCCTCGCGGAGCACCAGGCGGGCTGTCGGGGCGAGGTCGACGCGGTAGGTCACGTGGAGCCGGCTGCCGCGCACGGAGACCAGCGGCTCGGGCAGCCAGCGCAGCTCGCCGCCGTCGCCGACGGCGAGGCACACGTCGTAGCGGGCGGGTTCGCCGGCCGCGCCCGGCATGGCCAAGGTCGCGGCGGCGCTGGTGATGCTCAGGGCGGCACCGGCCTTGACGCGCACGTCGAGCCGCAGCCGGTCGCCGCCCAGCGGCCCGGCCATGGCCCCGACCAGGCACACCCGCGCCTCTCCGGCGCCCGCTCGGATCCGGCGCAGGGCGAGTGGCCCGTCCCCGGCCAGCTCCGGCAGTGTGGTGCCACCGCGCCCGTCGGGAGCGGCGGTGATACGGGCACGGGCGCGGACTTCGCCGGCGGGCACGCGCGCGTCGGAGCGGCGGGGGCCAGGCGGGCGCGGGGTCGGCCCGTTCGTACGGCCGGCGGGTGTGGACCCGAGGTCCGTCACGCCGTACGCCACGCGGCGACGCGCTCGCGCAGCCAGTCCGCGACCGGCCGCACGCCGCCCTCCCGCGCCAGCGAGGTGAACACGACCGGCTTCTCGCCGCGTTGGGTCCGCGCGTCGCGCGCCATGCGCGTGAGGTCGGAGCCGACGTGGGGGGCGAGGTCGGTCTTGTTGACGACGAGCAGGTCGGCCATGGTGACCCCGGGCCCGCCCTTGCGGGGTATGTCGTCACCGCCCGCGACGTCGATGACGAAGAGCTGCGCGTCGGCCAGGCCGCGGGAGAAGGTGGCCGTGAGGTTGTCGCCGCCGGACTCCACCAGGACGACGTCGAGGGGCCCCACCGTCGCCTCCAGTTCCTCGACGGCCTCGACGTTGGCGGAGATGTCGTCGCGGATGGCGGTGTGCGGGCAGGCGCCGGTCTGGACTGCCGTGATCCGCTCGGGCGGCAGCACGGCCTCGCGGAGCAGGAACTCGGCGTCCTCGCGGGTGTAGATGTCGTTGGTGACGACGGCCAGCGCCAGCTCGTCGCGCATCAGCCGGCACAGCGCGGCCACGATGGCGGTCTTGCCGGAGCCCACCGGACCGCCGAGCCCGACCCGCAGGGCGCGGCGGGAGGTCGCGCGGGTGGCGCTCCCTGCCGGCGTCGGGGGTGCGCCGAGGCGGCGCGTGGCGGTGCCGTAGGTGTAGCGCTGCGGAGTGGTCTCGGGGTGGTCGCGGTGCATGCCGTCTCCCTGGGTTCTCACGAGCCCGGCCGGGTCGGCCGGGGTCTGCCTACGAGGCGAAGAGCCGTGCCGCCCGGACGGCGTGCTCCTCTGCGGCGATGTCGAGGAGCGGGGCGCCCGCCGCGGGCAGAAGGGGCCCGACGTCGGCCCGGCCCCCGGCGGCGGCACGTACACCCGCCGCCGTGGCCCGCGCGGCGACGTCGTCCAGTTCCGGGGCGAGGCAGGCGAGGACGGCGGTGGCCTCGAAGGGGTCGAGGCCGAGGAGCCGTACGGTCGCGGTCGCCGGCCCGGAGACCGCCTCGTACCCGGCGACGTGTGCGGCGTCGCCGGGTCCCAGGGCCGCGGCGCGGGCGGCGAGGCCCAGGACGACGGGCTGGTGGACGCCGCGCGGGCGGGCCTGGGCGAGGGCGTCCAGTTCCGCGGTCGGCCAGACGGCGCGGGCGGCCCGCAGCAGTTGGCGACCCAGCTTGCGCGCGGTGGCGCGCAGGGCGGGGGAGGGGGTGCGGGCGTCGGCGGCCTCGTCGAGGAGGAGCGGGTCGGCTCCGGCGCAGGCGGCGGCGGCCAAGGCGGCGGAGGTGAGCCCGGCGGTGTGCAGCCGGCCGCGGCAGTACGCCGCCAGCCCTGCGGCGTCCGTGATCCGCCCGGCGGCGACGGCCTGTTCGGCGCCGCCGGAGTGGGCATGGCCGCCGGCGGGGAAGCGGCCGTCGGCGAGTACGAGCAGCGCGGCGCGGGTGGCGGGCGGGGGCGGCATGGCTCAGAACAGGAAGTAGCGCTGGGCCATGGGCAGCTCCGCCGCCGGGGCGGGCTCGACCACGTCGCCGTCGATGGTCACGGTGAAGCTGTCGGCATCGACCCGTACGTCCGGGGTCGCGTCGTTCAGCCGCATGTCCGCCTTGGTCAGCGACCGCGTGGAGCGGGCCGCGACCAGGGGCTTGCCCAGCCCGAGGCGGTCACCGAGACAGCCTTCCAGCGCGAGGGGGGACACGAAGGAGACGGAGTTGGCGTGCGGGGCGCGGCCGGCGGCGCCGTACATGGGGCGCGGCAGGACCGGCTGCGGGGTGGGGATGGAGGCGTTGGCGTCGCCCATCTGCGCGTACGCGATCTGGCCGCCCTTGATCACCAGTTGCGGCTTGACGCCGAAGAACGCCGGGTCCCACAGCACGAGGTCGGCGAGCTTGCCGGGCTCGACCGAGCCGATCTCGTGGTCGACGCCGTTGGCGACGGCGGGGTTGACCGTGTACTTCGCGACGTACCTGCGCGCCCGCAGGTTGTCGGCGCGGCCGTCGCCGGGCAGCGCACCACGCCGCTTCTTCATCACGTGCGCGGTCTGCCAGGTGCGCAGCACGGTCTCGCCGATGCGGCCCATGGCCTGGGAGTCGGAGGAGATGACGGAGATGGCGCCGAGGTCGTGCAGGACGTCCTCCGCGGCGATCGTCGTGGGCCGGATGCGGGACTCGGCGAAGGCGAGGTCCTCAGGAACGGCGGGGTTCAGGTGGTGGCAGACCATCAGCATGTCGAGGTGCTCCTCGACGGTGTTGACGGTGTGCGGGCGGGTCGGGTTGGTGGAGCTGGGCAGGACGTGGGGGGCGGAGACGACGGTGATGATGTCGGGGGCGTGGCCTCCGCCGGCGCCCTCGGCGTGGTAGGCGTGGACGGTGCGGCCTGCGAGGGCGGCGAGGGTGTCGCCGACGAAGCCGGCCTCGTTGAGGGTGTCGCTGTGGAGGGCGAGCTGCGCGCCGGTCTCCTCGCAGACGGCGAGGCAGGCGTCGATGACGGCGGGGGTGGCCCCCCAGTCCTCGTGGATCTTGAAGCCGAGCGCCCCGCTGCGCAGTTGGCTGAACAGCGCCTCGCTGGAGACCGTGCTGCCCTTGCCGAGCAGGCCGACGTTGACGGGGACGCCGTCCATGGCCTCCAGCATCCGGGCGAGGTGCCACGCCCCGGGGGTGACGGTGGTGGCCTTGCTGCCCTCGGCAGGGCCCGTACCGCCGCCGATGAGGGTGGTGACGCCGGCGGCGAGCGCCTCGTCGGCGAGCTGCGGACAGATGAAGTGGACGTGGGCGTCGACGGCGCCCGCGGTCAGGATCTTGCCGTTGCCCGCGACGACTTCGGTCTCCGGGCCGATGACCAGCTCGGGGTGCACGCCGTCCATGGTGTCGGGGTTGCCCGCCTTGCCGAGGGCGGTGACGCGCCCGTCGCGGATGCCGACGTCGGCCTTCACGATGCCCCAGTGGTCGAGGACGACGGCGCCGGTGATCACGGTGTCGGGGGCGCCGTCGGCGCGGGTGGCACGGGAGACGCCCATGGACTCGCGGATGACCTTGCCGCCGCCGAAGACCGCTTCGTCGCCCGCGCGCCCCGGGCCACCGGAGCGGTCCTCCTCGATCTCGATCAGCAGGTCGGTGTCGGCGAGCCGGATGCGGTCGCCGGCCGTCGGCCCGAAGAGGTCGGCGTACGCGGCCCGTGACAGCTCAGCCATCGAGCGCCCCGCCCGTCTCGCCGCGCAGCCCCGGCACCACGCGCCGGCCCGCGAGCGGGACCAGCGCGACCTCCACCGGCACGCCCGGCTCGAAGCGCTCGGCGGTGCCCGCGGCGATGCCGAGGCGCCTGCCGCGGGCGACGGCGCGGTCGAACTCCAGGCCCGGGTTGGCCTCGGCGAAGTGGTAGTGGGAGCCGACCTGGACCGGCCGGTCGGCGGTGTTGAGCACGGTGAGGCGGACGACGTCGGCGCCCTCGTTGAGGCGGACGGTCCCGTCGCCGTAGCGGATCTCTCCTGGGATCACGGCGGTCCTCCCGTCAGGCGATGGGGTCGTGGACGGTGACGAGCTTGGTGCCGTCAGGAAAGGTCGCCTCCACCTGCACGTCGCGCAGCATCTCGGGGATGCCGTCCATGACGTCCTCGCGGGTGAGGACCTTGCGGCCGGAGGCCATCAGGTCGGCGACGCTGCGGCCGTCGCGGGCGCCTTCGAGTACGTGGGAGGTGATGAGCGCGACCGCCTCCGGGTGGTTGAGCCGCAGCCCACGGGTCCGGCGCTTCTCGGCGACGTCCGCGGCCACATGGATGAGCAGCCGCTCCTGCTCCCGGGGAGTCAGTCGCACGCGTCCACCTGCCTTTCCGGCTCCGCTCCCTCCGGGGCCGTCCCGGCCCGGAGTCCGGCCACGCTAGCTCGCGCATTTTTCGGGCGCGTTACGCGGACGCCGCCGATGCGGGGACCTGGGCGCGATGCCGACGGCCGATGCACCAGCCGCGAATGCGCCCTCCTGGCAGCCGGATTGGGTCTCAGGCTGCCAGAACCAGTGAGCCGTACCCCGACTTCAGCTGCATCGCGGTTCCGGTGCCGGAGGCGGACCGTCCAGCGGGTGTGGTGCAGACGTTGCTGGACACCGCACAGGAGGAGGCCGCCTCGTGACCCGTACGCTCTTCGAACCCCCCGGTTCCTACCCGACCAGCAGCCACCAGGCGGCCGCTCCGGTGCCTGCGGAGCAGGCGGTGCTCTTCGATTTCAGCAATACGACCCGGGCAGTGGTTGGGGTCAGCAGAAGCTCAGCCCGGCTTGATCGCCAGCGTCGCGAAATAATGCGACATGTATGGAGCGGATGCGTTGGACTGGTGCGGCGCCTCCGCGAAGCCGGTGACGACGAACCCCGCGGCGAGTTGCCCGCCGATCTGGTCGGCGAGGGTGTGGCTGTATTCAAGAGGGGCATCCGCACCGAACTTCGTGGCGCGTTCCTCGGCGGAGTACTGCGTGACATCGCTGTAGGGCAGCTTGTGCACGACGATCATCTCGCCACGCTCGTCGAGCGCCTCGTGGTCGAACAAGTACACGTCAGGGTTGAGGAAGCCCACGAGCAGAGTTCCGCCCGGTCGCAGGACGCGGAAGCACTCACGCCACACCGCTGCCAAGTCCGGTACGAATAGGTTAGAGACCGGATGGAATACGACGTCGAATGTTGCGTCGCCGAAGGCGCTGAGGTCGCGCATGTCGCCCAGGACGGTGCGCAGTTCGAGTCCGTCGCGCGCCGCCACCATCTGGTCCTGGCCGAGCTGGCGGGGTGAGTTGTCGAATACGGTGACCCGCGCCCCTGCGGCGGCGAGGATCGGACCCTGCTGGCCACCGCCGGAGGCCAGGCACAACACGTCCTTGCCGGTCAGGTCCGCCGGCAGCCAGGAGCGGTCGACCGGCTCATGCCCGATGAGAACAATCGACCAGTCGCCCGTGCGGGCGCGCTCGACATCCTCAGTACTCACCGGCGTCGACCACTCGTTGCCCTCTTGGACATACCTGTCCCAGGCCGCCCGATTGTGGGCAACCGGATCGACAATGTCCTGCACGTTTAACCCCCTGCTACAGTCAAGCGGACACCTGCGGTACTCTTCTTCCCTCGATTCCTTACAGGACAACCCTATTGGGTCCCTGTCCAGGATCTTCGGGGCCCCTCATGTCGTGATTCGATAGACGGAGACGTGAGAACGCGACTCTGCGGTAAATGCGGCGCCGGCCCAGTCCGCATGTCTGGTCTCCAGCTCGAATCCGGCCAGCTGGGCCATAAGGTCGAGTTCGGCTGGCCAGATATAGCGATGAGGGCTCCGGAACAACCGCGCCTGCTGAGATTCATCGAAACGGAAGTGGTGCGATACCACCCGCTGGTCCAGGACATCGTAGGTGTCCAACCCGATGTAGCCGGGTTCGGACTGCCAGACGGTGGCCGTCTGGCCTGCGGGGAGCTTGCGCAACTCGGGTACCCAGAGCTCGATCACGAATCGGCCCCCGGGCCCAAGGTGGCGGGCAGCGTTGCGGAAGCACTGGACCTGCTCATCCTGGGTGAGCAGGTTGGAGATCGTGTTGTACACGAGGTAGACGAGTGTGTACTTCCCGGGGGCGATGGTGGTCGCCATGTCACCAATGGTCACCGGGATCGTTGCTTCATCTGCCTTGGTTCGCAGTTGCTCCACCATCGGGAGCGAGAGCTCGATGCCGGTGACAGAGACTCCTCGTCCGGAGAGCGGGACCGCCACCCGGCCGGTCCCGATGGCGAACTCAAGCGCTGCTCCACCTTCGGCGAGCTGGGCGAGACGCTCCACGGTCGGCCCCAAGACCTCGGGCGCGAACATGCCGGAGCCGGGCGTGTCATAGCGTTGGGCGACATCGGCGTCCCAGATCTTCTCCTGCTGCATTCCGTCAACGCTGGCCGCTGACACATGCGATGTCCAGCGAGTTTCTCGCGCTGCTCTGAGGAAGATCAGAAGGAGCCAGTCGTTGTCGTACAGGCATCAGGAACAGCTGCTGAGCAAGTCCGCCCCACGCGGGCGTCGGCTCATGGGTCGCGCTGTTCGCCTCGGGTCTTGGGCCGACAAGGGGGTCCCGCGCCGGTTGGAATGGGGCCCTCGGGCAGCAGTGCGCCGAGCGCAGTGGCCTCGGGGGTGCCGAGTTCGCCGAACAGTTCCGGGGCCAGCCGATGGCATTCCAGCGCCCGCCGGCCCGCACGGCCCGGTTGAGACCTGCCGGTCTCCCGCGAGGGCGCGGGGCGCCGAGAACTGGCCCGCATCCTGCGGGAGATCACAACCCCCGACGGCTCGCCGCCGCCCGATCCCTACGACGAAACGGGCGACACCGAATCGTCGGTCAGCCGCGTCTTCTCGCGGAGGTCGGCCGCTCCGGTACGGGTCGGAATGCTCCACGGCGCCGACGCCGGGCAACTGGTGATGGACATCCGAGCGAACTGCAACTACTTTGAGTGCAGTTTAAATCGGTGCGTTGGCGGCGAGCGGGAAGGGGCGACCCCATGGGTCTCAGCAGTAGAAGCGCGGTAGCGATTCATGCGCTCACCATGCTGGGGCGCTGGCGCGACCGGACCCTCACCTCGGCGGAGATCGCGGACAGCCTGGCCAGCAATCCGGTGCTTCTGCGGCGGATCCTGGGCAGCCTTCGCGACGCCGGCCTGGTGTGGGCCGCCGAGGGACGCGGCGGCGGCTGGAAACTGGCCCGCTCCCCGCGCGAGATCACCCTGTACGACGCGTACGCCGCCGTGGAGGCGGGGCCGGTGCTGTCCGGACACGCCCATCCGCCGAGCGACGCATGCGAGGTCGGGCGCCACATGCAGGCCCTCCTCGCGGAGGAGTTCCGGGAGGCTGAGCAGGCCCTGGAGCAGCGGCTCGGCAGGACGACCATCGCGCATCTGGTCCAGCAAGTACTGGACAGTGAACGCGCGTCCGCGGGGCGTCGGCAGTAATCGTTCGACGGCGGAGGCGATTTGCCTCCGCCTTTTCCCTGCCTTAACTGTAATCAACATGGTGGCAGTAAAGCCCAGGAGGATGCAGCAAATGAGCTCCAGGCCGGACACGCCGAAAACGCCGGACACTGCTGGACGGACCGGTTCCGGGCGATCCCTGCTCGCGGTGCTGTTGCCGGCGATGCTCGCCACGGTCGTCGCCAGCGACATGGTCACTCTCATGCTGCCGTCGATGGGAGCCGAGTTCCGGGCCTCCGAGGCCGAGCTCGCCTGGGTCGTCACCGGCTTTCTGCTCATGTTCTCGGTCGGTATCCCGTTCTACGGCCGCATCGCCGACCGCGCGAGCCTGCGGCGGCTGTTCTGCTTCTCCCTGGTGACCTACGCCGTCGGCAGCCTGGTCTGCGCGCTCGCCCCGAGCCTGCTCGTGCTGGTACTCGGGCGCATGGTGATGGGAGTGGGCGCGGCCGCCATCCCGGTGCTCTCGATCCTTGCGATCACCAGACTGTTGCCGGCCGACCGGCGGGGAACGGGCATCGGCGTGGTCTCCGCGGCCACGGGCATCGGCACCGCCGCCGGACCGGCCCTCGGCGGCGGCCTCGGCCAGCTCTTCGGCTGGCCCGCCCTCTTCTGGCTCATGCTGGCGCTCTCGCTGGCGCTGCTACCCGCGGCGTGGCGTGTCCTGCCGGGTGCACCTCCGTCCGGCTGCGGCCGGTTCGACCTTCCCGGTGGCGCGCTGCTCGGCGCCGGCGCCGGACTCGTGCTCTACGGGATGACCCAGGCCCAGGTCAACGGACCAACCGCGCCCTCATCCTGGGGCAGCATCGTGGTAGCGGCCGGAGCCATCGCGCTGTTCGCGTGGCGCACCGCCCGCGTCGCGCAGCCGTTCGTCCCGCCCGCGCTGTTCGGCAACCGGGTCTACCGAGCGGCGCTCGTCGTCGCGTTCCTGGCCATGATCGTGAACCTCGGCGGGCTAGTATTTCGTCCCCCTACTGGTAGTCGACGTGGGCGGCGTCAGCCCGGGTACAGGGGCCCTGGTCATGATCCCGGCAGGGATCGCCGTCGCCGTCCTCTCACCGCTGATCGGCCGCCTTGCCGACCGCGTCGGCACCCGCCCTCTCGTGCTGGACGGGACTCGCCGTCATGGCGCTGTTCGCACTGTTCCTGTCCAGCTTCGCCAGCGGATCCTCCATGCTCCCCGCCGGTATCGGCATGCTCGGGCTGTGCACCGGCTTCATCCTCGTGGTCACCCCGATCATCAGCGCCGCGGCGAGCGCGCTCCCGCCCGGGCAGACGGGCATCGGCCTCGGCATCCTCCAAGGCGCGCAGTTCCTCGGGGCCGGCACGGGTCCGGCACTCTTCGGCGTCCTGGTGGCCGCGCGTCAACAAAGCGGCACCGCCGCGCTCAACCCCCTCAGCACCGGCCACGAGGGCGCGGCCTACTCCGACGCCTTCCTGGCCATGGCCGCGGTCACCGCTCTCGCGCTCCTCGCCGCACACCGGATGCGCCCTGCCGCCGCTGCGCCCACACCGACCCAGGCCGCGGACAAGGTCCGCCAAGGCCCGCAGTCGTGAACCCGCCGACGGCGCCTTCTGCCTCTGCCAGGGCGAGGAACACGAGGTGCCGTTCTCCCTGGTCCTGCCGTGGGAGACACCCCCTCACCGCACGAGACCCAGGGGCCGTGCGCGCTATCTGCCAGATCGCCGGGATCGGGCTGAGCGTGAAGGTGGGGCGGGTCGGCTCCGGTTGGCGCCTCGTCTGCCCTGTGTCAGTGGTGTGAGCAAGGATGCGCGCATGATCCAGACTCTTCCGCTGGCCCTTCCCGGTGCGCTGGTGGACTACCACGGCCTTGACTTGACCGCCCCCTACTCCAAGGGCTGGGGCGTGCATTTCTTCGATGTCGTCGGCGCGCCGAGCGGCGAGGTGTACGCGCTGTACGGCTTGTACCGCCACACCTACGGAGTCGCCGATGACGAACAGGAACCGGAGAGGGCGAACTTCGGGTACCGGGTCATCACCCGCTACGCCGCGGATGGCGAGATCCTGGGGGTGGCGCTGTTCCGCACCGGCGGCGCGGATGACGAGAAATCGGCCGTCGTGGACGGCGGCGACATCAGCCTGTGTGTCCTGCCCGACGGATTACTCGCCATCAGTACGACACCGAACAACACCACCCTCGTCGCATCCGACCTGAGCCAGGTTTCGGCCGTCTACGACTCGAAGGACAGGCGCCCCTTCGAGCCGTTCACGCCGGCTGAGGGCGACCCCTTCGCCTGCTCCGTCAGTGTCACGCCCTCGGGCCGCCTGCTGTGCACCGTTGCCGAGTACGGCGTGTGGAGGTACGGCAATTTCCTCACCAACCTCGTCGGTCTCGCCGACGGTGCGCTGACCGCCGACACCAGGCCGGTAATCAACACACTGGCCTCTCTCGACCCCGAACCCGCCCATCACAGCGACGCCGACCTGCGCGCCCACGCCACCTTCCAGGGTGCCCCTGTCGGCATCGCCAACCGGCCTCGTCCCGCGCTGACCGAACTGGTGCCCGGTGAGGACCGCCTCTCGAACTGGCACGACTCCCGCCTCGGCCGGCCCGTACCGCTTTCCGACAGCCTCTTCGTCATCCCGTTCTACGCCAAGACGTTCCGCGGGGGCAGCCGCGGCAGGCCCTTCGTCTTCGCTCTCGTCAACGAACAGGGCGAGATGACCGGACGCCTCCACGGCCTCCACGAGTGGCGGGACTCACCCTTCACCGGCTTCTGCTTCAACCTGGCAGCTGATGCACACCGGGGCCACGCCTTCCACCTCAACCGCTACGGCCTCTACGCCTGGAACAAGGAGGGAGCGCTCCGAGCCAAGCTGGACACCGAGAACAAGACCTTCAGGCAGTTGACCCACTTCACTCTCGGAGCCTGCGCCTTCAACGGCGACCTGCTGCTCATCCACAGGAAGCAACACCTCATCCTGCGCATACCCGCGCCCGACGACCTCACCGACCTGGCGGCCACGGTCGAGGACGCGCTTCGCTCCTACACCCGCCAACGCACTGCCTTGAAGAAGCAGTGGCGTCCCATCAACTGGCACTGGACGCAGACATCCGCTCCGGTCCACCGGATTTGACCGGCCGCGCAGGCGGACACCGGAGCCGCGGTGGGGCCGTTGCTGTCCGGAAGTGTGAGTGCCGCGATCACGGCGTCGCCGTCACGGTCCAGGCCCCGGGTGAAGGCGTGAAGGTGGGGTAGATCGGCTGCGCGGACCTGGTCGGTCGAGCGAGCGAGCGCATCGGCGTTTCCTGTGCAGGGCGTCAGCAGTCTCGCGAAGTCCCCGATTCCGCCGGCCAGGTTGGCCATCTCGGGGAGGCGAAGGTGAGCCGGGCCAGGAGATCGCATTGCTCGGCTTTGAGGTCGCCGGGTCTGGTCAGGAGCATCCGGGCGAGCGGGCGGGGGTGTGGGCCAACACCCGGTGCGCCGTGGTCCCTTGCTCTCCGGCGCCGCCGAGCGAGGTGGGCCTGAGCGGACATCGCCAGATCCCATGAATCGTGTCAGCACGTATTGACGCGCCATTTCAAGCGAAATACGGTTCCGCTTACATTCACGAGTTGAAACGTTTCAATAAGGGGCACGCATGAGACTTCCGAGAAGAAGACCCGGGCCCTGGCGCGCCGTCACCGTTGTGGCCGCGGTGCTCGCCTCGGTCGCCGCCCTCACCGCTCCCGCCGCCGGGACCACGGACGAGCAGGCGGTGTCGCGCACGCCCGAGCGGCCGTCGGCGCCGACCGGGCTGCGGACGAACTCGCTGCCGGCTCCCACGGACGTGGACGCCGCGGGGACGGTCGAGTTCGGCTGGCAGTCGGCGCTGCGCCGGCAGAGCGCGTACAAGATCGAGGTGACGCGTTTCGGCGCGGACCGTCCGGTGTGGGCGACCGGCAAGGTCGCATCCGTGCAGTCGTCGGCGGTGCGCTACGCCGGTCCCGCGCTCCGGGCGGGGGAGCGGTACCGGTGGCGTGTGCAGGTCTGGGATGACGACCGCCGGCCCTCCGGATGGTCGGAGTCCGCCTCGTTCGGCACCGGTCCCGGCGCCGACTGGGGTGATGCGGCGCCCGTGTGGCCCCGCCCGCCGGCCGGTGAGGAGTGGACCGACTACCGCGTCGATCTGACGCTTACGGTCACCCGAACCGCGTTCGGCGTGCGCTTCCGGTCGCCGGACGCGAGGAACGGCTACATGTGGCAGTTCCGGGCGGCCGGCGCGGCCAACCCCAACACCCTGGTACCGCACATCCAGACCGACGGCACGTTCCGTGCCGGCGATCCGGTGCCGCTCGGCGCCGAGCTGAAGACCGGCACCGAGCACCGGGTCAGCATCGAAGCCGTCGGCTCCACCCTCACCACCTCCCTCGACGGCCGCGTCGTGGACCGCCGTACCGACACCACCTACGCCGGGGGCGTCGTCGGTTTCCGCAACGGCGGCAGTGAGTCGGGCGTCGTGGACGACGTCCGCGTCACCGACCTGACCGGCTCCGGTGACGGCGCCGAGCTGTACCGCAACGACTTCGACGACCCCGCGGCAGGCTTCCCGTGCGGGACCGTCGAGGACGGGGCGCTCAGCCTCGGAACCGGCGTGGACTGCCTCAACGCCAACCTCTCCAACGACTGGGCGCTGTTCCGCGACGACTTCCAGCTCGCGCCGGGAAAGAAGGTCGCCTGGGCCACCGTCTTCGCCACCGGCTCCGCGTTCTCCAGCGCCAAGCAGTACGTGTACAAGATGTACCTGGACGGAGAGTTCGTCGGGCTCGGCCCGACCAGCCCGACCGGCGACGAGGTCCGCTACGACGGCTTCGACGTCACGGACCAGCTCCGCGAACGCGGCCCGCACACGCTGTCCGCGATCGCCTATGCCACCAAGGACCGGCGCTTCCAGGCCCACGTGATCGTGCGCTACACCGACGGCACCACCCAGACCCTCGGCACCGGAGCCGCCTGGCAGGCCAGGACCGGAAGCGACATCTGGACATCGACGGACAGCATCGGCACGAACTACTGGTACGCGCCGCAGGAAGACGTCACCATGGCCGCGTTCCCGGACGGGTTCAAGAAGCCGGGCTTCACCGGCTCCGGCTGGACCGCCCCCGAGGTCAAGGAGCCGTTCGAGAAACTCGCCCCCACACCGTTCGCGAAGGTCGAGGAGCAGACGCACGCCCCCGAGAAGATCGTCGACCTCGGCGGCGGGGACTACTTCGTCGACTTCGGCCGCACGTGGATGGGCGGCGTCCAGCTCACCCTGGACGGCCGGCAGGACCAGCAAGTCCGGCTGCGATTCGGCGAGGAGCTGTCGGCTCCGCACACCGCCCGCTACCGGATGCGTACCGGCAACACGTACGAGGACGTGCTCACCCTCCGAGACGGCCGGCAGACCGCCGACACCTGGGGCATGCGCGTCTTCCGCTACCTGAACATCGTCGACTCGCCCGTCCCGATCACGAAGGAGAACCTGAACGCGCTCGCCATGGTCTACCCCTTCGACCGCGACGCGGCCCAGCTGACCTCCTCCGACCCCGGCCTCGTCAAGGTCTGGCAGTTCACCAAGGACACCATCGAGACCGCCAACCAGAACTTCTTCACCGACTCCTGGACCCGCGAACGCACCAACTACGAGGCCGACGCGTACATCCAGCTCCTGTCCAACCTCCACCTCACCGAGGACCCGACCCTCAGCCAGTACTCCATGGACTACTTCGAGGCGAACCGCACCTGGCCGACCGAATGGCCGATGTACGTGATCAGCGCCGTGTACGACACCTGGCAACGCACCGGATCCACCGCCCAGATCGAGCGCGCCTACGACACGCTCAAGCCCAAACTGCTCGACGAGGACTACGACCCGGCCACCGGCACCATCGTCCAACGCGACGCCATCGTCGACTGGCCCGACAGCCAGCGCGACGGCTACCGGTTCACCGACCAGAACACCGTCCTCAACGCCCTCGCGTACAGCAACTACCGGCAGATGGAGACGATCGCCCGGGAACTCGGCCGCATGGGCGACGCCGGGGACTTCCGCGCGAAGGCCCGGACGATCCGCGACGCCCTGAACACCAGGTTCTACGACGCGGAGCAGGGCGCCTACGACGACGGGCTGGACAAGGACGACGTCCCGACAGGCCACCACGCGATGCACGCGAGCGTCTTCCCGGCCGCCTTCGGTGTGCCTGCCGACGCCGACCAGCGCGGCGCCGTCGCGGACTACATCGCCTCCCGGGGCATGGCCTGCAGCGTCTACTGCTCCGGGTTCCTGCTGGAGGCCCTGTACGACGCCGACCACGGTCAGGACGCGCTAGATCTGCTGACCTCCTCCGGCACGAACGGCTGGCTGCACATGCTCGACATCGGCGCCGGCGCCACCGGCGAAGCGTGGGACCCAGGCCAGAAGAGCAACATGACCTGGTCGCACCCCTGGGCCACGGCTCCCGCCTACGTCATCCCACGCGACATGTACGGCATCGAACCCACGTCGCCGGGCTACGCGACCTTCCAGGTCAAGCCCCAGACCGGTGACCAACGCTTCGGCTCCGTCACGCTGCCGACCGTCAAGGGCACGATCGGGGTCTCCTTCCACCGGTCCGGCGACCGGCAGGACCTCGGCGTCCAGGTGCCCGGCAACACCACGGGGACGGTCAGCGTGCCTGTACCCGACGGCCATGAGGGAGCGGTGGTGTTCGTCGACGGCAGACCCGTCCGGGGCGAACGCGACGGTGACCGCATCGCCGTCCGGGCGGACGCCGGCTGCCACGTCCTCAGCACCTCGTGGACGGCGAGCGTGCGCAATGACGACCGGCTGACAGGCATCTGCCGAAAAGGCAACTGAAGCCAGCGCTGCTGCGCAGGAGCCGGCGACCCGGCCGGCTCCTGCGCAGCGCCCAACTGTTGTCGCGCTGAACGGGAGGTATCGGGACCGGTTGCCGCAATCGTGCGCCGTCCTCGCCGACTCCGGCTGACTTCGCCAGGGTCCGGGCTGGGCCGACGACCTCGTGCATGGTTGGCAGTGGCGCGTCGAGAGGCGTGCTGCGGATGGCTGGTCACAATTGTTGGTCTGTGGCCATGTGGTGTTCTGCTGGTGGGAGAGCTGTCTGGTGACGGCCTGGATGGTGTCGCTGATGTGCTTGCGGCGGCCCAGATGGCGGGTGAGGATTCGCCAGTTCTTCAGGTGGGCGATGCCGTGCTCGACCCGGATGCGCCATGAGGAGTGGGCCTTGCGCTGCCGCTCGTGCGTTTCCTCGTGCCACCGGGGTGGGTTCTTCTTGAACTTGCGGTGTGGGGGCGTCACGATCCGGACGCCGGCCTGGGTGCCGAGCCCTTGATAGCCGGCATCCGCCAGGATCTCGACCGATGGTCCGTCGGCCAGCAGCTTGACCAGCCCTAACTGGCGGGCGTGGGTGATATCCGCGCGCCTACGGGGCCGAAGGGCGTTGCCGACGTGGGAGGTGGTGGGGGCGCCCCGTGCGCCGGGACCGCAGTAGGTGCTGAGGGGGTTGGATGCTGGTGGGGCCGGTGCCGATGTGGAGGATGCTGCCGTTGGCGTTGTTCTTCCGGCGCCGATGGTCAGGTAGGCGTAGGCGTCCCCCTCCTGCCGGAACTCAGCGAATTATCTCTGCGTCTTTCGTCGCCGACGCGGCCTGCGTCATGCCCAGCTTCGAGCGCGGGTTGACCCTCCCCTTACGTCAGGCTTGAGGCTGTATGCCGACGAAAGGGCAGGTGGATGAGCTACTCCGTGGGGCAGGTCTCTGCCTTCGCCGGCGTGACCGTGCGGACACTGCATCACTACGACAAGGCGGGACTGCTGTCGCCCAGTGACCGCAGCCACGCCGGCTACCGGCTCTACGGTGAGGCCGACCTGGTCCGTCTCCAGCAGATTCTCTTCTACCGCGAGCTCGGCTTCCCCCTCGACGAGATCGCCGCGATCTTCAAGGATCCGCAGGCAAACCCCTTGGAGCGGCTCCGGGCCCGGCAACGGCAGCTGAGCGAGGAGATCGCCAGGCTGCAGCGGCTGGCCGAGGTGGCGGAACGGGCGATAGAGGTCCAGATGACCGGAGTGTCTCTGACGCCTCAAGAACGCTTCGAGGTCTTTGGTGAGGTCACCTTCGACCTGAGTTATGCCACCGAGGCAGAGCTGAAATGGGCGCGATCGGAGGGGAAGCGCGAGGCGATGACGCGCGCGGCTGCCCACACCAAGGAGGATTGGCGTCAGCTCATGGAGGAAGCCGCGGCCTGGCGAGCCGAGCTGCTGGCGGTCTTCGACGAGGGGGAGCCGAGCGACGGCGAGCGGGCCATGGACCTCGCCGAGGGGCACCGCTTGCACATCGCACGCTGGTTCGCCGCCTGCCCGCCTGACATGCACCGACGCATCGCGGACGACTTCGTCGCCGACCCGCGCGCCTTCGCTCTGGTCGTACCGCCCTCGCAGCAACGCCCAGGCCTGGCCGCCTACACACACCACGCGGTCTGCGCCAATGCGGCCCGCCACGCTCGTGGCGGTAGCGATCTCGGGGAGGGCCAATGAGGATCCTCATCGCTACGGCCGGATCGCGCGGCGACGTGGTGCCCTACACGGGCCTGGGGGCTGAGCTGCGCCGGGCCGGGTACGACGTTGCCCTGGCCGCCACAGACACCTTCGCCCCCCTCGTACGCGACGCAGGGCTGGAATTCCGCCGTCTGCCTGCCGACACGCGAGTGCGCGGCGGCACAGGCAAACGTGAACTGATGCGCACCGCTGCCGCGTTCGTCACCGAACTGGGTCAGGGGTTCGCCGATGCGGTGGACGAGGGAACGCACTTGCTCCTGCTGTCGACCACTACGGCTCCGCTCGGCTGGCACCTCACCGAGGCCATGGGCATTCCGAGCCTCGGCGTGTACCTCCAGCCCACCGCACCGACCGGCGACTTCCCACCCGTCGTGACAGGCTCCCGCTCGCTGGGACGTCTGGTCAACCGAGGAGCCGGACGCTTCGCGCTGCGAATGGCCGACCGTGTATACGAACAGGCGGCGGCAAAGCTGCGCCACCGCCTTGGGCTGCCCCCGACCTCCCTCTCCGAGATGCGTCGACGACAGGAACAGGCGAATTGGACCGTTTTGCACGGCTTCAGCGCGACCCTGGTGCCCCGTCCCTCCGACTGGCGATCTGGCCTGGAGGTCGTCGGCAACTGGTGGCCCCCTCACGATGAATCCGAACGCCTGCCTACTGAGATTGAGGACTTCCTGTGTGCCGGACCCCGGCCCGTCCTCGTCGGCTTCGGGAGCATGGCGTCCGGTGACGGGGAACGGCTCAGCGGGATCGCTGTACGAGCCCTGCGCCGCGCCGGGCTGCGGGGGATCCTCCAAGCCGGCAGCGCCGGGCTCGCCGCCGACGGGGATGACCTGCTCACCATCGGGGACGCGCCGCACGCCCTGCTGTTTCCACGGCTGGCTGCGGTGGTCCACCATGCAGGGGCCGGCACCTCGGCCGCCGCGCTGCGCGCCGGAGTGCCTGCGGTCACCGTGCCCGTGACCGCGGACCAGCCGTTTTGGGCGGGGCGACTTGCCGCCCTCGGCGCCGCCACTGACCCGATCCCCTTCCGGTCCCTCACCGCCGAACGGCTTGCCGACTCACTTGAGCAAGTGGTGAAGCAGCAGGCGCACACTCGAGCCGCCGCAAGAGCGGCGAAACGTCTGGTGGCCGAGAACGGAGCAGGTCGGACACTGAAGATCATCCAGCAACTGGCCGATGGATGACGCCAATCCGTTCCGATGGAGCCAGTTGGGCAGGTGGGCGGTGTGGCAGCACCGGGCGGCGGGGTGACGGCTCCACCGGCCGAGGAGTTCGTGGCGGCGGCGGAACGCCGATCCGCATCGCCGAGGCCTCCGGTCTCGGCGACGGCCGGATTCTGGCATCAGCCCGCGGCATGCCGAGCGCCTGATCGCCGAAGCCCGCTGCGCGGGCTCGTTTCGGGCGGGCCCGGCCGCCTCCATTCGGCGAGACTCGCCCGGTTCTCGACCCCCTTGACGTATTCCGATATGGGAATATGATTGCCGCCATGGCACGAGCAGCGACGACGTCGGACGTGTTCAATGCGATAGCCGAGCCGCAGCGCCGGGACATCCTGGCACTGCTGCGGGCGGGCGAGCGGCCGGTGACCGACCTGGCCCAGGAGCTGGGGATGAGCCAGCCGGGGGCGTCCAAGCACCTGCGGGTGCTCCGGGAGGTGGGGCTGGTGCGGGTCCGCGGGGCGGGCAAGCAGCGCCTCTACGGCTTGGACGCCCGCGGGCTGCGGCCGGTCCACGAGTGGACCGGCGGATTCGAGCGGTTCTGGAATGAGAGCTTCGACCGGCTGGACGCCTACGTGCAGGACCTCAAGCAGACACGGCAGGAGGAATGACCGATGGCAGCGGAAGGTCAAGAATCGGGGGCGGAGGCGTCGACGGCCCACAGGGAGATTGAGATCTCCCGGGTCATCGACGCCCCGCGAGAGCTGGTGTTTGAGGCGTTCACCGAGGTCCGGCACCTGTCGCGGTGGTGGGGGCCGGAGGGGTTCACCACCACCACGCGGTCCTTCGAGTTCCGCGAGGGCGGGGAGTGGGACTTCGTGCTGCACGGGCCGGACGGGACCGACTACTCCGAGTGGATCCGCTGGCTGCGGATCACCCCGCCGGAGCGGATCGCGCTGCTGCACGGTGAGTTGCGCGACGACCCGAACGCCTTCGAGTCGGTCCTGACCTTCGTGCCGGACGGCGCGGGGACCCGGATCGTGATGCGCACGGTGTTCCCCACCAAGGAACTGCGCGACGAGGCGGTCGAGAAGTACCACGCGATCGAGGGCGGCCGGCAGACCCTGAGCCACCTGGCGGCCTACGTCGCCGAGATCGTTCGGAAGGGGGCGGAGGGCTGATGGCCGGGAAGGTGTTCTTCAGCGTGTCGATGTCGCTGGACGGGTTCATCGCGCCCGAGTCCCTCGGGGACCAGACCCGCTGCCACCCCACACGCTGTTCTTCCGACACCTCGCACGCCGGCAGGCGCCGGGGGTGCAGGTGCTGAGGTGAGCAGCCGGGATGTCGCCGCCGCGCCGCCCGCGGCCGCGCCGAGCGTGCCGGCGATGGTCGCCGCCGCGTAGCCGAGCGCGGTGGGCAGGCGGGTGCCGGTGAGCAGCCTGTACACCTCGACGGCGAAGGAGGAGAAGGTGGTGAACCCGCCCAGAAAGCCGGTGCCGAGCACCGGTCCGAGCCACAGGGGCGCCTTGGGCCTGCGGGCCAGTGCCGTCATCAGGACACCCATGGCCGCGCCGCCGGCCAGGTTCACCGTGCACGTCGTCCAGGGGAAACCACCGGTGTAGGCGGGGCCTGCCAGCCCTGCTCCGGCGCGGGCCACCGCGCCCGCCATGTCGCCCGCGGCGACCAGGAGCGTCACCCACCAGCCGGGCAGGCCGCAGCGGCGCGGGTGCGGAAACAGGTGGGGGAACAGGCCCGGATGGGGCGGGGCAGGCGATCTCGGGTCGGTGCCGGACACCGTGCTCCTCTCACGGGGCGAGCCCGCGGCGCACGGGCGGGCGTGGAAGCCGCGGGTTGCTCAGGTGGTCAGGAGCCGGCTGGCGGCAGGTCGAAGCGGAAGGCGCCCTGGCCGCTGCCGAGTTGAAGCCACAGATGCCCGGGCTGGGGGACGACCCGGAGCGCGAGCTGGGCGCAGCCCGGGCAGCGTGCGGTCAGGCCGGGCTCGGGGCCGTAGACGTGGAGCCGACCCACCGTCGAGGGCAGTCGGCAGGCGGGGCATACGCGCAGGGCGGTGGTGGGGTCGAGCGCGAAGACCTGGGCGAGCGGCCCGGCGAGCACGTTGCCGTCGAGGTGGGAGGGGAGACGCTGGTTCACGGTGTTCTCCTTGAGGGTCGGACCCGGTACGGGAAACGGGCGCGGACGGACCGGTCAGCCGAACCGCTCGGTACGGATCCGGTCGCGGGGATACCCGGTGTCCTGGAGCAGGCCGGCGACGTGCTCGACGAAGCCGGTCGGCCCGCACACGTAGCAGCGGGCCGCGCCCGGCGCCGGCAGGCCCGCCACATCGTGCGCCGTCATCCGCCCGGGCCGTCGCGTCTGACCGGGCGGGGCATGGCGGGTGTAGAGGATGCGGACGTCCTCCGTGTGGCCCGGTTCGGCGAGGTCCTTCGCGTACCAGACCTCCTCCGGGCCGCGTACGCAGTACACCAGGACGCACGGCTCCTGGGCGGCCGCCGCCGCCCGCCGGGCGCGGAGCATCGCCATCAGCGGGACCACGCCGCAGCCGCCGCCGAACAGCAGCAGCGGGCCCGATCCGGGCGGCGTCCACACGAACCAGCCGCCCAGCGGCCCTTTGATCTCGACCTCGGCGCCGACGGGCAGCGCCTCGG
This sequence comes from Streptomyces sp. B5E4, assembly GCF_039871555.1. Lineage (NCBI taxonomy): Bacteria > Bacillati > Actinomycetota > Actinomycetes > Kitasatosporales > Streptomycetaceae > Streptomyces > Streptomyces sp. B5E4. The sequence goes on from NZ_JBDPMI010000007.1 coordinate 271,124, forward strand.
CCAGATACGGCGACACCTCACCGCCCGCCGTCTCCTGCACACCCAGCTCGATGACGTCGCCGTCGGCGGGTGCGGCGAGCGAGTAGCTGCGGACCGCTTGGTAGCCGTCGTCCGCGGTCAGCCGGACATCGACATGCTGCCCGGGCCGGTGCCCGGGCCAGCCGCGCACCTCGAAGCGCAGGGTGCACCCGGTGGCGGTCTGTACGTCGCGGGCCGTGAGCCGGGCCACTTGCCAGCCGGACCGGGCCGGGGCGCCGGCGGGGGGCATCAGTCGCTCCAGTAGCGCTGTTCGCGCCAGGGGTCGCCGTAGTTGTGGTAGCCGGCAGCCTCCCAGAAGCCCGGTTCGTCCTGCATCGTCAGCCGCAGCCCTCTGACCCACTTCGCCGACTTCCAGAAGTACAGGTGCGGGATCACCAGCCGGGCCGGCCCGCCATGATCGGGGGAGAGGGGATAGCCGTCGAAGGAGTGCGCCAGCCACGCCTTGCCGCCGGTGACGTCCTCCAGCGGGAGGTTGGTGGTGTAGCCGTCGAAGGACTCGGCGACCACGAAGTCCGCCGCGGTCTCGACTGCGCCGAGGAGGACGTCGAGGGAGACACCCCGCCAGCGGGTGTCGAACTTGGACCAGCGTGTCACGCAGTGGATGTCGACGACGGGCTCCTCCTGCGGGAGCGCCGTCATCTCCTCCCACGTCCAGCTCATGGACCCGCCCGCCTCATCCGTGACGGTGAAGGACCAGCGGTCCTGGGACACGTGCGGGGTGGGCCCGGCGGACAGCACGGGAAAGGACTCCGTGGGGTACTGGCCAGGAGGCAGGCGTTCGGTGAACGCGTGGCCACCACGGCCCCGGAACCCGGGAGACAGATTGCTCACGGCGCTCACTCCTCCCGTTCGAAATCGGCCTCGGCCCGTTCCTCGTCGAGGTCGGACTGCGCGTGGACGTACAGGTCATGGACGAACTCCCGGGCGGCGGCCGGCGGGATCCCCGGACCGAGCGACAGCAGCCGGCTCGTCCACTCGCCGTGCGGGTCTTCAGGCATGGTGACTCCCGGTAAGGGATGAGACGGATACGCGGAACCGTCTCGGGCTCGGCAGGACGTAAAGGACAGCGGGGTGCTCAGCCGCCGTGCAGTGCCGTCCTCAGCGCGTCGACTGCAAGCGCCCGCGCCACATTCGCCGCGCGGGTGTCGCGCAGGCTGTCCAGGAGCAGGAAGTCGTGCACCATGCCGGCCACGCGGACAGAGGTGACATCGACACCGGCCTCGCGGAGCTTGTTCGCGTACATCTCGCCCTCATCACGCAGCACGTCCGCCTCGTCGGTGATCACCAGCGTGGTGGGCAGGCCCTTGAGCTGCTCAAGGCTCGACTGCAAGGGAGAGGCGTAGTGCTGCTCCCGCTCGGCAGGGTCGGTGGTGTACGCGTCCCAGAACCACTTCATCTCGTCGCGGGTGAGGTAGTAGCCCTCCGCGAACTGGAGGTACGACGGGGTGTCGAAGTCCGCGTTCGTCACCGGATACAGCAGCACCTGCGCCTTCAGTTCGAGGCCGTCCTCGCGCTCCTTGTTCATCAGCGCCAACGCTGCTGACATGCCCCCGCCGACCGACTCGCCCGCCACCGCTACCCGGGAGGCGTCCAGGCTGTGGTCCGCGCCGTTCTTCCGGACCCACTGCCCGACGGCGTAGTTCTGCTCCACCTGGGTCGGATACTTCGCCTCCGGCGCCCGGTCGTACACCGGGAAGACACCCGCCGCACCGGCCCCGACGACCAACTCGCGAAAGAGCCGGTCATGCGTCTTGTCGTCCCCGAACACCCACCCCGCACCGTGGATGTAAACCACGACCGGCAGCGGGCCCTTCGCACCCTTGGGCCGGATGATGCGGGTGCGGACCGTGCCCCACTCACCAGCGTCGACGTCCACCCACTCCTCGTCCACTTCCGGACGGGACACGCCCTCGCCGCTCTGCAGGCCGGCAAGGATATCCCGGCCCTGCGCCGGCGGCACCTCGTAGATCCGCGGGTGCGGGTCGGTCGCCTCGGCCAACTCCTTCGCAGCGGGCTCCAGGAAAGGCGTGACGGGCGGAGGAAGCTGCGTCATGTGCACTCCAGGTGTGAGGTACCCCAGGCCAGGGCACGCGAGCCCCCTCTTACCCCATAGGCACCATGATCCTCAGCCAGGATGCCGCCGCAAGTCGAAGCGCTCTGCGCTATCAGAGTCGCCCTCCGTGCGCAGACACGGAAAACCGCGCCCCGTACACACCGGACGGTTCCTGATCAGCGCCTGGGCAACATCCCCCAGCGAAACCGCGGCCGCCTCCAGCCGGTCGGCCCGAAACACCTTCCAGGCAAGGTACGCCGACGGCACAGTAGGCAACTGCATCGCCGCCGAGGCAGCTGTTCCCAGCTCGAAGGCCGAAGCGGACCATCGGGAAGCCCCGCTGTGCACGCCCGCGAAAGAGCCGCCCAGCCTCGATCTCCGCGAGGCCGGTACAGCCCGGCATCGGCGCCGAATCATCGTGAAGTCTCGACCTACCCCGCAGGCTGTATCCACCTGAATCCGAGCTCGTTCAGTTGCTGGACGTGCTTCGGGCTGAGGCTTTTACGTCTGGAGCGTACGTTCGAGAGTCATACGCCAAGCCGGATCTGATGCTCGGTGCCTCGGCGTCGAAGGGCCGGCACTCGGCGGCGGCCTGGAACTCGTACTCGCATGCGACCTCGTGGTCGCCTCCACTACCGCACGCTTCGGGCTCCCCGAGGCCCGCCGCGGCGTGGTAGCCACGTGCGGAGCGCTCTTCCGGGGGCCACGAAGTCTGCCCGTCAACCTGCCCCGCGAACTCGTCCTGACCGGCGACCCGATCGACGCGCGGTGCGCGTAGGCAGCCGGGCTGTCAACCGCCTCACGGAGGAAGGCGCCCCCAGGCGGCGCTGGAGCTGGCCCGGTGCACCTGCGGCAACGCCCCCGCGGCCCTCACCTCAGGCTCGACGCCCCGTTCCAAGAACCGGCGACAGCTGAGTACGAGAGCCCACCAGTAGTTAGGCCGAGGACCGGCTCGCCCGGCTCGTCAAAGGCGACCCCCCACGGCGCAAGCGAGGTGGTCCGTCTTCTGAGGGAGGTGGGCGGCTTCACTACCAGCCTCGATCTCGCCGATATCCCTCGCGCAAGGTCTTCCGTGTCCGGTGCGGCAGGGAGGGTATCGCTTGGCAGCACGCCAGCGGGATGCCTACGGGGCTTGACCGAGGTCGGCGGTGTGGGTCGGGTCGCGGTGGGGCGGACGCTTGACGCCACAAGGCCCGTGCGAGCTGCCGCCTGTTCCCCAGGATGCTGGACCTGCCCGCCAGTTCCTCGGCGGCCGCGGCCGCGCGCAGCGCAGCGTCGATCACGGGGCCGCTGCCTGGGGCGGACAGCGCCAACTGCTCGGCGAGATCGGCGAGGTCGGTGGGCTCGGCAGGAGCGTCGCGATCGTCGGCGTGCTCAGCGCCGGAGGCTGGTTGGGACCGTTGCCGTGACCGTCGCCGAGAACCCACGTTCCCCCGGCCCTTGAATCGGTAGAACTCCCTCACCGCTGCACCTCATCGGTGCCGTCTGCCGTCCGGCGGGAGGCGAATATCGGGCCGAGGACCCCGAAGCGGGCCTCCACCGGACTGGCCCTGTTGCCGGTCACCGTTGATCCGGTCGCCAGGCAGCGGGCAGTGTCGTCCTTCCTCATGCCTTGTTCGTCGCAGCCATACGCATGGCCGCCTCGTAGACCAGCCGGGCGTGCAGTTCGAACATCTCCACCAGGTCAACGGCGTCACCGTTGATCTCCCGCTGTACGAACAGCCCGTCGGCGCCCGCGACGGCGTAGGTCGTCAGCGAGTTCAAGGCCGCCTCGTCGAGCTCCGGGACGAGCGTCTCGATCATCTCGGTGATCTTCGCCTGCGCGATGTCCCGGACCTGGAGAAACACGGTGCGGCCGCGGGGTTCGGCGGGGCGTCGTTCCAGCGCGAGCATCAGACCGAGGCGAAGGAAGTCGGGGGCCTCAAGCAGTGACTTCGCCACATGCGCGGCCACGGTGGTGACCCGCTCCAGCGGCGTGCCCGCCTCCTCGCCCGGGAGCTCGACGGCGGCCAGCCAGGTGTCGAAGCTGCGCTCGATCACCGCGGCGATCAGGTCGTCCTTGTCCTTGAAGTGCCAGTAGATCGAGCTGGGGGGCAGACCGCAGGCGGCGCTGACGGCCGAGATCGACGTGCCCTCGTATCCGCGCTCGCCCGCGATCTGCACGGTGGCGTCGAGGATGCGCTGTTGCGACTCCACTCCGTTCGCGCGCTTCTTCCGGGTCGTCTGCGGTTTGGTCATGGCAGGTGTGGCCCTCCCGGTGGTACTTCACGCCGACTGCTTGACCCTGCTCGGCGCCCTGCCTACCGTAGCGTTCGCTCCCATTAGAGTGAACGCTACTTCAAATGCTGTGGACATGACCGACAGTGAGGTGGCCTGATGAGTGAGATGGGGGCCGGGAAGGAGACCGAGGGCGGCGCCTACGACGTGGCCGTGATCGGTTACGGGCCCACGGGTGTGACCGCGGCGAACCTGCTGGGCGCGATGGGCTTGCGTGTGGTCGTCCTGGAACAGGATGCCGAGATCTTCACGCGCGCCCGGGCCATCTCCACCGATGAGGAGGTCATCCGCATCTGGCAGCGGATCGGCCTCGCCGAGCGGCTCAAGCAGGACATGCTGGCCGACAGGCCCGTGGACTTCGTCGATGCCAGGGGCCGCACATTCCTCAGCGCACGGCCCACCACGCGCGGCCACGGCCATCCGCCGCAGATGTTCATCTACCAGCCCGCACTGGAGCAGGTCCTGCGTGACGGTGCCGACCGCTATCCGAACGTGACGATCATGCTGCGCCACAAGTGCCTGCGCCTGCGCCAGGACGCGGACCGTGTGGAGCTGACCGTGGTCGACATGGCGGACGACTCCGTCCACCGGGTGCCGGCCTCCTACGTCATCGCGGCCGACGGCGGCTCCAGCCTCGCCCGCACCCAGCTGAACGTCGGCTACGAGGGCAAGACCTACGAGGACCGCTGGGTGGTCATCGACACCAAGATGCTCAAGCCCTGGCCGGACCACGACAAGCTGCGCTTCCACTGCGATCCGGCCCGCCCGGTCGTGGACTGCCCGACCCCGCTCGGCCACCACCGGTGGGAGTTTCCGATTCTGCCCGGCGACGACGAGGAGCAACTGACCACCGCGGAGGCCGTGTACCGTCTGGTGGCCCGGTACGGCATCTCCCGCGACAGCGTCGAGGTCCTGCGCGCCACCGTCTACAGCCACCACGTGCGCTTCGCCACCCGCTTCCGCACCGGGCGGGTCTTCCTCGCCGGTGACGCCGCCCACGCCATGCCGCCGTGGATCGGCCAGGGCATGTCCGCGGGCATACGGGACGTGGCCAACCTCTGCTGGAAGCTCGACGCGGTCCTGCGCGGCGAGCTGCCCGCCGCGGTGCTCGGCAGTTACGAAGCCGAGCGCAAGCCGCACGTCAAGGAAGTCACGAAGCGCGCGGTGTTCGTCGGCCGCATCATCACCGAGCGCCGCCTCCCGGTCGCGCGTGTCCGCACGGGAGCGTTACGCGCCCTGCACCGCATACCGGGCTTCGGTGATTGGTTGCAGGACTCGAACTGGATCCCCGTGGCCCGCTACGACGCCGGCCTGCTGGCCCGGCCCGGCACCAAGGCGACCGGCTATCAGGTCCCCCAGCCCTGGGTCACCGGCCCCGACGGCAACCGCGTCCGCCTCGACGACGCGCTCGGTGCCCGATGGCTCCTGCTGCACGCCCGCACAGCTACGCCCCAGCCCGCCTGGAGCCCCTCCGGTGTCCCGTCGCTGACCGTCACACCCGCCGGCTCCCGGCCGGCCGAGGGCACCCTCGTCGACAGCGATGGTGTCCTGCTGGCCTGGCTGGCCAAGCACGGCGTGGCCACGCTCGCCCTGCGTCCCGACGCCTACATCTATGCGGCGGCCCCCGCGGGCTCCCTGCTGCCGCCACCGCCCCGAGGTTTCGTGCCGTCCACCACGTCCCGCCGACGGCGTGCACCGCAGAGTAAGGACACCGTCATCATGACCACGACACCGACCGGCCTGCCGACGATGCGAGAGACCACGTACGACATCGGCGGCACGAAGATATTCGCCGCTGAGACCGGCGACGGCCCGCCCGTGCTCCTGCTGCACGGTGGTGGCCCCGGAGCCTCAGGCGTGTCCAACTACGCGCGCAATATCGCGGAGCTCGCCGAGGAATACCGGGTCGTCGTCCCCGACATGCCCGGATACGGACGCAGCACCAAGGGCGTCGACGGCAGCGACCCCTTCGGGTACCTGGCGAACGGCATCCGGGGACTGCTCGACGAACTGGGCCTGGACAAGGCCCACCTGGTCGGCAACTCCTACGGCGGCGCCGCCGCCCTGCGCCTGGCACTGGACACCCCCGGCCGGGTCGACCGCATGGTCCTGATGGGCCCCGGCGGCATCGGCACCACACGTGCTCTGCCCACCTCCGGCCTCAACAGCTTGCTGAACTACTACACGGGCGACGGTCCCTCGCGGCGGAAGCTGGAGAAGTTCATCCGCGACTACCTCGTCTTCAACGCCGCGGACGTCCCCGACTCCGCCATCGACGAGCGTTACCAGGCCAGCATCGACCCCGAGGTGATCGCCGCACCACCGCTGCAACGGCCCTCCGGCCCCGGCGCCCTGCGGACTTTGTGGAAGATGGACTTCACCCGCGATGCCCGCCTGTCCCGGCTGCCTGTACCCACGCTGGTGCTCTGGGGAGCGCAGGACAGGGTCAACCGCCCCTCCGGTGGACAGATGCTGGCCCAGCGCATGCCCAACTGCGACCTGTACCTGACTGCCAACACCGGACACTGGGTCCAGTTCGAACGCGCACAGCTCTTCAACCGGCTGTGCGCCGCCTTCCTGGCAGGCCGCCGATGAGCGGCGAAGCGACCACGACCGCCTCCGTTTTCGGCGCCGTCCACCTCGGCTACATCATCATCGAGACCAACCGCTTCGCCGACTGGCGCCGCTTCGGCACCGAAGCCATCGGCATGCACCACGACAGCGTCTCCCGCGATCTGATGCGTTTCCGCCTCGACGACCAGGAGTGCCGATTCCTCCTGCGGCGCGGCCCCGCCGAGGACGTCGTCACCACCGGCTGGCACATCGACGACCACGCCACCTTCCAACAGATCGAGGCCCGCATCCGCACCCACGGCGTCCCTCTCGTCCACGGCTCGGACGAAGAGGCGGCCCTGCGCGGTGTCGAACGTCTGTTGCGCTTCCCCGGTCCGAAGGGCATCACTCAGGAGATCTACACCACCCCGGTGAAGTCCGCCGAACCGCTGCGTATGCTCGCCTCCGGCTTCGTCACCGGCGACTCCGGCATGGGACACATCGCGCTGACCTCCACCAGGCCCACACAGATCCGCGGCTACTTCCACACCGTCTTCGATGCCCGCCTGACGGACTACATCGACGAGACCATCAGCGGCATCAAGCTCAAGATCCGCTTCCTGCGCGTCAACGAACGCCACCACTCCATCGCGGTAGCCGCCACCCGAGGTCTGCCGATCGACCCGATCCGCACCCGCGTCCAGCACCTCAACATCCAGGCCGCCACCCTCGACGACGTCGCCCAGAGCTACCAGCGGGTGCACGACCTCGGCTTCGACATGGCGCTGTCCGTCGGGCAGCACACCAACGACAAGGAACTGTCGTACTACGCCCGCACCCCTTCGGGCTTCGAGTGGGAAGTCGGCTGGAACCCCCTCGTCATCGACGAGACCACGTGGGAACCAAGCACCCACCAGGGCATCAGCGTCTGGGGGCATCGCCCCATCGGCCAGACCATCGTGGACAAGCTCACCCAGTTCCGCGTCGGCGCCCGTTCCCTGACCCAACGAGAGAACACCGTGCCGGCCCTCAGCGGTGCCGGCATCGCGGACGACTGACCAGCGGTACGGGCACTCCGCTGCCCGGCGAAGAACCTGCACGGCGAGCGGCGGGTTCCGCCCACCCGGTGCCCGGGCAGGCCCTTGCGAAATAGGTGATCGCAGAGGACTACCGCACTTCGGCCGCGGCTAGCGCGAAGCGCTCCGCGACATCCTCGACCTGATCGACGGCCGCCGTACACGGAGCCTGGTCGGGGCTGACGTGATCCCGGCCGCCTGCCCTGCCTGCGGGCACGCCACCTACTGCCCCTGCAACTGCTACAAGGCGATCACCGGCCGCAGCCTCCTCGACGAACTCTCCGACCTTCTGCGCCCGGAGGACCCGGAGCACCTACCGCATCCTCTGCCTCTCCTACGACCCCACCACCATCCAGGGCGAGTACCGCGACCCCGGGGAAGCCGACGCCGCCATCGTCCACGGCGTCCCCGGACACCCAGGCTACGACCTCATGCTCGGTTGCTCCTCGTACCCGCTCGTCGCCCTCGGCTGCCCGCCCGGTGCGCCAAGGCGCCCACACCGCTCCGTCCACCACACCACACACTGGATCGACGCCGAGTAGCTGCCGCTCCTCGCCGCCGCCCACCAGTCCGGCGAGCAAGCCGTACGCCGCCGCGCGCCACCGACCGCGGGCTCTGCTGGCCGTGGAGCGGCTGCGCCGTCTGCGCGACGAAATCGACTTCACCATCACCAGCACGCCGGTGGGAGCCGATCGTGGCTGACGACCTCGTCCGCGTCTGGAAGTTGGCGCAACGGTCCGGCGTCACCGTCTGGACCGAAGGCGGCATCGCCGAACCCCTGATGGTCATCGCGGAGGCCGGCGACGTGAGAAAGCTGCTGCCGCTCTTCCCGCGGCGACGTACAGCATCCCGCCGGACCTCATCGAGCTTCTCGGGTGCGACACGAAGCCGGAGCGCGGCCGCTGGTTCACCCCAGGCGGTCAGCACGCCAAGTTCGGATAAGAGCCGGCCCGGCGCGCTCGGCCTGGTCTTGAACACCGTGGTGCTGTGGACCACGAAGTACATCGGCGTCGCCGTCACCCAACTGCTGGCCGAGGGCCACGAGATCCGCGACGAGGACATCGCCCGGCTGTCCCCGCTCAAGCACAAGAACCTCAACGTACTGGGCCGCTACAGGTTCACCGTCTCCGTCCCCTCCGGAGGCAGCCGCCCCCGTTGCGCGCCCCGGACGCCCCCGAACTCGACGATGAGGACGGAGACGCAGATCGAGGGGAGGAGGACTGACCCGGGCCGGGCGCCATGGCCGCGCCCGCACGAGCACCACCGCGTGGTTGCTTGTCACGGGCTGGAGCGGCTACCAGGGAACCGATCGCCAGGTGACGCGGGCAGGGGTGCGGGAGCATTCACAGGACGCGGCCGGCACGGTGTGAGGTTGCCCGCAGCCGGACCTCCGTCGGTAGCTGGTCTGCCCCTACGGCGTCGCGGGCGTGGGGCAGCGCCTCTTCGGCGAGCCGTACGACGGTTCTCGCGGGATCGGCGTGCGGGGCCAGTCGCAGGGACAGCCAGGTGCGGGGGTGGGTGCGTCGGCCGACCAGGCGGGTGGTGGCCCGGTCGACGCCGGGAAAAGAGCCTGCCTCGGCAGACAGGGCGTCTTCCAGGGCGCGGCCCCTGACCTGGGCGGTTTCGCCGTTCTGGGTGTCCACCAGTACCTGGTTCAGCCGGCGCCGGCGCACCTGGGCCAGCAGCCACCACAGGGTGAGCAGGAGGATGACGGCCAGGGCGGCGATGACGACGGGCCACCACCATCCCTCGTCGCGCCACCGGGTTCGGTCGGAGTTGCTGAGCAGTACTTGTTGGGGGCGGTCCCAGGGCCAGGCGTCAGGGAAATGCCACCGGTGGAGGAGGTCCAGTCCGCCCAGCAGCGCGGTCCCGCCGAAGCCGAAAAGGACCAGACCGCAGGCCCCGAGCAGCAGCCGGTTGACGATCAGGCGTGCCTGGCGCATGTCACCTACTTCTTCGCTCGTTTTGCGCGGACGGAGACTTTCGGCTGGCGGGCCAGCCCCAGCTGGCGCAGTTCCTGGTCCAGGGTGGTGTGGAGCTCCTTGCTCACGTCGTCCAGGTCGCGGAAATGGGAGACCGCGCGCGCCTTGGCGCGTCGCCGGCCGACGGACAGCTTCGCCGACTGGACGCCGGGGACTTCCATGGCACGGTCACGCAGGATCAAGCCGGCCGCCGAGCGGTCGAGGCCAGCCCGGATGTCAGCGCACGGTCGCTGCATCGGCAGCAGATGGCGCAGTCCGGGAGTGAGCGCCATGACCACGAGCCACAGTCCGATCGCGGCGATCGCGGCGGTGCTGGCCATGACCCAGGTGTTGTCCAGGTGGACGGTGGACAGCTTGTGGGCGAGCCAGCGGCGCCAGTGCATACCGGGTTGGCCGGCGCGTACGGAAACCACGTCGTAGAGCAGGAATCCGGAGGCGGCCAGCAGGACGAGTGCGATGATGGCCGCGGGAACCCTGCGGGCCGACCAGAACCTCCGGGCGCGGCCGACGTCCCTTGAGGCGGCACAGGCGGCGCCCGACTGCCGGTCGGACCCGGGAGGCACGGGCTGTTGCACGGTGGGCAGCCGCTGTGTCCGGGCGTGGTCGTCGTGTGTCGTGCCGCTACCGGTGCTGCCTCCGTCACGGCTATGGGGGGAGCCGTCGTCGGGGAAGCGCTCCTCGCTCATCGCACCCGCTCCCCGTCAGACGACTGCGGCCCGTGCAAACCCTCGACACTTACGGCGACCTGGCGCACGGACATGCCCGCCAGGTTTTCGACGCGTTCGCGTACGCGCCGGCGGACTTCGGCACACTGGCTACCGATCCGTGTGGGGTAGTCCAAGTCGACGCTGACCTGTACGTGCGCCTGACCGAGGTCGTTCTTGCCGTGGCGGCTTACCGACACCTTGGCGCGCGCGTTCGCCCTCATGGGGCCGGCGGTCGGGCCGCTTGCGCGCAGCGCTTCGCGCGCCGCCTGCATTGCGATCTTGGCTACCACCCGGTCGGCGACATGAGTCGCGCCCCGGGCTCCGGCCTCTACAGATGAGGCTTCTGGTGTCGTCACCGGGCCTTCACCTACGCCGGTCGAAGCGGTCGCCGCTTCCGCTGCGGGTTCCGAAGAAGTCGCCCAGTTCCAGGTCGCCGTCGGCGAACCGCCCGAGGAAGAACCCGATCAGGCCCAGTACCACCACCACGATGAAGGCGCCGAAACCGCCGAAGTACCCGGCGAAACCCGCCGCCATCCCGGCCGCCACGCCGACCACGGCCATGCTCATCACGTGCTCCCTACTCGGAGCCGGGGCCGGAAGAGGACCGGACTACCTGATCGTTCTGCCATCGTCCTCTTCATCCTCTTCGTCGGGCAGTTTGACGTCGCCGACGGCGATGTTGACCTCGACAACCTCCAGGCCCGTCATCCGCTCCACTGCGGCAATGACGCTCTGCCTGACCTCCGAGGCCAGGTCCGCGATGGCGAAGCCGTACTCGACGACGAGATCGAGATCGAGGGCGCACTGCACCTCACCGACCTCGGCCTTCACGCCGCGGGTGACGGACGACCTGCCTCTCGTGTCGCCGGGAACCCGGTCGCGGACGGCGCCGAGCGTACGCGCCATACCGCCGCCCATGGCGTGCACGCCCGGCACGTCCCTCGCGGCCAGCCCGGCGATCTTCGCCACCACTCCGTCGGCGATGGTGGTCCGGCCACGATCACCCGGCGCGACGTGCCTGCCGGCGCTGCCCCCACGACCGCCCTCGCCACTCTGACGGCCCGAAGCCCCAGACCGCGCCTGTTCCGTCTCGTCGGACATCACAAAGCCACCTCTCACTCGATCAAAAGGACAACTCTTACGTATTTTGCACTGAAAATTCTATTTAAGACAGTAATAGTCCTGTTTGTGTGGCAAAGGGGTGAAGGTGCCGCGCGGGCTGGGAACCGCTGTCCGGCGCCGCGTACCAAGCCGTAGGCAGAGACTGATCCCCGAACAGCCGGTCCGGGGGCATCCCGCGCAAAGCGCCGGAGAAGGTGACCGCACATGGACACGGAGCAGTGGGCCCAGGCATCGCGCGCCGGGACGGCTTCTCACTCTGGGCGGTACACCGGCCGGCACATGGATCGCCGAGAGAGCCGCGGTGCGTCCGCTGTGGGAATCGGCCGCCTCGCTCCCGTGAGTCCGAATGCGCCTGCGCCTGGCCGCCGCCACCAGGCTCGGGTCGGCGGCAGGTCGTGCGTCAGGAAGTCCCACTGACAGCCGGTCCGGATCTGGTACAGGATCTCGTTGACGATCTCCCGCATCTCGTAGACGCCCAGTGGCGTTACTGCAGATCAGAGCATTTGGCGAGAAAATATCGCGAAGTGCATGGCCGTTGCAGGCAGGGCGGCCGCCCGCCGGGCCAGGTGCGTATGCGACAGGAGCAACACCCCGTTCACAGATGTCTCTTGAGCGCCTAGAGTGACGCACGCCCCCCTCAGTAGTGCCTTACGACGCCTGAGGAGCAGTGAATGTCCGCACGAAACTGGGTCGCCACACTGGCGAGCACCGCCCTGATCGCCGGCCTCTCCACCGTCGCCGCCAACGCCGCGGACAATCCCACCGCCGGCGCGATCCCACCGGTGTCCCACTGCGGCACCGAGGCATCCGGATCCGGCAACAACGGCTTCGTCGACTACGGGCAACTGACCACCGCTCTCCGGCAGTTGGAGACCAGCACCGGCGGCACCGTCGACGTGGAGGTGGCCGGGTACTCCAACCAGGGCCGCGCCATCCACACCGCGCGCGTCGGCGAGGGCGACAAGGTCGTGTACGTACAGACACAGATCCACGGCAACGAGATGCACGGCACCGAGGCAGCCCTGGAACTGCTCAAGCAGTGGGGCTCCAACAGCCCGGAGGCCAAGAAGCTACGGGAGGCCGTCACCGTGGTGGTCGTCCCCCGGCTGAACGTCGACGGAGGCGAGCTCGACCAGCGGCAGAACGACATGACCTGGAACGAGGTCGTCGCCGACTTCCCGCAGCTGGCGGGTGCGTCCCCGTCGTGGAACTACAACGCCCAGGTCGGCGGTTTCGACGTCAACCGTGACTTCAACCCGAACCTGGACTACGTTCCCGCCGCCGGGGACTTCCCGGGCAACAGCGCCGACACCGGCTGGTACATCACTCCCGAGGCGCAGACCTCCCGCAATGTCTACCGTTCGCTGGAGCAGGAGTTCGGCACGGTCGATTACTTCGTCGACCTGCACAACCAGTGGTCCTGCTACGCCACCGAGGACATGGAGAGCATGTCGCCGCTGTCCATCTCGGCCAAGTTCATCGACAACCCGGCCGAGTTCGGCAACTGGCCGAAGTTCGACCTGGACGCCTCCAAGCGGGCCAACGTCGCCGTCTACCAGGCGCTCCAGGGGCGGGGCGCGTCCGGCTACGGCAAGCTGACCCTCTACCCCCAGTCCACCAACCTGCCGGGCACCGCACTCGGTTCGTACCAACTGCGCGGCTCTGCGGTGGTTCTCTTCGAGACGTCCTCGCAGACCCAGTACGACGGCATGAAGCGCAACGGCATGCTCGCCAAAATGGTCGAGACCGGGCTCGGCGGCCTGGTCGACGCCGTCGCGGACGGCTCGGTGAACTCCCTCGACACGGGCGTCTACGACGCCATCCCGAACCGCGTCACGCTGCCTTCCGACGGCCCCCGCGCCTGACGGAGCGGACGGCCCGCGGCATCGCCCGGGGGTCCCGTTCTCCCCTGGCTCCGCACCGACACTTCGGTCCGGAGCCGGGGGGACCACCGCCCTGCTGCCTCCCTGCGAGCCGAAGCCGCGCCTGGTCCAGCGCGGCCAACTGCCGGGAGATTCTGGCATAGGAGCCGCGAGGATCATCGTCGGCTATAAGGGCTCGCAACGAGATGTGCTCGGGCTCCCTCGCGCACGGGGCCGGCTCTTCTGCCTTCGGCGGCCCTCCGGACGACCAGCCCGACCACGACCCCGTGATCACCAAAGGCTGCGAGGCCACCCGGAACCACCATCTCACCGGCGCGGAGAAGGAGGCGAACCGCCTGCTCAACCGCGAACGCGCCGCCGCCGAGCGCGGCTTCGCCAACCTCGGGTCCTGGCGCATCCTCGCCAGGGTCCGCATGAGCGCCCGCCACGCGACCACCCTCCCGCGGGGCCTCCTTATCCTGGCGAGCACCCAGGCCCGCAGGTGGCCGACGCGATGCAGGTGCGCTTGCCCTGGTGGGCGAGCCCTGTCTCGGCGGCAATGGCCCACCGGTCCCGCAGCAGCACGGTGCGCGCGGCGCTGTCGTACGTGTTCGCCGCCGGTACGGACACGGTGATGACCAAGCCGCGGATGTCCACGACCAGGCTCCGCTGCGGCCTGGCGCCCTTCTTCCCTCCTCCCGGCCAGATCAAGCGTCGAACTGCTGCCGCCGTACTCGCCCATAGGGCCACGGCTTGATGGACTCCCAGTCCCTGTCGCTCAGTTGCCGCTCAGTTGCAGTCACCTCACGTAAGACGGTCTACCGGGCCGTGGCACGAAGGCACATCTCGCAGGCTGACCACGACGCGCCCTAGCTGCGACGGTCCGCGTCCAGTCGGCGGGCGAGGGCCGGGACGCCGAGCGTCTCGTCGGCCGGGGTGGCCGCGTGCAGGAGGTTCGTGAGCTGGTACGGATCGTTCGTCAGGTCGTAGTACTCGCGGAAGGTCACCGCTCCGCTGCCGGAGACGGTGCCGTTCCGGTCGGTGTAGAGGTCGTACAGCTCGATGTACTGGCGGTCTTTGGCGACGAACGAGGCCCAGCTGCGCCGCCCGCCCTGACCTTGCTTGAACCACTCCAGCAGCAGGTGGTCGCGGCGGTGCGGGCTTAGGAGCGACACCCCGTCCTGCGGCGTGCCGGGGGCGATGCCGGCCGCGTCGAGGATGGTCGGGGCTATGTCGATGTTGGCGACGATCCGGTCGTCGGTGGTGCCGGAGCCGAGGCCGCCGGCCGGCACAGCCCGCTCATCGACCGGAGCGGTCCCACCGCCTTGCGGACGAGACGTGAACGACGGCAGCAACGGCGCGACCAGCTCCCACAGTTCGTCAGGAACCAGCCGCTGCGACAGATCGGCACCCACAGCGAGACATCATGCCGCACCGAACCACACCACGTGAGACAAGCTCTAAGGTCGGTGGGCGGGCCGGACAATGGAGGCGGGTGACCGCTTCACACAACTGACATTTATTTCGGGCTTGTTGTTCTCGTATTGTCGGCCGCCGGACGTCTCCTCCGGGCGCGGGCTGCGCCCAGGCCGTCGAGCGTGAGGGTGCCGTCGTCGAGGCGGGCGCCGAGGGCGTAGCGGTATTGCGCGCGTACCGCCGGCTCGCGGAGGTCGAGTGCACCCCCGGTGTCGGTCGTGAACAGGAATTCCCACCCGTGGCCCTGGTCGGCGTAGGCGGTGGCCGCACTGCCGCGGAGCACGAACGCGTACCGCGCCGCGGGGCCGGTCAGGTCCACCGTCCCGTCCAGGTTGTCCAGCGGCTCGGCGCCGGCGGTGATGAGTGCGCCGTCGATACGCAGGTCCCAGCCGACGCGGCGCAGCCCGTTGTGGTAGCGGAACAGCAGGTAGTTCTCCGCGTCCTTGGCCAGGCCGACGAAGACGGTGTCCTGGGTGCCGGCCCCCGCGAACGTGCCCGGTTCCAGCACCACGGCCACCTCGTCGGAGCCGGGCGGGACATCGGAGCGGAACACCAGGTGGGTGAGTCTGTCCGCGCTCACCGTGAGCCGGCCGTCGTCGACGGAAACCTCGCCCGCGTACGCGGTCACGGGCAGCACGTCCCAGTGCGCCAGACCGGCGTCGAAGCTCTCCTCGAACTCCGGTACCGGATACGCGCCGGGGCCCGGCGGGGCGGGAAGGACACCGAGGCCGGCGATGTGCCCTTCGAGGAGCGCGCGCAGTCGGCGGGCCGTCGCGGGACGGCTGCCGGAGAGGTCCGTGGTCTCGCCGGGGTCGCGGACGAGGTGGTACAGCTCGCTGCGGCCGTCGCGGAGGTACTGGACGAGCTTGAACTGCCCGGAGCGGACTGCGGCGTGCGGGTGCGTCTTGCCGATGAAGTGCGGGTAGACCCAGAACAGGGTGTCGCGGTCAACGCGGCCGGAGCCCGTGAGCGCGGGGGCGATGCTGAGGCCGTCGAACTCGTCGCCCGGCCTGCCGCCCGCGAGGTCCAGGGCGGTCGGCAGTACGTCGACGGTGCTGGTCGGCGTGGCGTCCCGGCGGCCCGCGGGTACCCGGCCGGGCCAGTGCGCGATCAGCGGAACCCGGATGCCGCCCTCGTACAGCTCTCCCTTGCCGCCGCGCAGCGGCTGGTTCGCGTCGCGGTAAGGGCCGCCGTTGTCGGAGGTCACCAGCAGCAACGTGTCCTCGGCCAGGCCCAGCCCGGCCAGCGCGTCGGCGATGCGCCCGACCTGCTCGTCGACGCTTTCCAGCATCGCCGCGAGCACCGGGCGGTTCGGAGCGTCGCCGGCGCCGGGCTTGGCCTGGTACTTCGCGACCAGCTCCGGTTTGGCCTCCAGGGCGGTGTGTACCGCGTAGTTGGAGACATGGAGGAAGAACGGCTCGTCACGGTGGCGGGTGACGTAGTCGACGGCCTCGGCGGCGAGGCGGTCGGTGAGGTACTCGCCCGGCTCCCGGGCCGGCAGCTCCGGCATGAAGAAGTACGGGTGGAAGTAGTCACCGTTCGCGATGTACTGCTGCTCCGAGGCGATGACCTCGTCGAAGCCGTGGGCGTACGGGTTGCCGGGCCGCTCGGCGTACGGCCCGCTGTAGGTCTCGGTGAGGTGCCACTTGCCGATCAGGCCGGTCGTGTAGCCGTACGGGCCGAGGACGTCGGGCAGCGTGGGGATGCCGGGGTCGAGGTACTTGGCGCTGGGCGCGGCTTCGCCGCGCAGGAAGTCGGTGATGCCAGCGCGTGCCGGGTAGCGGCCGGTGACCAGCGCGGCCCGGGTCGGCGAACACAGCGGAGCGGCGGCGTACGCCTGGGTGAAGCGGATGCCTTCGCGGGCCAGCCGGTCGATGCGCGGCGTCTCGTTGAAGGTGTTGCCGTAGCAGCCGAGTTCGTCCCAGCCGAGGTCGTCGATGGAGACGAAGATGATGTTCGGCGGTCGCCGGCCGGGCCGCGACGTGGTGGCCCGCGCCGCTCCCGGAGCCGTCGCCAGCCCGGCCAGGGCCGCACCCGCGGCGCCGCCGAGGAGACCGCGCCGGGAGAATCCGGTGCCGTTCGTTCCGCTCATGAAAGCTCCTCCGGTCTGTCGTGGCGTTCAGGCTTCGTCGAGCGGCACGCGTACCGGCCAGCCGTCGAACTGCCGCGTCTGCGGGTCGTGCGGGTGGCCGTCCCAGGGCCAGGATTCGAGGGTGAGGGCGCGTTGTGCGGGGTCCACCCGGACGATGCCGTAGCCCTCCCGCTTGAGGGCGCGGTCGCCGAGCCCCTGCCCGGTCGCGTAGCCCGCGCGGTAGTCCGCGAAGGACACCCGCGGGTTCGCGACGGCCAGGACGCGCAGTCTGTTGCCGAAGCCGTCGGTGAAGTCCCCGGTGTACGCCGTCTGACCGCCGTTGCGCAGCGGGCCGGCCGGTTCGAACCAGCGCTGGAACGACGAGTTGCCCGCCGGGGACGTGAACTGGACCGGGCCGTCGGTGAAGGTGTCGATGCCGTGCCGTACCAGGGAGCCCAGGTGCTGATCGCCGGAGAGCACCACCGCGTGTGCGTCCGCCAGCAGCCGTACCGCGCGGTCGCGCCCGCTCTTCGGCCAGCCGTTGGAGTCCTCGTCCTGCCTCGGTGTGCTGGCCGGATCGGTCTGCAGGCAGGCAAGGGCGGTCTGGGTGAGAGCCACCTTCGGCAGGCCCGGGTGCATCGACCGCCAGGCGGCCAGGAAGTCCTCCTGGCGTCGTCCCAGCAGTTCGAGCCGGTCGGGCACCGGATCGCCGTCGTCCCGGTCGGCGTCGGTGTTCTTGAACTTGCGGTCCTCCAGCAGGGCGAACGAGACACCCCCGTAGGCGAAGGCGCCGTAGTACACGTCGATGCCCTGCTCGACCGGCGTGGGGTCGTACGGGTCCGGGTCGTGGCCGCACTGCACCTTTTGCACCATGTTCACCCAGGCCGCTTCGTTGGCGTAGCCGCCCTTGTCCTGATCACGGCCCGGCGCTGGCGCACCCGCGTGTCCCCAGAGGTTGCCCTGGAAGACGTCGTGGTCGTCGACCAGCACGACGGCCGGGGTCCGCCGGGTCAGCTCCCGGAACGACCAGAGCCAGAGCAGGTACTTGTAGAGGAAGTCGAGTTCGGGGGCCGGCTGCTGGTCCTCGGCGGTCGGGCTGTTCTCGTAGAGCTGGTCGCCGAGGACGACGAGCAGGTCGGGGGCGTGCGCGGCCATGTGGGCCGCGAGGGGTGCGTAGGGGAAGTAGACGTTGCGGTCGGTGTGCAGGCCGAGCGGGCGCTCCCCGGCCAGCCGCGGGCTGCCGCTGCTCGCGGCGGTGAGGGATCGGTGCGCTGCCTTGACGCAGTTGAGCGTGCCGATGACCAGCTCCCGCCCGCGTGGTTCCGCGGGCACGCTCCCGCGGTACTCGGCCCGCGGCGCGGAGCCGTACACCACGCGGTACTCCCACTCCCGCGTCGCGTCCCAGCCCTCGACCCGCAGCAACGCGGCGTACCCGGCCCCGGCCTCGGCCCGTGCCACCTCCCGCCAGGGCCTGCCCCGCCCGCGGCGGATCTCCATCGTCACCTCGCGCGGCTCGCCGGCGCTCAGCGGGACGAGCTGAGCGGTGAGCTTCAGCACGGAGGCGGAGACGGAAAAGAGGGTGCCGACGATCGGCCCCAGCGCCCGGCCGGGGTGGGCAAAGACGCCGGGGCCGGTCGCGCGCAGGTCGCCGAACCAGAACCGTGCCCCCTGGGCCGGCCGGTCGTCCGACTCGACCAGCGAGAAGCCGCCGCGCACCTGCTCGGGCGCCACCCCGTCCAGCGTGGCGGAGGAGAGCACGGCGTCGGTACGCGCGTCCCGTGCGGTGAGCCGCAGCCGCAGGCCGCCGCCCGCCGACGGCTTCGCGTCCAGGACCAGCTCGACGTCCTCGTCCGGGGTCCGCGGCCCCGCGCTGTGCGTCTCGGCCGCGGCGGGCAGCACCGCGAAGGCGAAGGGAGCGGACTCGTCGGTGTGCTCGCGGAAGGCCACGCGCCCGTCCGAGCCGTAGACGGCCAGCAGCCCGCCGCCCTCGCCGGAGGGGCCCTGGACCAGAGCTGCGGCGCGCGGGTCCGGCGTGCCGGCGGAGGTGCCGACGAGGAAGCCGGAGAAGCCGGGGCCGGAGGCGAGTGTTCCGGTACGTACCCGCAGCCGTACCGGCCGGTCGGCGCTCAGCTCCCTGGTGAGCACCGCGACGGTACGCAGCCGGTGCGGTCCTGGCGGTGCGACGCTCTCGATGCGCCCGTCGGCCAGTTGCCAGTCCTGCAGCCGGTTGGCCCAGAAGTCCGGCCCCAGCCACGGCCGGCGCACGCCTGCCGGCAGCCGTCCGACCGCCCCGGTCGTACGCCCGCGCGCGGCGGCGTTCGCGGCGGAGCCCAGAGCGGGTGTGAGGGTCAGCGCACCCGTCGCGCCGGTGGCGGCCAGGAGCCTGCGCCGGGTCGGATGCCGGTCCTGCTGCTGGGTCATGTCTGTACTCCTGCCTCGTGCCGGGCGGCTAGCGGATGTCGGGCTGCTCGCCGCGGAGGACGGCGGCGGTGTGGGCGGCCTTGGTCCTGACCTGTCCGTCGGTGTCCTGGACGGCTGCCTGCTCGATGCGGGGCAGTACGGGCCGGGCCCCGCCGCCGATGTTCCGCAGCGCGCCGACCGCCTGGAGCCGTACCCGGTGGTGGCCGTGATGCGCCAGGGTGTCGGCGAGCCACGGCACGCTGTGCTCGGTGCGTCCGGCTCTGGCGAGGGCTTCGGCGGCGACGATGCGCACGTGCACGGACGGGTCGTGGGCGAGGAGGTGGCCGAGCGTGTCCGCCGCCGGTTCCGCTCCCGCGTCGAGCATCACCGCGCCGAGGGCGCCCCAGTAGCGCACGACCTCGTTGCCGTGCCGCATCGCCGTGACGAGCCGGGGGAGGTTCTCCGGTGCCCGCCGGATGGCGGTGCCGGCGACGGCCAGCACCTCGGGCAGGGGGTAGGCGCCGGGGGCGCGGCTGGCGTCGTAGCCTTCGAGCGGCGATCCCTCGGGGATGAAGCCGTTGTCGTGGGTTTCCAGCAGGTGGGCGTCCAGGGCCCGGCGCAGCCGGGCGCGGACCGCGCGCAGGGCGGGGTCGTCGATGAGGTTGCGCACCTCGTCGGGGTCTTGTGCGAGGTCGTAGAGTTCCTCGGCGGGCTTCTGCCGCCAGAAGCGTGACTGCGTCTCGTCCAGTTCGCCTCCGACGTACAGGTCCTGCCAGTCCCGGTAGCCGGCCTGGCGCCAGCCGTACACGACGTGCTGGCCGTAGACGAGGTGGGGCAGGTAGTTGCGGACGTAGCGGTAACGGCGGTCGCGAACGGTGCGCTGCATGTCGTATGTCTCGTCCATCCGCCCGCGCTGGGAGAGGCGTACTGACGAGGACGCCCCCGGCGGCCGGCGAAGGCAACGCCGCGCATGTGGGCCGGGGCTTCGAGGCCCGCGAGGCGCAGGACCGTGGGCGGCAGGTCGATGGCGCTGACCGGATGGCGCACCACCGAACCGGCCTCGTCCGGGGCGAGATGGGCCCAGTTCCTGCCGAAC
Source organism: Streptomyces sp. B5E4 (assembly GCF_039871555.1). NCBI lineage: Bacteria > Bacillati > Actinomycetota > Actinomycetes > Kitasatosporales > Streptomycetaceae > Streptomyces > Streptomyces sp. B5E4. Next base: position 291,838 of record NZ_JBDPMI010000007.1, read on the forward strand.
CGGACGATCAGCGGGGTGTGCAGGCCGCTGTCGTAGCAGTAGCGCTTGCTGCGCGGCAGCACCCCGCCGTTGTCGGAGTAGTAGAAGACGATGGTGTCGTCGGCGAGCCCGGCTTCTTCGAGTTCGTCCAGCCGGGCGGCGATCTGCGCGTCCATCGTGCTCATGCGGTCGTAGTAGTGAGCCCGGTCCTTGCGCAGCGTGGGCGTGTCCGGGTGGTAGGCGGGCAGGCGGACGGACTCCGGCGGCGTGACCGGTGTCCAGTCGCCGAACATGCTGGACTCGTGGGTGGAGTCGTGGTTGAACACGGCGAAGAACGGTGCTCCCGCGGGCCGTTGGCTCCAGTGCGCCCGGTTGCCCGAGGCGTCCCAGACCGCGGCGGGGTCGAACGGGCCGTTGTAGTCGGTCTTGGCGTTGTTGGTGCAGTAGTAGCCGGCCTCGCGCAGATAGGCGGGGAAGCCGCGGAGCCAGTGCGGTGTCCGCGCCTCGGCCCGGTGGTGCTGGCCCGGCCCGCACTCCTGCGGGTAGACGCCGGTGAGCAGGGCGAACCTCGACGGTGCGCACACCGGGGCGACGGAGAACGCGTTCGCGTAGCGCACGCCGTCCGACGCGAGCGCGTCGAGGGTGGGTGTGCGGGCCACCGCGTCGCCGTAGGCGCCGATGAACGGGTTGTTGTCCTCGCTCACGAGCCACAGGATGTTCGGTCTGCGCGGAGCGGTCCCGGCGGCGGCGCCGGACGGGGACAGGGCCAGGCCCCCGGCCCCGGCGACCGCCGCACCGGCCGACAGGAACCGCCGCCGGGCCATCCCTTCGTCCTCTCCTGCCCGGTCGGCTGGAGGCGTGGTCGTCGGCATGCGGGCACATCCCATCTGGAGCTCGGGGCAGGTGTGGTGTCGGTCGGTGTACGCGCCGCGGAGGCCGGGCGCGCGGTGTCCGGGTCGGCAGCGGCCTCCCGGGCAACGGCCGGCCGCGGCGGGTTACGCCTGGCCCGGCGGTCGCCGGGCGGCCGACATCATGGCGGTCATCTGATCACGCGTTCGCGTGATTGCCGACGCCGGCGGTCAGGCTGAAACATGATCGCCATGTTCGGGAACAGGGGCGGCGAACAGGCAGTGCCAGTGCGGGACATGCCCCGAGGCGCCGGTGAGCGGCCCGGAAACGCGCCGCTGGGCGGCCCTACGATGGACATCGCATTGCAGGGTCATGTCATCCATGGCCCTGGCGGCCGGACGCATGATCCCATCCGTGCATGACACACGGATCACCCTTCCCGTACCGGCCGGGCGTCTCCCGCCGGGGCTTCCTCGGCGGCGTCGCCGCCGCGTCACTGGCGGCTGCCGCGGCGGTGCCCGTCGCTGCCGCGGCGGGCGCCGGTCATGGCGGCGGCCGTCGGCCGAACATCGTGCTCATCGTCCTCGACGACCTGGGCCAGGGCGAGCTGGGCTGCTACGGCCAGCGCCGGATCCGTACCCCGGTGCTGGACGGGCTGGCCGCGGAGGGCATCCGGTTCACCGACGCGTACGCGAATCCCTCCTGCGCGCCGACCCGGGCGTCGCTGCTGACCGGCCTGCACACCGGCCACGCCTCGGTGAAGTCCAACGCCGACGCCGGAACGGGGCTGTCGGCACAGGACGTCACGGTCGCCGAGGTGCTGCGCTCCGCCGGCTACACCACCGGCCTCGTCGGCAAGTGGGGCCTCGGCCCGGAGACCGGCGGCAACCCCGGCCACCCGAACAGCCAGGGCTTCGACCACTTCTTCGGCTACATCAACCAGCGGCACGCGCACGACTACTGGCCGACGTATCTGTGGCGCGACGGCGAGCGCGTGTCCTACCCGGAGAACGACGGCGCGGACGTCACGTACGCCATCGACCTGTTCACCCAGGACGCATTGGAGTTCCTCGACCGCAGCCGGGACGAGCCGTTCTTCCTGCACCTGAACTACACCACCCCGCACGCCCCCAACGAGATCCCCGACGACGCGCCGTACACGGACGAGGACTGGCCGCAGGGCGAGCGCAATCACGCCGCCCAGATCACCTACACCGACGGCGAGATCGGCAAGGTACTGGCCCGGCTCACGCAACTCGGCCTGGCGGACGACACCCTGGTCCTGGTCACCAGCGACAACGGTCCGCACGCCGCCGGGCACAACATGGGGCACGTGGGCAGCACGCTGCCGCACGACCCGGAGTTCTTCGACAGCAACGGCCCCCTGCGCGGTATCAAGTTCACCGTCTACGAAGGCGGCATCAGGGTGCCGCTCATCGTCCGGCTGCCGGCGGCGCTGCGGGCCGCGGGCGGCCCCGCGCCCGGCTCGGTGCTGCATGACCCGGTGGCCGTCTGGGACCACCTGCCCACGCTGGCCGAGGTCGGCGGTGCCGCCGCGCCGCAGGGGCTGGACGGTGTGTCGTTCGTGCCCGCGCTGACCGGCCGCAGGCAGCCCCGGCACCCCTACCTGTACTGGGAGGCCGACGGGGCCGACGAGGCGGTGCGCTTCGGCAGATGGAAGGGCGTACGCCCCGAGGACGGACCGGTCGAACTGTACGACCTGCGCGCCGACCCCGGCGAGCAGAACGACGTCGCCGGGGCCCGCCCGGGGCTGGTCCGCAAGGCCGAGCGGCTGCTGGCCGACGCCGTCGCGGAGCGCTGACGTGCACTGCTGCGCCCCGGCGGCCTCGGCGAGTGCGACGGCCTCGGCGAGCCCGGCGTCCGGGGAGGCGCTGCTGCCGGTCCCGGCTGTCGTGCCGGCGGCGGCAGGCCCGTTCCGCCCGTCCGCCGCCGACCGCCGCACCCGGGGGCAACTCGCGCTGCCCGGCGGCACGTTCGCCATGGGCGACGCTTTCGGCGAAGGCTACCCCGAGGACGGCGAGGGCCCCGTCCACGACGTGCACCTGGATCCGTTCCGGATCGACGCCACCGCCGTCACCAATGCCGCCTTCGCCGGCTTCGTCAAGGCCACCGGCTACGTCACCGACGCCGAGCGCCTCGGCATGTCCGCCGTCTTCCACCTCACCGTGCAGGCCGACCCCGCCGACGTACTGGGGCAGGCCGCGGGCACGCCGTGGTGGCTCGTCGTCCGCGGCGCCTCCTGGCGCCATCCGCAGGGGGCGCGCTCCGGCATCGGGGACCTGCGCAACCACCCGGTGGTCCAGGTGAGCTGGAACGACGCGCAGGCGTACTGCCAGTGGGCCGGCAGGCGGCTGCCCACCGAGGCCGAGTGGGAGTACGCCGCACGCGGCGGCCGTGCGGGCAGCCGGTTCCCGTGGGGCGATGAGCTCACGCCGCGCGGGCGGTGGATGTGCAACATCTGGCAGGGCACCTTCCCGAGCCACAACACCGCGGAGGACGGCTACGTCTCCACTGCGCCGGTGAAGGCCTTCCAGCCCAACGGGTACGGACTGTGGAACACCGTCGGCAACATCTGGGAGTGGTGCGCCGACAGCTTCGCCCCCGACACCTATACGGCCCGAGCCGCCGACGTGCCCGTCCACGACCCCCGCGGCCCGCGCGACGACGATCCCGCGGCGCCACGTGTCATGCGCGGCGGCTCGCACCTGTGCCACCACAGCTACTGCTACCGCTACCGGGCGGCGGCCCGCTCCAGCAACACGGCCGACTCCGCAGCCGGGAACATCGGCTTCCGCTGCGCCAACGACGCCGATACCGACCCCGCGGCGGCCGACGCCCTCGTCGGCACCGACCACCACGGCACCTTCGCCACCCCGGCGGCTGTCCAGGCCGCGGACGGGCGATCGGGGAGAGCCGGGCCTGAGGCCGCGGGTCGGTGAGCCGGGCCGGAGCAGCGGCCACTGGACTCACCCACGCAGGAGGGCCAGTGGGCCGGCAACCGCTCCCACGAAGATCCGGGCACTCGTCGAGCAGGCGATGGCCAACACCCGGAGTCGTCTGCACAAGCTGCGATGCTCCACCTCCCGTGTTCCGGTCTGCCCGGTGGGATGCCTTCCCCAGGGCAGGCAGCACAGACGCGAGCAGAGAAAACGGAAACTGGAGCAGCCGGTCCAAGGGGGCGCGGTGCGGGAGCCATGTTCTGCGACCGAGGCCCGCCATCATGAGGGCGGGATCGCCGGGCCGGGTGCGTACCGGCCGTCAGGGCAGGGACGTGAGGAAGGTGAGGAGGGTGGTGGCGAGTTCGGCCGGGGCGTCGAGCGGGGCCAGGTGGCCGGCGTCCGGGAGAGTGTGCAGCCGGGCGCCGGGGATGAGTGCGGCGAGTTCGTGGCCGCGGGGGAGCGGCACCCAGCTCGTGTCGTCTTCGCCCCAGCAGATCAGCACCGGGAGGTCGATCGCCGGATAGCGGTGCTGCATGGCGTCCGTGTAGCGCTGGTCGTCCAGGCGCTGGGTGAGCTGGCGGTAGAAGGCCGCGCGGCCCTGTTCGCCGAGCCAGGGGACGGCCAGTCTGTCGAGGTCGGCCGGGTGGAGGCCGGGGCTGCTGGCGGACTGCACGTACTCGCGTACCACCGCTTCGTGGACCGGGAGCGGGAGCCGGGCGAAGACCTCGGCGTGCTCGCCGACCAGGGCGGAGAACGGGCTGCCCCAGGGTGGCAGGGAGACGGCGTCGACCAGGGCGAGGGCGCGGTAGGGGGCGCCGCGCAGCAGATGAGCCCCGAGGGCGACGGCTCCGCCGGAGTCGTGCGCGGCCACCAGAGGGCGGGTCAGCTGCCAGTGGTCGAGGAGGTCGGTGAAGACTCCGCTCATCGTGTCCAGGGAGAGGTCCTGGCCCACGGTCGCCTCCGAGGCGCCGTAGCCGGGCATGTCCCAGACGTAGACCTGGTAGCGGTCGGCAAGGGCCCGGGCGACGGGCCGCCAGACGTACGACGAGAACGGTGTGCCGTGCAGCAGCACCAGCGGCTCCGCGTCCGGGGCGCCGAGCCGGTCCCACCGGACGACACCGGAGGTGCTTTCGAAGGTACGGGACAGGTGCCAATCCGCCATGCGATCCACTGTAGGTACAAGAGGTCCAGGGTCGGCCCTCGCGTGCGTCGTACGTCATCTCCACGTGCAGTTGGGTGGGCACTCTTTCCCCGGCTCACCCCGGCCGCCAGTCCGGCGACGGTACGTCGGCGTGTACCGCCGCCTGGCGCCGACCGCCGCCCACATCGGCGGTCCCGACCGCAGCCGTCGGCTTGGCCGGTGGCGAGGACTCAGCCGACGTCGCGCTGGCGGCAGTGCTCCGGAACGTGTGCCGGGCGCCGCACACCGGCGTCAGGGTCTCTATCCGGGGGGCCATGCCCGTACCTGGCCGATGAACTCCACATGCCGCGTCTTCGCTCGGGCGCGTGCGCAACGGCCGAGGTCTTCCCGGCAGAGCCGCGAGGCTGAACTCTTTCCCACGCCCCAGCGACGCGCCGCACGACGTCTTCGGGCGTGTCCCTGCCTTTGCGCCATCCTGTCTTGATACCGACCCTCAGCAACACAGCCCCAGGGAGGTGGGAGGCGCCCATGCCCGTCGAGAGCGTGACCCTCCAGAGTGCCGGCGCGCGGCTCAACGGCGACCTTGCGGTGCCCGATGAGGCCGCAGGTCTGGTGCTGTTCGCCCACGGCAGCGGGAGTTCGCGGCACAGCCCGCGCAACCAGGCCGTCGCCGCCCGGTTGAACGACCGCGGGTTCGGCACCCTGCTCCTGGATCTGCTCACGCCGGCCGAGGACCAGACCGATGCGGTCACCCGCGAGCACCGTTTCGACATCACCCTGCTGGCCCGCCGGCTCAGCGGCGCTGTCGACTGGCTCGCGGCCCGCGCCACCGATCTGCCCATCGGGCTCTTCGGCGCCAGCACGGGCGCCGCGGCGGCCCTGATCACCGCGGCCGAGCGTCCCGAGCTCGTACGGGCCGTGGTCTCCCGCGGCGGCCGCCCCGACCTTGCGGGCGGCGCGCTCGCCGACGTACGCGCACCGGTGCTGCTGCTCGTGGGCGGCCGGGACGACACCGTGATCAGGCTCAACGAGGAGGCCGCACAGCAGCTCACCGCACCGCACGAGCTACGCGTGATCCCCGGCGCGACGCACCTTTTCCCGGAGCCGGGCGCGCTGGAGGAGGTCGGCGCCGCGGCGGCGGACTGGTTCACGCGGATGGCCCAGGCCGGCTGAGCACGCACCGCGGTCCGCGGCGGCGCGCGCACGCAAGTCATCCCCGGTCGCGCTCGCGGGAGAGGGCTCGCGCAGCGCAAAGACCGTGATTCCGCTCCTCGCGTTGCTGCAGACCGTGATCAAGAATTGCTCACAGCGCGGTCGCAGGCCGAGGACCGCGGGGCCAGGCTTCCGCCCTTGGGCGGGGGTAAGGGATCGGTGCGTCGGGGGTAACCGCCGCGGCACGGCCCGGGGTGGGGGAGACGTCGGCGGTGGGGCGGCGGCCCGCCACCTGCATCCGGGACAACTGCCCGCGCTCCAACAACTCCGGACGCCACGCACCGGCTGGCGCCGAAGCTGCGTAGCCGACTACCTGACCGCTCACCCTCACCCACCGGCGCCGAGCTTGCTGCCGGGCGCGGTGTCAGCCCGCGTCAGGCCGGGTGCTTGGCCCTCGAGGCCCGCGGCGCGGCTGAGCATCCCGCAGGCAATCAGCGGCGGCGGCAGAGAAACTCGCCGTGTGTCGGGCTCCGGGACTCAAGGGCGATGATGTCGAAACCGGCCCGTTGGAGCATGCCCTCCAGGATCCAGGCGTAGGTGGAGAACTCCTCCCGGATATGTGCTTCGAAGTCTGCCCTGGTGAAACCCTGACCCTCGGGGTGGCCCGCGGTATTGATCCACCGGTGCAGGTGCTGGTGGGCCTGGGAGGGTTCGAAGCTGAAGACGACGTCCACAGGTAGAAGGTGCCACCAGGCCGCAGCATGCCGGCGGCGTTGAGGAGGGCCCGCTGCTTCCAGAAGTCCGGTAGCTGGTGCAGGGCGGACTTGGTGGTGACGACATCGGCGGGCTCGGCGCGGTGCTCGTAGTCCAGGAACCCGGCCCGGTGCCAGTGCGCCCGTACGCTGGACCGCTGCGCCCTGGCCCGGGCGAAGGCGAGCATCTCCTCCGAGACGTCCACGCCGTGTGCTTCGGCACCTCGGCAGGCCGCCTGGACCACCAGGGAACCGGTGCCGCAGGCCAGGTCGACCAGGCGGGTGCCGGCGGCGACGCCGAGGCGTTCGAGCAGGGCGTCGTCGGCGTCGGGATCAGTGCCCTGATGACGGTCGTACGCGGCGACAGCAGCGGGGCTGCCCAGATCGACTCCCACCGGCTCGTACTCGCGGTAGAGCCATGCCGGGCGGGGAGAAGTGGCATCGCTTCGTGGCATGAGCCGTTTGTACGGTATGGCCGGCTCCGGCGGCAACAACACCGTCCTGGCCAAACGCTGTCCTAGCGGCAGCTGGCGCATCACATGCCACTGCGCGCCCCTTACCAGGAAGAATCCGGTAAGCCGATGCCGACGACGTAGAGCTGCGTACGGACGCCTCCGAACCGGCCCCGGGGGAAGACGAGTCGATGAGGTGCGGTCACCGTTCTGCTTCGTACTCGACTTCTGCGATCCGTGCCTGAACGTCCTGGCACTTGGCGAGTCGTGGGGGAATCCTTGTTCTTGAGTCGATTCGGGAGGAGATCACCTGCTGGGCGCTCTATTGCGCCCCCTGCAGATCCACGCCGCGCGGCCGGGGTCGCGATCGGCGGTGGTCTTCACCGCCAGCCCGTCGCGGAGCTGGGGACGAGTGGGCTGGTGCGTCACAGCCTGCGGTCGTCCACGGCGCTGGTGACGGTAGCCGTGACGGACACGACTCCCCTGCGCTCCACTCAGCGAGATTGTCGAGTGCCGTCGGACGGTTCCGGTAGGCGGGTAACGGCCATGAGAGCGGCGTCGTCGTCTAGGCGGCCTCCGGTGTGCCTGGCCAGGTCGACGAGGAGAGAGTCCAGGATCACACCGGGGTCCGCTGGGAGGGGACGGGAAAGGGACGGCACGGGATCGTAGAAGGCGCCGTGGCGGTCGCGTGCCTCCAGCAAACCATCAGTGAATAGCACCAGGGTCGCGCCGTGCGGCAACGTGTGCCGGTCGACTGGTACACGGGTGCGGCCCAGGTCGCCCAAGCCCAGGGGCAGGGAAGGGGCAGACGGCTCCAGCGGACTCGCGCGGCCCTGATAGGCGAGGAACGGCGGTGGATGTCCCAGATTGATCACGTATAGGGGGGAGCCGTCATCGGGGACATCGATGAGGACGGCGGTGGCAAAGGATTCAGTGCCCTCCTCGTCCTCCTCGGCATTGATCCTCAGTATGAGTTCCTCCAGGCGGTCGACCACATCGGTCAAGCCGGGGATGTGAGCCGCGGCCTCGTAGAAGACGCCGAGCAGCCTGTTGACGGCTCGTACCGCGCCCAGTCCTTTCCCCCGCACGTCGGCAATCATCATCCGAACGCCGTCGGGTGTGGGGTGGATGGCGTAGAGGTCGCCGCCGATGGCAGCCTCTTTCGCGGCAGCCCTGTACCGGGTGGCTACGTCAAGCGATCCGACCCGGTCAGGGGGGATGGGCAGTACCGCACGCTGAACAACCTCGGCAACCTCGCGAGTGTCCTTCAGCTGCTTGCGGTCCTTGGTCATGACCCGGTTGAGGATCGCGGCCAGAACGGTCAGGACAACGACGGTCGCGAACCGAACGGAGTAGTCGGTAAGGGTGACGGTTCCCTTCGTGTACGACAGGGCCGTCCCGATCAGCTCTGTAACTACGCCGGTGGCGATCGTGCCCTGCAACGAGTACACGGGGGCGGCCAGAACGGGAGCGGCCGCCAGCAGTGGAAACGCGGTGAATTCCGGCGGGATCAGTACATCGACGACGACGGCGACGAGGAGCACTCCGGCAGGCAGGAAAGAAGGCCATCGACTCCAATGGACGGGAGGTGTGCGGTCGCGTGTCATTACCCTGCGGTCTCTGCTCTCCTGGGCGGATCGTCATCAAACCCCAGTGTCCGACGCACCCCTTCCCCCAGCGACCAGACCAGCCCCATCGGCGCGTCCACATGAGCAACATCAGTTTCTGACGCCACCACGTCGAACCCGGTTCACCAGATTGAACCGCTCCGGGGCTGATGGAGGCTCGATTCCCTGAGAGGATCGAGTCATGGCGCGTCCGTCCCCCTACCCTCCCGAGCTTCGTGAGCGTGCGGTGCGCATGGTCGCGGAGATCCGGCCCAATTACCCGACCGAGTGGGCCGCGATGAAGGCGGTCGCCGCGAAGCTGGGCATCGGTGCCGCGGAGAACGTGCGGACCTGGGTCCGCAAGGCCGAAGTCGATGCCAGGCCAGCGTCCGGGCGTGACTTCGGACGAGGCTGCAGAGGTCAAGCGCCCGAAGGCGGAGAATGCCGAACCGCGGCGGGCGAACGAGATCCTCAAGGCGGCGTCGGCTTTCTTCGCTTCCAGGTCAGCCCGTCGAGTGACCTGCGACGTTAAAGATCAAGCTGAAGCGGTGGCGGGGCATCGCCACTCGCTACGAGAAGGCCGCCACCGTATACCTGGCCGGGCTACACATCGCAGGCACCTCCCTCTGGTCCGCCCGGTGACCCGACGAGGACTACGAGCTGGCGATCTCTTGCCGGAGCTGGAGGGTGAAGCGACGCAGGAGGTCCAACGTCTCCCGGAACTCGGCCCGGCGGTCGTCCCTGCCGTCGGTGGGCCGGGTGCGCCACACCCGGCGCGCGAGAGCATCGGCGAGATCGACAGTGTCGCTGGCGCAGAGCAGGTAGAGAGCTGAGCGTGCTTCCTGCATCCGGTTCACCAATTCGTTGGCTCCAGGGCCGTCGTCACTCAGCTGTGATTCTTTCACGTAGTCCAGTAGCTGAACTACGGCCGTGTTGAAGCCGATCCCGGCCTTGAGCTTCTGTTCGCGCAGCCACATGCGGTCCTGCCGGCGAGCGGTAAACCACGAACCGAACAACACCCCTATGAGGCCGATAGCGGCCCCAATGGCCACGGACAGGATGTTCTCCACGGTCAGCCCCCCAACATCAGTGACGCCAGGCTACAGGGGCCCTCGGAGGCACCGCACTCGATAGGCGCGCTCGCATGCCAAGGGTTCGATGATCCGAACCAAACGACTAGGGCAATTCTTGCCCTGGAAGGGGCGCGCTCAATGGATGACGTTGCTCGTCGTCCCATCAGTCTCGTCCAGGACGAGTCCATCGCTCCCCGAAGGGGTCTTCGAGACGGGCGACTCCGGGAACACCGGGCCCACATCCGCGAAGCCCTGCTCAAGCTCGCCTGAGTCACGCGCTTGCAGGGCATCCTGTACGTCTTGCACCGAGATGTCGCCTGGCAACTTCTGCTGCTGAGCTGGGGCTCGGCTCGTGGCGGACCTGCGGCATGGACAAGCAGACGGCGGCGCGCCGGGCCGACGAGCTGATCGAGCTGACGGGGCTGCAGGGCTTCGAGGACGCCCTGCCGCACGAGCTGTCCGGCGGTATGCAGCAGCGCGTGGCGCTGTGCCGCGCGCTGCTGCACGAGCCGCCGGTGCTGCTGCTCGACGAGCCGTTCGGCGCGCTGGACGCGCTGACGCGGGAGCACCTGAACGTCGAGCTGAACCGCATCTGGCGGGAGACGGGCACGACGATCGTGCTGGTCACCCACTCCATCTCGGAGGCCGTCTACCTCGGCACCCGGGTGGAGGTGATGAGCGCCCGCCCGGGCCGGATCATCGAGACGATGCCGGTGGACCTGCCGCCGGCGCGCGATAGCGGAATGGTCATATCCGCCCCGGAGGCCGAGACCCTGGCGGCCCACACCCGCGGGCTCCTGGGCGGCGCCCACTGACCCGGCAACACACCGGCCGCCGGGGCCCGCTACCGCACCGTCACGGCTTGAAGGATCGTTACGGCCAGATCGAGTCGACCCACTCCGGGTGGTCGATGAACGGGTTCCGGTTGTGCTGGATCTGGTCGAAGATCACCTGGTTTCGGTTCTTTTCGAAATCGCTCGGCGGGTCCTCGTCGTTCCACTCCTTGAGGACCGAGAGCTTGCCGATGGCAGGCGACGAGCCGTTGTTGACCTGTTCGTTGGGCTCCAGGTCGGCGAAGCCGTCGTCGCCTTCGTACCGAACGGCCATGTAGAGGATCATGCGGGCGACGTCGCCCTTGACGTCGTCGCGGGGCTCGAAGGAGTCGTCGTCGCTGAAGCTCCCCGGGGCTTGGTCGACCGGGCTGCCGCCGTAGTCGAAGTCCTTGTTCCCGCGGGTGCTGTTGACCGTCACGTCTGTGGGGCGCAGGTGGTGCACATCGGTGCCCGGACCGGTCGAGGTACCGAAGTCGCCGTGGCTCTTGGCCCAGACGTGCTCGCGGTTCCAGTCGTCGGCGTTGCCGCCGTTGGAGTCCTTGCTCTGCGAGACACCGCTGTAGAGGAGGATGACGTTGTCCGGGTTCTCCGGGTCCTCGTCGGTCTCCATGAGTGCGTCCCAGACCTGGCTGTATGAGATCTTGGTCTGGTCGCCGATGATCGTGTGCAGGGCGCTCTTGAGCTCGTCGCCCTCCTTGCCGAGCGCGTCCTTGTAGTACGTGTCGTCGTACGCGACGACGGAGGACGTTGCGGGTTCGGCGGGCGTTGCCGCGACGGAGGGCAGCGTACCGGTTGCCGCCGCGGCCAGAGCCACGGCTGAGATCAGCGCGGCGCGCGATATTCGGAACGTGTCCACGGAAGTACCTCTCTCCGGGAGTCGACACCTGCCGGTGCCGGGTGTGGGGGGTGGTACGTGGGCCGGCCAGGTGCCGGACCTCCAACGAGCGTGACAGCACGCGCAGTTGGCTTCAAGTACGTACCCGCAGGTGGCCGCGCGTAGACCTGATTTCCCGTGCTGTCGCGGTGTCCGGCGGGGGCGGCGCGCTGTCCCGCACTCACGTCAAGCAGATGGCTCCTCCGCGGGCGACCTGGTAGCGAGTCAGGCGGGTGAGGGCGTCGAGCAGCCGTGTCTGGAGCCCTGAGGGCCGTTGCTTCCCTCAGCGCGCCGCTGGCGTCGCCACCACTCGCCCCGGGCCTCCTAGGATCGGTGGACCGGAACAACGATGGGTGGGCACGGGATGAAGCGCGCGACGGGGGCACTGCTGGGGCTGGCCATCGGGGATGCCATGGGCTTCCCCACCGAGTTCAACACCCTCGCCCAGATCGAGGCGAAGTTCGGGCCGTGGCGCTCGCTCCCGCTGCCGGTCTCCTCGGGCACGGCCTACGTCACCGACGACACGCAGATGACGCTCGCCCTCGGCGAGGCGCTGCACACGGCACTGGCCGACGGCCCGCTGACCGCCGAGCGAATGGAACCACCGGTCCGGGCGCACTTCCTGAGCTGGTACCACTCGCCGGAGAACAACCGGGCCCCCGGGGGTACCTGCCTGCGCGCCTGCGAGGCGCTGGAGCGGGGCGGGGCCTGGCAGCGGGCCAGCGAGGTGGGGTCCAAGGGCTGCGGGGCGAACATGCGGGTCGCACCGCTCGGCCTGATCCCAGGGCTGAGCGCCCAACAGCGCTCCGGCTCAGCCCAGTTGCAGTCGGGCCTCACCCACGGGCACCCCACCGCGCTGGCAGCCAGCGACTTGACCGCGCACGCCGTCCACCTGCTGGCCCAGGGCACGCCCCCGCAGGAGCTGTTGTCGCCGCTGCGCGCCTACGCGGAGGCGAACCGGGCGGTGTATCGCGCCGACTGGCTGGGCAATCTGGCCGAGCACGCCCAGGATCCGGACCGGATCTCCTTCATCTCCCGTGGCTGGCAGGAGTGCCTGGCCGTCCTGGACCGGGTCGAGGCCGCGCTGCCGGACGCCGACCCGGACGCCGACCCCTGCCTGGCCACCGGCGAGGGCTGGATCGCCGAGGAGGCGTTCGCCACCGCGCTGTTCTGCTTCCTCCAACACCCCGACGACCCGTCGGCCGCCGTGCGCCGCGGCGCCTACTCCAGCGGCGACTCAGACTCGATTGCCGCGCTGGCAGGGGCGTTCGCCGGCGCGTGCCACGGGGCGGCGGCCTGGCCGTCGGCGTGGGTCGAGGTCATCGAGTACCGCGAGCGCCTGCTGGCACTCGGCGCGGCCTGGGATCAATAGCCAAGCAGGAGCCGGGACCGCCGCGCTTCGCTTGACCTTCAACCACCTGTGATCGTCATCGGAATGCGTGCTCCGTGGTGATCACATGCGGAAGACTGTGTGCGGGACGCTTCCTACTCCGCTTGCCGCTGTAGAAGAGATCCACGCGCACCTGGTTGATCAGCTGAACCTTGCCCTTCGTCGGCCCGGGATGCACGGCGGCGAGACAGCTCTTCGAATCCTCGTTGATCACCTGCTGCTCGTGGAGCGCGAGCCCGAGGCATGGGCTGAGCTGAAGCAGGACTGGGAAGACCGCGGACTCTGGACCCCCACCGGAATCGCCGGGGCTCTCCAAGACCTGTTCCCCACGCGGGCGGACTGCGACAACATCGCCTCGGTGTACGCAGAGTTCGTGCATCGACGCGGCTGGCTCAAGCCCTATCGGGTTCTCACCAGGGAGGAGTACGAGGCCCTCACTGGCCGAGTCCGGCAGTGGGCCGCTGCTGGCCGCACCTGGCCTGACGTGACAGCCGAGTTCGGCCTCCCTCTGTGCTGTTCGGAGGAAGCAATCCTCTGTACGGGAAGACGCTCGGCTACCTCACGAAGGATCCGCAGCAGCCGATAGTGGTCTTCCACCTGTGGAACGGCAGCGACCCGGGGGCCGAATCGTGGCCACCCGAGCATGAGCAACCGCTCCTCCTCGCGGTGCGATTCGGCGGCAGCTCGTTCAGCGGATCGTTGACCTTCACCCCGGAGGGCGAACAGAGAAAGCCGAGGTGTGTGCCTTGTTCGGCGCAGTAGCCGGTCGACGGAAACCGCAGGTCACCCGCAAGGGGATTCCCGGACAACGAGCCCGCCTCCGCTGAATCCTGAGCTTGTCCCAAGGGGTACAGGACTTGACGCGAAGGCCCTAGGTCTATTGATCATGAGCGTTGTTAACTGGCGTGGGTATTGATCATTGCGAACCGCTCCCCGCGCTGCGGACGGCCGCCTGGTGCTCGCGGTGGCGGCGGTGCGGCTGGGCCCGGCGCCGACCTGGCCGCCGTCACCGCAGAGCAACTCCGCGACGTAGTGGACCGGTTGATCGGCGCGAGGCAGTGGATGGCGGGTGATCCGGAGGTCCTGCTGGTGATGGACGCCGTCTACGAGGCACCGCGGATCTCGCACCTGCTCGGCGACCTTCCGGTGCAGGTCCTCGGCCGGCTCCGCTCGAACCGGGTGATGCGCCGACCCGCGCCAGCCGAACGGAATTCGCGGCGGCGAACCGGGTCTGCGGCCAACCGCCCAAGCACGGCGGCGAGTTCGCCTTCGGCGACCCCCGCTACCTGGGGCGAGGAGCAGGGAGATCACCACCACCGCCATCCGCCGCTACAGTACGGCCGTTGCCCGGGCCTGGGACCGGCTCCACCCGCGGCTGATCGCCGGGCGGGCCTGGCTGGAGTACGACGGGCCGCTGCCGGTCATTGAGGACACGGTGATCCGGCTGGCCGTCGAGAAGCCGCCCAGCGGTGGGTGAACCGGCCAGTGTGGCTGTGGTGGTCTCGCATCGGCGTCGGTGCCGAGATCGTGGACTGCTGCTGGCAGGCGTTCCTGCGCAGGTTCGACCTGGAGCACACCTTCCGCCTGCTCAAGCAGACCCTTGGCTGGACCCGGCCCCGCCTGCGCGACTCGGGGGCGGCCGACCGCTGGACCTGGCTGGTGTGGGCGGAGTTCTGGCCACCGGCGAGACGTACGCCCGGCCCGCTCACCACAAGAAGGGCACCAAACCATGATGAACACCTACAAACAGTTTAACGACAAGCTGACGCACCCGGGGCGGACCCGCCGACGGACCTGTGTCGCCCGTACGGACGCGCGGGGTGCGGCGCTTCCGCAGGTGTCGGCGAACACCGCGTAACGTCACGTTGGGTATCAACCCGCACCGCCGATCCACCCCCAACGGAGGCCCCGTGGGACGCACCAAGCCGCGCCGTACCCAAGCCCAGCGCGCCGCGCGTGAAGCCGCCCGCCGCCGCGAAGCCATCCGCCGGCGCACCGTCAAAGTCCCTGCCTCACCTTCCGCACCCGCCGCGACCACCCGGCAACCGCCGGGCAAGAGGGTCACCATCACCACCGCCGCATGGCGCCAGGGCATTACCGGCGACCCTGGCAAGCCGACCCCCGAGGACTTCGCCGGGCGCCGTGGCGCCCTCCTGGAGGCGATGGAGACCGGCGGCCCGGAAGCTATCCGCCCGCTCATCGAGTCATGGGGTCTTGTGTGGAAGGTCGGCCCCCGCGGCGGACTGTCCGTCGACATCCCCGAGCCCAGCGCCTGACGCCTGAGAAGCCGTTGTCCTATCGATCTTGAGTGCGGTGTGATCGAAAGTGGCCGGTGGGGCGGGTGATTCTGCCGTGGCCGTGCATGAAGACAGGGCCTCTGGTGCAGTTCGGAGTTGCTGAGACACCGAT